>NZ_JBFAUT010000012.1:0-169367 GCF_040679475.1 Actinoallomurus sp. NPDC052274
GGTTCCCGGTGTGCGGAGGTGTGGTGCCCAACCCACCACCCGTCGAAGGACCGCCGCCCGCGAGGTCCGCACCATGCCCGGGCCACGCCGACGGCGGGAACGCCCGGCGGAGGCAGTCGGACAGGTCGGCGACGGCGAGCCTGGCCAGCGGCGCCAGCTCACCGGGGTCGCCGGTGACGACGGCGGCGGTGACCCCGGTGCCGGGCGGAGCGGCCCGGACGGCCTCCTCCGCGGCCTCGAGGCGGCGCAGGCCGAGGATCGCCACGACGCCGTCGCCGACCGGCCGGACGGGCGCCCCCCGCACCGCGTCGACGGCGTCGGGCGGGTCCCACGGGTCGTCGGCGGGCCTGGCGGGCGGGACCGGCGGCACGGGCGGCCACCCACCCCCCAGGTCGAGGTCGGCCAGGCTCGCGCAGACGGTCACGAGGTCGAAGGGCTCGAGCAGGCCGGGCGCGGCGGCGCTCATCTGGCTCGCGCCGTGCAGGATCGTGAGCGCGGCCTCCGCGACGCGGACGAGGCGGACGGGCGGCGTGCCGGGCGGGCGCAGCCGCTCCAGGGCCAGCCCGAGCAGGATGGCGTCCAGCTTCATCAACTGGGCGAACGGCTCCCGGGCCGTGTCATCGGCGAGGATCTCCGGCAGCACCTCCCGGCCGATCCGCCGGCCGTCCTCCTCGTCGGTGACGAGGGGCAGCCGGTCGACCCAGGCGCGGGCGAACGCCGCGAGCGCCTCCCGTGGCGTGCCGGCCGTCGCCGGAGCGGGTGCCGGAGCCGCCCGCTCGGCGTCCTCGGCCAGGACCGAGAAGTACAGGGCCCGCTTGCCGGGGAAGTTGGAGTAGACGGCGCCGCGCGTCAGGCCCGCGCGTTCGGCGATGTGGTCGACCTTGGCGTCGCGGTATCCGCACTCGGCGAACTCCTCCCGGGCGGCGGCCAGTACGCGGGCGCGGTTGCGCTCCTGGGCCTCCGCCCTGGTGAGCCGGATCATCGTCCCCCCGATCGCCGGATTGCCGTACGTGGCGGTAGAAGATACCGTCGCTCCCGGATGATGAGATCATATGGTCTGGTCATCCGGCACGCGCGGCCCCGTGAGGAGACGTTCTCGATGACCCGTACCGACGCCGACGGCGACCCGCTGACCTGCACGTTCTGCGGCAAGAGCCAGCGGCGGGCGCGGAGGCTGATCGCGGGCCCGGTGGGCGTCCACATCTGCGACGAGTGCGTGGCGGTCTGCACGAGCTCGTCGAGGACGACGAGGACGGTCCGGCCGCCGCCGCGGGCGCGCCGCCGAAGCCCCGTGAGATCCACGCCTTCCTCGATCGGTACGTCGTCGGTCAGGACGAGGCGAAGAAGATCCTCGCGGTGGCCGTGTACAACCACTACAAGCGCCTGCGGGCGCGGCCCGACCGCCGGACGGACCGGCGGGACGCCGTCGAGGTCGGCAAGTCCAACGTCCTCCTGATCGGGCCGACCGGCTCCGGCAAGACGCACCTGGCCCAGACCCTGGCCCGGATCCTCGACGTGCCGTTCGCGATCGCCGACGCGACCTCGCTGACCGAGGCCGGCTACGTCGGAGAGGACGTCGAGAACATCCTGGTCGCGCTGTTGCGGGCCGCCGACCACGACGTCCGGCGGGCCGAGACCGGGATCGTCTACATCGACGAGATCGACAAGCTCGCCCGCAAGGCCGACAACCCGTCCATCACGCGGGACGTCTCCGGGGAGGGAGTCCAGCAGGCGCTGCTGAAGATCCTCGAGGGCACGGTCGCGAGCGTTCCGCCGGAGGGCGGCCGCAAGCATCCTCACCAGGAGTTCGTCCAGATCGACACGACCGACGTGCTGTTCATCTGCGGTGGCGCGTTCGCCGACCTGGAGCGGATCATCGAGCGGCGGGCCGGCCACCGGGCGGCCGGGTTCGGCGCCGCGTTCGGCGCCGAGGACCGGGAGGAGTCGTCCGCCCGGGTGATGCCGCAGGACCTGCGGGAGTTCGGGCTGATCCCGGAGTTCGTCGGCCGGCTCCCGGTGCTGTCGACCGTCGAGCCGCTGGACCGCGCGGCGCTCGTCCGCATCCTCACCGAGCCGCGCAACGCCCTGCTCCGGCAGTACCGCGAGCTGTTCGCGATGGACGGCGTCGAGCTGGAGTTCACCGACGACGCCGTCGACGCGATCGCCGACCAGGCCCTGCTGCGCCGCACCGGCGCCCGGGCCCTGCGCGCGATCTGCGAGGAGGTCCTGCTCAACGTCATGTACGAGGTGCCGGGCCGGGACGACGTCGCCAAGGTCGTGGTCACCCGCGAGACGGTCCTGCGGAACGTCAACCCCACGCTGGTGCCGCGCGAGCACCCGTACGACGGGGCCGAGCGCCTGGAGAAGTCGGCGTAGCCGTCCGCCGGCGTGCCGGGCGACGGGGCGCCTTCCGGTGGGCGTCGCTTCGCCCGGACGAGTGATGCGCAAGTCGGGGGGATGCCAGGAGGCGGGCGAAAGGCGTCTCGTCTAGGCTCGTGGGCATGCCGGACACGCAGTACGAAGACCTGCTCCGCCACGTGCTCGACACGGGTGCCCGCAAAGAGGACCGCACCGGAACGGGCACGCGGTCGATCTTCGGCCACCAGCTGCGCTACCGGCTGGCCGACGGCTTCCCGCTGATCACGACGAAGAAGGTCCATTTCCGCTCGATCGCGTACGAGCTGCTGTGGTTCCTGCGCGGCGACGCGAACGTCACGTGGCTGCGCGAGAACGGCGTGACGATCTGGGACGAGTGGGCGGCGCCGGACGGTGATCTCGGCCCGGTCTACGGCGTGCAGTGGCGGTCGTGGCCGACCCCGGACGGCGGGCACGTCGACCAGATCAGCGAGGTGCTGCGCACGCTGCGCGAGAACCCCGACTCTCGGCGGATCATCGTCTCCGCGTGGAACGTCGCCGACATCCCGCGGATGGCGCTGCCGCCGTGCCACGCGTTCTTCCAGTTCTACGTCGCCGACGGCCGGCTCTCCTGCCAGCTGTACCAGCGCAGCGCGGACCTGTTCCTCGGTGTGCCGTTCAACATCGCGAGCTACGCGCTGCTGACGCACATGATCGCCGAGCAGGTGGGCCTCGGCGTCGGTGACTTCGTCTGGACCGGCGGCGACTGTCACATCTACGACAACCACGAGGACCAGGTCCGCACGCAGCTCACGCGCGAGGCGCGGCCGTTCCCCACGCTGAGCCTGAAGCCGGCGGACAGCCTGTTCGACTACACCTACGAGCACATCACGCTCGACGGCTACGACCCGCACCCCGGCATCAAGGCGCCGGTGGCGGTGTGATCGGGCTCGTCTGGGCGCAGTCGGCGAACGGCGTCATCGGCCGCGACGGCACGCTGCCGTGGCACCTGCCGGAGGACATGAAGCACTTCCGCTCCCTGACGGCGGGCGCGGCCGTGCTCATGGGCCGCCGCACCTGGGAGTCGCTGCCACCGCGGTTCCGGCCGCTGCCGGGCAGGCGCAATCTCGTGCTGTCGCGCACGCCGCAGGAGGGCGTGGACACGTTCCCCGACCTGCCACAGGCGCTCGCCGCGGTGTCGGGGGACGTGTGGATGATCGGCGGCGCGGCGGTGTACCGGGCGGCGTTGCCGTTCGCGGACCGGATCGTGGTCACCGAGATCCGGGAGTCCTTCGACGGTGACATCCACGCGCCCGACGTGGGGCGCCCGCCGGACTCCGTCGGGGCGTGGCAAGAGTCGTCGACCGGGCTGCACTACCGGTTCCTGACCTGGAGCTGAGGCCGGCGACAGGCGGCGGTCGCCGCCGGACCGTCCGGGCGGGAACCACAGCCGCGGCCTCGACGATGGATCCCTGCCTCGGCCAACGCGGTCCCGCTGTGCGCCCCGGTCGTCGGCTTTCAAGATCAACAGTCGCTTCAGCGGTCTGCGCGCGGCCGGGTGTCGGTCAGAGCCGGCGGCCGTGGGCGGCGGCCTGTTCGTCGAGGGACCGCCGGGCGTCGCCGGTCAGCGGTTCGTACCGCAGGTCCCGGCCGGGCCGCCACCAGACCTCGCCGGCCCGCCACGCCTCCCGGCGCAGCGGCCGCTTGTCGACCTTGTTGGTGGCGGTGAGCGGCATCGACGGGACGATCCGGACGAACCTCGGCGCCCACTTCGTGCCGAGGTCCGGCTGCTCCGCCAGGAACCTCGCGAACGCCTCCGGCGCGAACGGGACGTCCAGCTCCAGAGCCGCCATCACCTGGTCCCCCGTACGAGGATCGGGCACCGGGTAGACCGCGCACATCACCACGGACGGCCAGCGGGACAGGATCCGCTCCACCGGAGCGGCCGCGAAGTTCTCGCCGTCCACGCGGAGCCGGTCGCCGGCCCGGCCCGCGAAGTAGAAGAACCCGTCGGCGTCGCGGTAACCGAGGTCGCCGCTCCAGAACACGCCGCCGCGCAGCCGCTCGGCCTCGGCGGCGGGATTCCGGTAGTAGCCCTCGAAGGTGACGCCCCGGCCGACGATCTCGCCGATCGCCTCGTCGGGATTGCACAGTCGGCCGTCCGGGCCGAAGCGCGCGCGGGGACACTCCTCGCCGGTCACCGGGTCCGCGACGGCGACGTCCGCGCCGGCGGACGGCCGGCCGAGCGCGTCCGGCGGGCTGTCGGGGGTCTTCCGGATGGAGATCGCGCCCTCGCTCGAACCGTACGACTCGACCAGCCGGCAGCCGAACCGCTCGGCGAACCGCGCCATGTCCCGGGCGGACGCCTCGGTGCCGAACGCGACCCGCAGCGGGTTGTCGGCGTCGTCGTCGCGCTCCGGAGTGGCCAGGACGTACGCGAGCGCGCGGCCGACGTAGTTGAAGTAGGTGACCCCGAACCGGCGCACGTCGGGCAGGAATCCGGACGCCGAGAACCTGCGGCGCAGCGCGATGGCCGCGCCGGCGGCGGTCGCCAGCACGATGTTCGCCATGAGGGTGTTGCCGTGGAACATGGGCATGGCGGCGTACGTCACCGAGCCGGCCGTGATGCCGAAGGCCGGGGCCTGCCGGCCGATCGCGGCGAGCCGGCCCTGACCGCACACGACCGCCTTCGGCGCGCCGGTCGATCCGGAGGTGAACAGCAGGAGGAGGGGATCACGGGCGCCGGGCTCGACCGCCGGCGCGGGCCCCGCCGCGGCGAGCAGCTCCGCGTGGGCGGGGTCGTCGACGAGCAGCACCCGCTCCGGTGGCACACCGGTGTCCAGGCCGTCGAGCAGCGGAGCGTGGGCGGTGTCGGTGACGATGAACCGGCAGTCGGTGTGCCGGACGTCGTGGGCGAGCTCCGCCCCTCGCCGGGTCGGGTTGACGCCGACGGCGACCGCGCCGGCCAGGGCCGCCCCGCCGAGCCAGAACAGGTACTCCGGGACGTTGTCCAGCAGCACGCCGATGTGCGGCGGCCGGGCTCCTCCGAGCAGGGCGTGGGCGAGCGCGGCGCGGCGGCGGCTCTGCCGTACGACGTCGGCCCACGTGTGCCGCTCGTCCTCGAACAGCAGTCCGGGGCGGTCGTCGCAGGCCCGGTCGAGCAGTAAACGCGCGAACGTGTCCATCCCGACCTGTGTACCAAGCGATTGCTCGGAACCACAAGAGTGATCTCGATCGCGCCCGAGAGTCCCGTTTCCGGCGGTGCCGCAGGTCGGCGGGGCGATGCGTGGCGAATCGTCGATTTGACGCTATCCCGGTCGAATCGGCAGGATTAACCGCATGAACAGCTTCCTCGTGACGCGCAGGCACATCGACCTGCTCCGCGTCACGTCGATGAGCTGTCGGCCGTGCTTCGGCCGCCCCGTCACGCGCTGACCGGGCGCCTTCGCAGGTTCGGGACCAGACCCGAGCCGATCGTCGGGCCGTCCTGCCGACGTCCTTCCGCCGCTTCCGCGTCGCGGCACCCAACGACGCGGGCACACACGCGCATAACACCCCCAAGAGGAGAACCCCCATGCGTCCGTTGCGAGCCCTCGCAACCACCGCCGTCGCCGTCGTCGCCGCCAGCGCCCTGGCGGCGTGCGGGGGAGGCGGCTCGAAGGCGTCCGCCGACAACCCGTACAAGCTGATCCAGCCGGGCGTCCTGCGCACGGCCACGCTGACCGACGCGCCGCCGAACGTCTTCCTGAAGAACGGCAAGTTCACCGGCTACGACAACGACCTGCTGACCGCGGTCGCCGCCAAGATCGGGCTGAAGGTGCAGTTCGCCGGCACCGACTTCTCGGCCCTGCTGTCGCAGGTCGCCACGCACAAGTACGACGTCGGCAGCTCCTCGATCACCATCACCGAGGCCCGCAAGAAGACCGTCGCCTTCACCAACGGCTACGACTTCGGCTACTTCGGCCTCGACGTGCCGGCCGGCTCGCCCATCACGGGCTTCGACCAGCTCAAGGGCAAGCGCGTGGTCGTCGTCCAGGGAACGGTCCAGGACGACTACGCCACCAAGCAGGGCCTCAACCCGGTCCGGGTGCCCGACTACAACGGCGCGCTCAACCAGCTGAAGAGCAAGACCGCCGACGCCTGGATCGCTCCGGCCGAGATCGGCGAGAAGACCGCCAAGGACAGCGGCGGCAAGGTCGTGGCCGCCGCGAAGCAGCTCGGGTCGACGCCGATGGCGTTCGCGGTCGCCAAGGACAACCCGAAGCTGCTCGAGGCGCTCAACAAGGGTCTCGACGAGGTCATCAAGGACGGCACCTGGACCAAGCTGCAGGAGGAGTACTACCCCGGCCGTCAGGTGCCCCAGGAGTTCAAGCCGGGCAGCGGCACGGTGACCTTCCCGCCGGTCCAGGCGTCGGGCGCGCCCGCCGCGTCGCCGTCGTCCTGACCGGCCGACCGAACACTGACGCGCGCGGGCCGATGAGAGAGGGCCGATGGACCAGCTGAGCACGTTGTGGGACACCTTCTTCAACTGGCAGTCCATGCGGCAGGCGCTGCCCGACATGCTCAAGACGGGCCTGCCGAACACGCTGATCCTCTCGGCCATCTCGGCGCTGATCGGCACGGTCCTCGGGATGCTGCTGGCCATGGCCGGCATCTCCCGGCACCGCTGGCTCCGGTGGCCCGCGCGCGTCTACACCGACATCTTCCGCGGCCTGCCCGCCGTGGTCACCATCCTGCTGATCGGCGTGGGCCTGTCGCAGCTCGGGATGAAGATCTGGGGGCCCAACCCGTACCCGCTGGGCATCCTCGCCCTGTCGCTCATCGCGACCGCCTACATCGGGGAGATCTTCCGGTCCGGGATCCAGAGCGTCGACCCCGGCCAGGCAGAGGGGGCCCGCGCGCTGGGGTTCTCCCACTCGGCGGCCCTGCTGCTCGTGATCATCCCGCAGGGCATCCGGCGGGTGCTGCCCGCCTGGGTCAACCAGCTGATCGCGCTGATCAAGGACTCGAGCCTGGTCTACTTCCTCGGGCTGGCGGCCGGCCAGCGCGAGCTGTTCCGGATCGGGCAGGACGCCGCCGCGAACACCGGCAACGAGTCGGCGCTGCTGCTGGCCGGCATCGTCTATCTGGTGCTCACGGTGCCGCTGACCCACTTCGTGAACTTCGTCGACCACCGGCTCCGCCAGGGTCGCCGTACGAGGACCGGGCCGCCGGACGCCGCCGAGACGCTTCTGATGGCCGGCGAGACCCCGCTTCCCGCGACGAGTGAGGGCGCAAAGTGACCGAAGAGCAGCAGGAGACGTTCGCCTCAGTCAGTCTCGCCACCCGCGACATCCACCTGGCCTTCGGGAGCAACCGGGTGCTGCGCGGCGTCGACCTCGACGTCGGCAAGGGCGAGACCGTCTGCGTCATCGGCCCCTCGGGCTCGGGGAAGTCGACCTTCCTGCGGACGATCAACCGGCTGATCGAACCCGACAGGGGCGACATCCTCCTCGACGGCACCAGCGTGCTCGACCGCGACCCGGACCGGCTGCGGCAGCAGGTCGGCATGGTCTTCCAGCAGTTCAACCTGTTCCCGCACATGAACGTCCTGCGCAACCTCATGCTCCCGCTGCGCCGGATCCGCAAGCTGTCCGCCGACGAGGCCGAGCAGGTCGCCCGCGACCAACTGGAGCTCGTCGGGCTCGCCGACAAGGCCGGCTCCCGGCCGGGCCACCTGTCCGGCGGCCAGCAACAGCGGGTGGCGATCGCCCGCGCGCTGGCCATGCGACCGCAGGTGATGCTGTTCGACGAGGCGACCTCGGCCCTCGACCCCGAGCTGGTCAAGGGCGTCCTGAGCCTGATGGCCGACCTGTCGCGACAGGGCATGACGATGGTCGTCGTCACGCACGAGATGGGCTTCGCCCGCGAGGCCTCCGACGTCGTCGCCTTCCTCGACCAGGGCGTCGCGGTGGAGACGGGCCCCCCGGACAAGATCTTCGAGTCCCCGGACAGCCCGAGACTCCGCCAGTTCCTCAGCGACGTCCTCTGACGCCGGTTTCAGCGGGTTCCTCTGGCGATCGCTGCGCTGTAGCAGCAGCGATCGCCAATGATCACCGCGGACGCGAACGCGAACGCGGACGCGAACGTGGACGGCTTCGGGGGTCAGGCGGGGATACGGAGGGTTCGGCGGGAGAGGCGGGTGACCAGGTCGTGGTCGATGTCGTGGCCGAGGCCCGGCTGGGTGAGGGGGACGGCGACGACGCCGCCGTGGGCGCGGACCGGCGGGGAGACGACTGCGGTCTGGGACGGGGTCTCGCTGACGTCGCTGGGCAGGTCGCAGCCGGGCAGCGCGGCCAGCGCGACGGCCGCCGCCTGACCGATGCCGAAGCCCGCCGCGCCGCCGCACCAGGCGTCCCAGCCGGACGCCAGGGCGCGGTCGTGGGCGCCGCGCGCGGCGGTGAGGCCGCCGAGGCGTGAGATCCGCAGGCCGAGCATCCGGCCCGCGCCCAGTGCGATCGCCGCGTCGACCGTGTCCAGGTCGGCGGGGTCCAGGCACACGGGCGTCTCGATCACGCGCTGCAGGTGGGCGTGGGCGGCCAGCTCGGCGCCGGCGAACGGCCGCTCGATCGCGAGGAGCCCGTACGCGTCCAGCGCCCCCAGGGCGGCCAGGTGCGCCGCGTCCTCGGTGTAGGACTCCCCGGCGTCGGCCTGGAGGGCCAGCGCGGGGAACGCCTGGCGCACGGCGCGGACGGGCTCGATGTCCCAGCCGGGCTGCACGGCCAGCGTGACGCGGGCGTAGCCGGCGCTGACCAGCCGGTTCACGCGGGTCAGCAGCACGTCCAGCATCGGTTCGGCGGTCAGCCGGGCACCGGCCACGATCGAGGTGCGGGTACCGCCGAGGGCGTGCGCCAGCGGGGTGCCCTGCCGGCGGCACCACAGGTCCCAGCAGGCGATGTCGATGGCGGAGGCGGCCGCGTGGCCGCCGAGGCCGCCGACGCCCACGACCTCCTCCGGCAGGTCCCAGTCGAGGCCGAGGAGCGCCGGACCGACGCGCTCCTCGATGTCGGCCCAGCAGGCGTCGGACCCCGCGACCTCGCCCCAGCCGGTGGCGCCGTCCTGGTCGCACACCCGCACGATGATGCTCTCCGGCCGCCGGCCGTGAGGCATCGTCATGCGGTAGGCCTCGAACCCCTCGATGCGGGGCATGTCACCGTCCTCGCCTAGACATCACCTCTATGATCCACCCATCACGGGCATGCCCCGACGCCGGAGGCCGATGCCCGGGCCGCGTACAAGGGATCGGTGGGTCACCAACTGGCGTGGAGCGGCTTGCCCTCCGCGTAGCCCGAGGAGCTCTGCACGCCGACCACGGCGTACTCGTGGAGGTCCTCCAGCGTCCGGGCGCCCGCGTAGGTGCAGGCGCTGCGCAGGCCCGCGATGATCGAGTCGAGCAGGTCCTCGACGCCGGGGGACTGCGGGTCGATGTACATCCGCGACGTCGAGATGCCCTCCTCGAACAGCGCCTTGCGGGCGCGTTCGAAGGGGGAGTCGTCGGTGGTGCGGAGCCGGACGGCGCGGGCGGAGGCCATGCCGAAGCTCTCCTTGTAGAGCCGTCCGTCGGCGGCGCGCTGGACGTCGCCGGGGGACTCGTACGTCCCGGCGAACCACGAGCCGATCATGACGTTCGCGGCGCCCGCGGCGAGCGCGAGGGCCACGTCGCGGGGATGGCGCACGCCGCCGTCGGCCCAGATGTGCCGGCCGAGCCGGCGCGCCTCGGCGGCGCACTCCAGGACCGCGGAGAACTGCGGGCGTCCCACGCCCGTCATCATCCGCGTGGTGCACATCGCGCCGGGGCCGACGCCGACCTTCACGATGTCGGCGCCCGCCTCGACGAGGTCGCGGACGCCCTCGGCGGTCACGACGTTGCCGGCCACGATCGGGACCCGCGGGCCGAGCGCGCGGACGCGCCGCAGCGCGCCGAGCATCTTCTCCTGGTGCCCGTGCGCCGTGTCGATGACCAGCAGGTCCGCGCCGGCGTCGAGCAGCGCGCCGGCCTTCTCCTCGATGTCGCCGTTGACACCGAGGGCGACGGCGACGCGCAGCCGGTCGTCCGCGTCGACGGCGGGCTGGTAGAGCGTGGCGCGCAGCGCGCCGGTTCGGGTGAGCACGCCCACGAGCAGGCCCTGCCCGTCGACGACCGGGGCGAGCCGGTAGCCGCGGGCGTGCAGCGTGTCGAACGCCTTCTGCGGGTCGATGTCGTCGGGGAGCGTGAGGACGTCGCGCGACATCACCTCGCGGAGCTGGGTGAACCGGTCGACGCCCATGCAGTCGCCCTCGGTGACGACACCGACCGGGCGGTCGTCCTCGACCACCACGACCGCGCCGTGCGCCCGCTTGTGCAGCAGGCCGAGGGCGGCGCCGATCGTGTCGCCGGGACCGAGCTTGATGGCGGTGTCGACGATGAGGTGGCGGGTCTTCACCCAGCGGACCACGTCGGCGACCACGTCGAGGGGGATGTCCTGGGGGATGACCGCCAGGCCGCCGCGCCGGGCGATCGTCTCGGCCATGCGTCGGCCGGAGACCGCCGTCATGTTCGCGACGACGATGGGGATCGTCGTACCGCTGCCGTCCGCGGTCGACAGGTCGACGTCGAGGCGGGACCCGACGTCCGAGCGCCGGGGGACCATGAAGACGTCGTTGTAGGTCAGGTCATGGGCCGGTCGCTCACCATTCAGCAGGCGCACGTTCTTCTACACCGTCCGGAGCTCGGGGATCATCGGCACGAGGGAGGCCGCCGTCCATTGTCGGGGATACCCGGCAGTGCCCGGTTCAATGGGTAATGAGGAGTTTCAATGAGTGCTGCGGAGCCCGGCCGGTCGGTGAGCGCCGAGGAGCTCGGCCGGTCAGTGGGTGCCGAGGAGCTCGGACACCTTGACGAGACGCGGTTTCCGGGCGCGGGGGCCACGGATGATCTCCGGCGCGGCATGGGTCTCCGGCGCGGCATGGGTCTTCAGCGCGGGGGTCTCCGGCGCGGGGATCTCCGGCGCGGCGCGGACGCGGCCGTCCCGGACGGGGTCGTCGCCCGTACGGCCGGCGGCCGGACCGCGCCGCCCGATCCGACCGATCCACAGCCGGTGACCAGGACGACCAGCGGTTCGGCCGGAGATCTCCAACGCAATGGATGGGTGTGGCCCGTCCGTCCGGCTTCCACGGCGTTCCCGGCCGGAAACTTTCCTGCCAGAGGCATTGACCATCCGTCATTTACCCATGGAACACTTGACGTCTGAGCTGTCCCACCGCACTTTGCGGATCCGGCGCCGTCCCCGGGCCGGTGGCCGGGTGCGCGGGCCTGCACCCCCCGCTGAGAGGCATCGATGCAGTTCAGAGTCCTGCGTGCCGCGCCGCCCCGGGCCGTGGCGAACGAGTGGACGCTTCCATCGCCCCCTGCACATGACGAGACCGGGCGTCGCCGAGCGCACTCGCCCGGCGCGCGTGTGACGAGCGTCGCGCGAATACCGGCGGAACTGGTACGCGAGTACTGGCGAGATGATCCCGGACGTTGCCATGCCGTCGGATCGTGCCACGCGCCGAATTCGGCACCGACCACGCGCCTCACCGACACATTCGTGGTCCTTCAGCGAACAAACACGAACAACGCTTCGTTTTCGCGACGAACACGTCACTAATGAAATGATCATGCAAACAACTGCAGGACCATACATCCCCAGGAGGAACCCCGTGCTCGATGCGGTCGACGCCGTGCTCGTACGCGAGCTGCAGCGGGATGGGAGGGCCACCTTCCAGGCGCTCGCCGACCGTGTAGGGCTGTCCCGCACGGCCGTGCGCACGCGCGTACAGCACCTCCTCGATTCGGGGATCGTGCGTGTGGTGGGAATCGTGCACGCGTCGGTGGTCGGGACCGGCGCGATCGGCCACCTGGCCATCGACGTCGACGGTCCGGCGCGACAGGTCGCCGAGGCCGTCTCCCGGCGCGCCGCCGCGTGGTTCGCGTCCCTGGCCGCGGGGGCGCACCCCGTGGTCGCGGAGCTGCGCGTACGCGACGACGCGGCGCTCGTCCAGGAGGTCGACGCGGTGCGCGCGCTGCCCGGCGTCCGGGGCATCGAAGTGTTCCGCGTGACGACCGTGGTCAAGGACGCGCACTCGGTCGTCACCGAGCTGCCCGACGTGTCGCTGGACGAGATCGACTGGCGGCTGCTGCGGGAGCTGACCCATGACGGCCGCACCCCGTACACGAGGCTGGCCGAGGTCGTGGGGCTCTCGCAGGCGGCGACGCGGGCGCGCGCCGTACGCCTGATGCGCTCCGGGATCATCCACGTGACGGGCATCGTCGACTCCCAGGCCCTCGGCTCCGGCGAACTCGCCGGGCTGGGCGTCCGGGTCTCCTCCGACATCGGCGCGGCGGCATCGCGGATCGCGGCGCTGCCCGGCGTCAACTACGTGGTGACCGGATTCGGCCGCCACGACCTTCTCTGCGGGATCGACGCGACCTCGCGGGACGTACTCCTGAGCACGCTGGAGGCGGTCCGGGCGGTCCCCGGCGTGTGGGTCGGGGAGACCTGGCAGCACCTCGACGTCGTCAAGCGCGTCTACGGCGCCGAGCTGCCGTGACGGCCGAGGGCAAATCCGCCCGTCTTTTACACGTTCGTCTGACCGGCCGCAGAAAACATCGGCAACCCCGGATGTCCAGGCCAATTCCGGCTATGTCAACGACCAATCCGGCGCGTTGTCATACCGTCGTGGCATGAATCTGCGGCAGCTGCGCTATGTCGTCGCGACCGCCGACCACGGGACGATGACCGCGGCGGCCCAGGCCCTGTTCGTCGCGCAGCCCGCGCTGTCGCGGGCCATCCGGGACCTGGAGCGAGAGCTCGGCGTCGAGGTGTTCGCGCGCGCCGGCCGCGGGGTCGCGCTGACGGACACCGGCGAGCAGATCGTGCGCTACGCCCGCGACGCCCTGCGGGCCGTCGACGCCATCACCGCGGTCTCCTCCGCCCCGCCCGGCGGCCGCCCGGGCGGGCGGACGGCGGAGCTGCGGGTCGCCTCGACCCTGACGCTCGAGCCGGAGCTGACCGCCCGCCTCCTCCCGGAGTTCGCCCGCGACCAGCAGGCCGTACGGGTCCGGGTGATCCGCTGCGAGGGCCGCGACGCGGTCGGCGCGGTGATCCGGGACGGCCGGGCCGATCTGGCCCTGACCGACCTGCCCGTGCCGGGCGACCTCGCCGCGCACCCGCTCGAACAGCGGGAGATCGTGCTGATCTGCCCGCCCGCCCTGCAGATCCGCGAGCCGGTGCCGGTGGCCGCCCTGGACGGCATGCGCCTGGTCCTGCCCGCGCGCGGCGGCGCGCGGCGGGCCGAGCTGGACGCGCTGCTGGCCCGTCTCGGCGTCGCGCCCGTCGCGGCGGTGGAGTCCGACGACCGCGGCTCGTGGCTGCCGTCGGTACGCGCCGGCCGCGGCTCCCTCCTGTGGTACCGCAACCAGGTCGAGGCCGCGGACGGCGTCACGGTGCGCTCCTTCATGCCGCCCATCACGGCGACCATCGGCCTGGTCCACGCCCGCCGCCCGCTCACCCCGGTCGCCCGCGACTTCCTCGCCTTCGCCAAGTCACGCGGCTGAGCCGTCCCCCTTTTGCAGCCCGGCACCACAAGCGCGGCTCGTCTTGTGAGAAAGCCAAGACATCCGCCGGATGCTCGTTGAGCACGGGAGTAACGATCCGCCGCGGCCGGGCGTGTAATACCCGCCAGTCGACCGCAGGGAGCTGACTCATGAAGTACAGGCTGCTCGGATCGCTGGTGGGCCTCCTGATGGCGGGCGCGGCGCTCACCGCCGTCGAGGAAACGCAGGCCGTCGCCGCTCCGGCCGCGTGCGATGCCTCCGACGCCGCGATCTACACCCCGCCCGCCGCCGTGTCCGCGACTCCGGGAACCCTCCTCGCCTGCGAGGCGGTGACGCTGCCGAAGGTCCCCGGGAGCATCCCGATGAAGGCGTGGAAGGTGCAGTACGCCTCCACCGACCTCCGCGGCACACCGATCGCCGTCTCGGGCACCGTCGCCGTGCCGACCGCCGCCTGGACCCGCGGCGGTCCCCGGCCCGTCATCGGCTTCAACCCTGGAACGCTCGGCCTCGGCCCCCAGTGCGCCTTCTCCAAGCAGCTGGCCGGGGCCTACCAGGACGAGTACGAGGGCGACCAGATCGCGGCGATCCTCAAGGCCGGCTACGCCGTCGCCGCGACCGACGGCGTCGGATACCTGAACGGCCAGACGCACACCTACGTCGTCGGCCGGAACGCCGGCCACGCCCTGCTCGACGCCGTGCGGACCGCCTTCCAGGTGCCCGGCGGCGGCCTGAGCGCGGACGCGAAGGTCGGCGTGTGGGGCTACTCCGAGGGCGGCCAGGCCTCGCTGTGGGCGGCGCAGCTCGCCTCCTCGTACGCCCCCGAGCTGCGCGTCGTCGGCGACGCGGCCGGAGGCGTCCCCGGCGACCTGAAGATCACGGCGGCGGGCCTGAACGGCGGGCCGTTCGCCGGGTTCCTGCTCGCCGCCGTGCTCGGCCTGCATACCGCCTACCCGTCGATGCCGTTCGACTCACTGCTCAACGACGCGGGACGGAGCGCCGTCGCGCAGGGCAAGACCCTGTGCCTGGTCGGCACGGTGACCGCGTTCGCGCTCGCGAACATCAAGAACTACACGAAGGACGCCCTCACGCTCGACCAGATCTACGCGCTGAGCGGACCCGACGGGACCTGGAGCGACCTCATCGACGCGCAGAAGCTCGGCGTGGGCGTCGGACCCGCCTGGTCGGGCGCGCAGTACCGGATCGGCTTCCCGGTCATGCAGTACCGCGGTCTGGCCGACGAGGTCATCCCGGCGGCGACGGAGGACGGCACCCACAAGGCGTACTGCTCGGCCGGCGTCACCACGCAGTGGAACACCTACGCCGGTGACCACCTGACCGCCGACAACCAGGCGATCAACGACGTGATGAGCTTCTTCGCCGACCGGATCGCCGGCTGGCCCACGCTCGGCAACTGCTGACCCGGCGCGGCCCCGCCGCCGCCCGGCCCGCGCTCAGGCGGGCTCGGTGGCGGCGGTGCCGGTGGGCCCGGGGGTCGGGGTGCCGGGGGCGGGGGTGCCGGGTTCGAGGGGCGGCGCGCCGACGGGGCAGTTGACGTCGCACTCGGGGCGGGCGGTGGCCCGGTCGGCCCGGAGGGCGTCGTTCCGGACCGTGACGAGCGTCAGGACCGCGCCGGCGGCCAGGAGGGCGGCCGCGAACGTCATGGCGGTGTGGAATCCGTGGTCGAAGACGCGCGGGTCCGCGTAGGCGTTCCCGATGAGGCCGACGGCGGGCGGGACGCCCGCGACGGCGAGGAGACCGGCCGCGCGGGCGACCGCGTTGTTGACGCCGCTGGCCACGCCGGCGTGCCGTACGTCGGCGCTCGCCAGCACGGTCGCGGTCAGCGGAGCGACCGCCGCCGACAGGCCCAGGCCGAAGACCACGGCCGCGGGGAGCACGTCCGTGACGTACGACGCGTGCCGGCCGATGCGCAGGGTCAGCAGCATTCCCGCGGCGGCCAGCACCAGCCCGACCGTCATCGGGACCCGGGGCCCGACGCGCTGGGCGAGGGCGCCCGCCCGGGAGGACAGCAGCAGCATCAGCACGGTCACCGGCAGCAGCGCCGTGCCCGCTGCCATCGGGGAGTACCCGGCGACGACCTGCAGCTCGACGACGAGCAGGAAGAACTGCACCCCCATGCCGCCGTACATGATGAAGGTGACCACGTTCACGGCGGTGAACTGGCGGGACCGGAAGATCCCGAGCGGCAGCATCGCGTCCGGCCCGCGCCCGGCCGACCTGCGCCGCTCGACCACGACGAACGCCGCTCCCGCCGCCACGCCGACGACGGCCGCGAGGGCGACGGCGGCCGGGGACACCCCCTTCTCCGGCGCCTCGGTCAGGGCGTACGTCACGCCGGCGAGCGCGAGGGCCGCGAGCGCCGCGCCGAGGACGTCGAAGCCGTGGTGCTCGGTCTCGTCGCGGCTCTCCGGGACGTGCCGGGCGGCGACGAGGAGCACGGCGGCGGCGAGCGGGAGGTTCAGCAGGAAGGCCCAGCGCCAGCCGGCCGCCGCGATGAGCCAGCCGCCGAGGAACGGGCCGACCGCCCCCGCGACGCCGCCGAGACCGGACCAGGCCCCGACCGCCCGCGACCGGTCCTCCTGTGAGAACGACGCCTGGATGATCGCCAGTGAGCCCGGCGCCAGCAGCGCGCCGCCGACGCCCTGCAGGGCGCGGGCGGCGACGAGCACGCCGACGTTCGGCGCGAGCCCGCACAGGGCGGAGGCGACGGCGAACCACGCGACGCCGATCGAGAAGACCTTGCGGCGGCCGTACCGGTCGCCGAGCGACCCGCCGAGGAGGATGAGCCCGGCGAGCGCGAGGGTGTAGGCGTTGACCGTCCACTGCAGACCCGCCACGGAGGCGTGGAAGTCCGCGCCGATGCGCGGCAGCGCGACGTTGACGATCGTGGAGTCGAGCATCGCCAGGCTGGAGCCCAGGACCGTGGCGGCCAGCACCCAGCGGCCACGGGCCTCCGACAGCCGGAGGTTCAAACGATCACTTCGTCGTCGTAGCACCAGCGCCAGTCCTCACCCGGCTCGAAGGAGCGCACGATCGGGTGGGAGGTCTCATGGTGGTGCGCCGTCGCGTGCTTGGCGGGCGAGGAGTCGCAACAGCCGACGTGTCCGCAGGTCAGGCACTGACGCAGGTGCACCCAGCGGCCGCCGGAGCGCAGGCAGTCCTCACAACCCTCCGGCGTCCGCGCCTGCGGCGCGGGATCCGGCAACGTGGAGACGTGAGCACAGGTCGAAGTCGTCATAGAGCGCATACTCGCACGCTCGCCAGGGCACGCGAACACCGCGGTCACGGCCGGCGCGTTCGCCACCACCGGGCGGTCCGTACCGGGTCGGTCACCAGTGGTCGAAGCTGAGCGGCTCGTCCTCGGGACGGTCCGAACGCGACAGCAGCGCCAGGTCCGACTCGACCATCATCGCGACGAGTTCCTCGAAGGACACGCTCGGCTCCCAGCCGAGCTGGTCGCGGGCCTTCTTCGGGTCACCGCAGAGCAGGTCGACCTCGGCCGGCCGGGTCAGGCCCGGATCGGCGACCACGTGGTCCCGCCAGTCCAGGCCCGCCGTGCTGAACGCCAGTTCGACGAGTTCGCGCACCGACTGGGTGCGGCCGGTGCCGATGACGTAGTCCTCCGGGGTGTCCTGGGCGAGCATCAGCCGCATCGCCTGGACGTAGTCGCCGGCGTACCCCCAGTCGCGCCGCGCCTCCAGATTGCCCAGCCGGAGCTCGCGGGCCAGGCCGAGCTTGATCCGCGCCACGCCGAGGGAGATCTTCCGGGTGACGAACTCCGCGCCCCGGCGCGGCGACTCGTGGTTGAACAGGATGCCGCTGACCGCGAACATCCCGTACGACTCGCGGTAGTTCTGGGTGATGAAGTGACCGTAGGTCTTGGCGACGCCGTAGGGGCTGCGCGGGTGGAACGGCGTCCGCTCGTTCTGCGGCGTCTCGCGCACCTGGCCGAACATCTCCGACGACGACGCCTGGTAGAAGCGGATCTGGCCGCCGCCGGGCGTGCGGGAGCCGCTGATGCCGCTCACCACCCGGATCGCCTCGAGCATGCGGAGGACGCCCATGCCGGTGACCTCGGCGGTGATCTCCGCCTGCTGCCAGGACATCGGCACGAAGGAGATGGCGCCGAGGTTGTAGACCTCGTCGGGTCGGACCTTCTCCACGGCGGAGATCAGGCTGCCCTGGTCCAGGAGGTCGCCGTACACCAGCCGCACGTCGCCGATGTGCTTGCGCAGCCTGGACACGTGCGGGTTCGCCTGTCCTCGGACCAGGCCCCACACCTCGTAACCCTGCCCGAGCAGATGCTCGGCGAGGTACGAGCCGTCCTGACCGGTGATCCCGGTGATGAGCGCTCGCGTGGTCAGCGGAACCTCCAAGCTCACGGGGCTTTGCCCGTTTCGTGTGATCCCAGAGGTTAGCCGGACCACCGGCGATGGCGATAGCGGCCCGCGCGCGTAGGATGTCGTGGTGCGCGATGAGGGAGGGGAGCGTCTCCGCCGGGCGGAGACGCCGGAGCCCGAGTCCGCGGGGGCCGGCGCGGCGACGACGGGCCGGGGCCCCGCTCCGCTGCGGCTCGGCGGGCGGACGCTCGACCGTCTCGCGGTGATGGCCGTGGTCAACCGGACCCCCGACTCCTTCTTCGACCGGGGCGCGACATACGCCTTCGACGCCGCGCTGGCGGCCGTCGGGGCGGCGGCCGAGGCGGGCGCCGACATCGTCGACATCGGCGGCGTCAAGGCCGGGCCCGGCGAGGAGGTCGGGGTCGCCGAGGAGCTCCGGCGGGTCGTGGACCTGGTCGCGGCGGTGCGCGAGCGGTATCCGGGCGTTCTCGTCAGCGTCGACACCTGGCGGGCCGAGGTCGGCGAGGCGGTGGCGGAGGCCGGGGCCCACCTGCTCAACGACACCTGGGGCGGCCCGGATCCGCGGCTGGCCGAGGTGGCGGCGGCGTACGACATCGGGCTGGTCTGCGCGCACGCCGGGAGGTTGCGCCCGCGCACCCGGCCGCACCGGATCGCCTACGACGACGTGGTCGCGGACGTCGTCCGGTACGTCACCGCCGAAGCCGAGCGGGCCGTCGCCCTGGGGGTGCGCCGCGACGCGATCCTCATCGATCCCGCCCACGACTTCGGGAAGAACACCCGCCACTCCCTCGAGATCACCCGTCGGCTGGGCGAGCTGACCGCCACCGGCTGGCCCGTCCTGGTGGCCGTGTCGAACAAGGACTTCATCGGGGAGACGCTGGGCCGGCCGGTCGACAAACGGGGCGTCGGAACGATGGCGGTGCTGGGGGTCTCGGCGTGGCTGGGCGCCCGGGTCTTCCGGGTGCACGACGCCGCCGGCGCCCGGCGGGCGCTCGACGCGGTGGCCGCGCTGCGCCGGGACCTCGCCGCGCCGGACCGGGGCGGCCCCGCGCAGCCGGGGCCGGGCGGTTCCGCGTCGGCCGGCGTGGACGACCCCGTGTTCGACCGCGATCACGCCGTCCGGAGCGCGGCCGCGGCGGGGGATCAGCGGGGCGCGGACTCCCGCTGACGAGCCCGGTAGGCGGCGACGTGCATGCGGTTGCCGCACGTGCGGCTGTCGCAGTAGCGCCGGCAGCGGTTCCGGGACAGGTCGACGAGCACGCGGGAGCAGTCCGGGGCCTCGCACACGCGCAGGCGGTCGAGCTCGTCGGCGGCGATCACGTACGCGAGGGCGATGCCGCCCTCGGCGCCGAGGTGTTCGGCCAGGCGCGCGCCCGGCGCGAAGAAGTGCAGGTGCCAGTCGTACTCGTCGTGGTCGGTCAGGCGGGGGGAGATGCGCGCCTCGGCGATGACCGCGTTGATCAGCCGGATGGCCGACTCCTTGTCGTCCGCCGCGCGGAAGACCTCGTGCAACCGGTCGCGGAGGCGGTGGGTGGCACTGAGGTCGTCGGCGTCCAGGTCGCGGGCGTCGCTCAGGTGGTTGAGGTCGACGAACCGCTGAAGGCTCGTCAGGTCGGGCAACTGCTCGGTCGTGGTGGCCGGCGGCCCGCTGTTGACCAGATCGACGACGATCTGGAGGGCGTGCTCGGTGTCATGGCTGAAAAGCACTTCGACTCCCGTTCGGGCGTCACGGTCCTTGGTGTAAGTAGCGCATGAGCTTACGCTACTTACGTTGCTATCGGTCCGCGTCTTCACATTGTGACGCCCCGCACGACCCCTGTGTGAACGAGCGCAGAGATTTGGGGAAGAGTGGGCGGCATGGGCTCGATGTCGCTTTTCCTGGGCGGGCTGGCCTTCGCCGTAGTGGTGCTGCTCGCCCGCAGCCTGGCCGGCCGGCTGGGGCTACCGGAGGCGACCCTCCTCGTCGTGCTCGCCGCGGTGATGGGCTTCATCCCCGGCATCCCACAGGTCCACCTCCCGCCGGACGTCGTCCTGATCGGTTTCCTGCCCCCCATCGTGTACCACGCGGCGTTCTTCACCGCGCCCCGCGAGGCCAAGGCGGACGCGGTCCCGATCATCACGCTGGCGGTCGCGCTCACCGTCGTGACGACGTTCGCGGCGGCGGCGGCCGCGCACACGGTCGTGACCGGGCTGGGCTGGGCGGCGGCCATCGCCTTCGGCGCGGCGGTCGCGCCGACCGACGCCGTCTCGGCGACCTCCATTCTGCAACGCCTCGGCGCGCCGCGCCGGGCCGTGACGATCCTCGAGGGCGAGAGCCTCATCAACGACGGTGTGGCCCTCACGGTGTTCAGCCTCGCCGTCGAGGCGCTGTCGCACTCCTACACGTACGGGCACGGCGCGGCACGGCTCGCCGAGGTGGTCGTCGGCGGCGTCGCGTACGGCCTCTTCGTCGGTTTCGTCATCTCCCGGCTGCGGCGGCGGATCCGCGATCCGGGCAGCCAGATCGTCGTCTCCCTGCTGACGCCCTACCTCGCGTTCGTACCGGCCGACGAACTCGGCTTCTCGGGGATCCTCGCGACGGTCACGGCCGGGTTCTTCCTCGGCACGCGCGGCGAGGGCATGCTGCAGCCCGCGTCGCGCCTGGTCGGGCAGATGTTCTGGCGGGTGCTCGTCTACCTCCTCGAGTCGGCGCTGTTCGTGCTGCTCGGCCTGCAGCTCCGGCCGGTGCTGCGGGAGATCGCCGGCCACTCGCCGTCCCGGCTCGTCATGGGCGTCCTGGTGGTGGCGGCCATCATCATCGCCGTACGCCTGGCCTGGTCGCTGTGGGTCTTCCCACTCGGCCGATATCTGCCGGGGCGGCACCTCGAGGTGGGCCACCTGAACGCGGGCGAGCGCTTCGCGATCGGCTGGAGCGGCATGCGCGGCGCCATCTCGCTGGCGATCGTGCTGTCCATGCCGGTGGCCGTCCTCGGCTCGCCGCTGCCCGGCCGCCAGGAGGTGGTCTTCCTCACCGCCGCGATCGTCTTCGTCACCCTGGTCGGCCAGGCGATGACGCTGCCGGTGGTCCTGCGAAGGTTCGGGCTGGCCGAATCCGACCGGCAGCGCATCGAGCAGATGGCCGCCCGGCGGGCGGTGCTGGAGGCGGCCCTGGACCGGCTGGACACGCTCGTCGAGAACGACGAGGTGGACGAGCGCGCCGCGCAGACCTACCGGCAGCTGTACGAGGACCGGCTCCGGCGTGTCCGGGCCGAGTTGGACGGGGACGTGGAGGAGGAGGGACAGGTCGACCCGATCGCGCTGCGGCGCGACCTGATCCGGGCACAGCGGGAGCGGCTCGACGGGCTGTACCGCAAGGGGAAGATCAACGCGGACGCGCTGCGGGCGGTGCGCCGTCGCCTCGACCTGGACGACCCGGATCTGCGCCGCGACGTCGGCTTATCCCGCACGTCTCGCATCACTCTCCGTAATCGCGGCAAAGTCGGCGTCGCGCCGGTGATGCCGCCGATAAAGGCGAGATCGGGGCGGCGATCACGCCGAGAACGTGTGACTGTCCGTAAACTCGGTACGGCGGATCAGGTGCGAGTCTAAGGAGTCAGATGGCCGAGCAAGCGGAGTTGCCGCAGGAACGGCCGGCGACGCAGGAGCAACCACAGAGCATCGGGCGGGCCGACCCGGCCGGGCGATCGGCGGCCTCCGAGCCGGTGCCGGGGCGGCCGGAGGGGCCCGGGGGCACGGTCCGCATCGTCGACCTGCCGGAGTCGGACCAGAAGTCCCTGCGGACGGCCCTGCGGCACGACACGCCGTTGCACGACCTGCTCGGGCTGGAGATGGTCGAGATCGGGGAGGACCACGCGGTGCTGTCCATGCCGATCCGGCCGCAGGCGTTCAACAGCACCGGCAACCTGCACGGCGGTGCGATCGCCACGCTGATCGACGTGGCGGCGGGCACGGCGGCGGCACGGGGGAGCGGATTCGAGCCGGGCCGGCAGAGTCTCGTAACGGCCGACCTGCACGTCCGGTACCTCGGCCGCCCGCACGGTGACCAGGTGTACGCGCGCGCCCAGGTGCTGAAGGCGGGCCGCCAGCTCATCGTCGTCGAGTGCCGGGTCACCGACGTCGAGAATCGCGTCATCGCGGCGGCGGACTTCAGCATGATGATCGTTCCGTTGCGCAAGCCGCTGCGGCCCGTCGCGAGCGCCAAGGACACCGACCCGGACCTGTGACCTCGGCGGCCCGGCACGCGCGATCGCGCGCCGGGCCGCCGCGGCCCCGGTCAGCCCGGGTTGGCGGCCAGCGTGCTGAAGAAGGCCGGCAGGTTGGGGCTGCCCAGGCCCGTCGAGAGGTCGAAGCCGGCCGTCGCCGGGTAGTACAGGTTGTTGCCCGCGACGACGTCGGTGTACGGCTTGTTGGCCCCGGCGGCGCTCAGCGCGTGGTAGAAGGTGTCCGGGCCGTAGCAGTACACGTGATTGCGCGCGAGCAGGCCCTGGTTCACCAGCGCCATTCCGGCCGCCCAGATGGGCGCCGCCGCGCTCGTGCCGCCGGAGGACACCCACCGGCCCCGGTAGTAGATCGGCAGGTCGATCGCGACCGCGGAGACGTCGGGCACCTGGCGGCCGCCGGTGGTGGAGTACCGGCTGTCCACGCCGGGCGCCTGCTGGAAGGACGTCCGCTGGAAGAACTTGCTCACGCCGCCGCCGCTGCCCCACTGGTTCTCGCACTTGGACAGGTTCGACCGGTCGGACCAGACGGTCTCCTGCGTACGGGTACCGTTCGGCGCGAAGCCCAGGCGGGTGCCGCCGACCGCGACCACGTAGGGCGAGGTCGAGGGGAAGGACACGTCGAGCGAGCCGTAGGTCCGGTCGCCGAACGCCCCGCAGTCACCGCTGGAGATGAACACCGTCATCCTCTCGGCCACGGTGAGGATGCGCAGGTTCTGGTCGATCGACTGCATGATGGACGGGGACAGGTAGCCCTCCGGGCCGCCCATGCTGATGCTGACGATGCTGCCCGCGGGGTTCTTCGACAGGTCGTAGTTGTCGTCGATGATGCGCTGCAGCGCGTTGTTCAGCGCGGCCCACGAGTCGGCGCCGTTGCCGGTGTTCAGCAGCGCCGGGTCCTCCTGGTAGTCCACGATGCGCAGGTTGGGGGCCAGGCCGGCCAGCATCTGGATGTCGAGGGTGGCCTCGGCGCCGACCGCCGGCTCGGTGGCGCCGAGATTCACGTTGCTCAGCTGGATGTGCGAGCCGGTGCACGCGACATAGTTGGCGACGTCGTCCCGGTCGTACCCGTCCATCTCGACGAGGTTGACCGTCATGTTCTCGCCGTGCCAGCCCTGGTTCCACAGCTGGTTGTAGCCGTACGCGGCGGCGACCCGGTCGTGGGAGGCGAACCGCTGCGGGAACCGCTGGATGCAGCGGGCCGCCCGCGCCGGGAGGGCCCGCCCGGGCACCGCGGCGCCGAGCGGTCCGCGGGCCTTGGGCGCCATGCTGTAGCTCTCCAGGCCGGTGACGGCCAGGATGTACGGCTTGAGCGCCTCGGGGATCTGCGGCGGGTGGTTGGGGTCGGGCGTGAAGTACGTCCGGCCGTTCAGCCGGTGGGTGACGAAGGACGTCCGCAGCAGCTGGGCGGCCTGCCCGGCCTTCACGTCGAAGGTCACGCTCGTCCGCGTCTTGCTGGTCTTGGCCTGGATGTGGGCGCTGTTCAGGTAGGCCTGGAACTTCTGGATCGTCTGGTCGCTGACACCGAGCTCCTTACCGACGTCACCGGCGGTCTGCGACGGGCTCTTGCCGTGCCCGTACTTCTTCCAGACCTCGTCGCTGACCTTCAGCGTGACCCCGACGTGGAGGGTCTGGCCGTCCGGGACCCGGCCGGTCACCGGTGCCTTCAGCACCTTGTCCGGGATCCCGAGGTCGAGCGTCGTGTATTTCCAGGTGGCGGCGGCCGTCGGCGATGCCGACGGTTTGCTGGAGCCTCCCGAACCCCCGCATCCGCTCAGCACGGTCAGTGCGAGCACCACACTGAGACATGCGGCCCGGCGCTTGCGCACGGATGTACCCCGTTTCCTCGTCTGGGACTGTCGACACACGCGGTGGATACGCGCGTGAGCGCTCAGACGAGCGCGACATACCGCCGGTTCCACTCGTTGCGCCGGGTTTCCGTCCTCCCAGGCAGCGGGAGTCGGCAATCGGCCCCGCTCCCGGCGGGTCGCCGGGAGCGGGGCCGGAACGCTCCGCCGGGTCAGCCGCGGAGGCGCGGGGTGCCCAGGGCCGCGTGCGCCTGCCGGATCTGGGACCAGGACGCGGGCCGCGCCGTCGCGGCGGTCGGCTGCGGCGGGGCGGCCGGCCGTCCCGGCGTGTACAGCCAGGTCTGGAACAGCGCGCCGAGCCGCTGCCCGGAGAGGCGCTCGGCGAGCGCGATGAACTCCGGGATCGTCCCGTTGCCGTACCTCTTCAGTGACGCCCAGGCGCGCAGGGTCGTGAAGAAGGCCCGGTCGCCGACCTTCGCCCGCAGCGCCTGCAGGGCCATCGCGCCACGGTCGTACACGGCGTCGGCGAACTGGTTCTCACCGGGTCCCGGATCGCCGGGCTTGACCTGCCAGAACGGGTCGTCGGCCGGATAGGAGTCGTAGGCCGTCCGCGCGAGCTCGGCGGCCGTGCCCTCGCCGTGCTGCTCCGACCACAGCCACTCGGCGTACGTCGCGAAGCCCTCGTTCAGCCAGATGTCGCGCCAGCGGGACAGCGAGACGCTGTCGCCGAACCACTGGTGGGCGTTCTCGTGCACGACGAGGTACGGCCGGGGTCCGTTACGGAAGCCGTACGGGCTGTAGAACACCCGCGTCTGCGTCTCCAGGGCGAAGTGGGAGGTCACGTTCGGCACGTACCCGCCGAGCGAGGTGAACGGATAGGGGCCGAAGATCTTGCTCGCCCAGTCGACGACCTCGGCGGTGCGCTCGACGCTCTGCCGGGCCGCCGCCGCCCGGTCGGCCGGCAGGTCGGGGCTGTAGGCGGTGATGACCGGCAGGCCGTTCTTCGTACGGGACCGGTGGACGTCGAACTTACCGATGGCCAGCGTCGTCAGGTACGTCGCCTGCGGCCGGGTCTCGCGCCAGCCGTACCGCGTCCAGCCGTTCGCGGTACGGACGCCGGTCGGCTCGCCGTTGCTGATCGTCTGCAGGCCCTCCGGCACGGCGATCTCGACGTCGAACGTGGCCTTGTCGAGCGGGTGGTCGTTGCTCGGGAACCACCACCACGCGCTCTCCGGCTCCTGCGCGGCCACCGCGCCGTCCGGGGTACGGGCCCAGCCGACGTAGTCGCCGTACTTCTTCGTCGACGGGACGCCGGAGTAGCGGACGACGACGGTGAGCGGCCGCCCCTTCCGTACGACGGCCGCCGGGGTGATGACCAGCTCGTGGGCGCCGGACGTGGTGAACCGCGCGGACCGCCCGTCGACCGTGACGGAGGAGACGTCGAGCAGGAAGTCGAGGTCGAAGCGGGTGAGGTCCTGCGTGGCCCGCGCGGTGATCGTCGCCGTCCCGTCGAGACGGTCGTCGGACGGCAGGTACTTCAGGTCCAGGTCGTAATGGGCGACGTCGTAGCCGCCGTTGCCGTAGTCCGGATAGTAGGGGTCGCCGATGCCCGGCGCGCCCGGCCCCGCGTCGGCGTGGGCGGCGGTCGCCGCCAGGAGGACGCCGGCGGCGGCCAGGACCGCGGTCAGTGATCTGCTGCGCATTCACTCTCCCGATTTCTCCGAGTCAACCCACTCGGATAATAGAGATCTTTCGGGTGAGTGGAAGGCGCAGCAGTGACCGAATTCGATCAGTGGGTCAGCCGGACGTGTTCGTGTGTCACCGCCTCGATGTCCGCGGCCGCCAGGTCCAGCAACCGGTGGGCGAGGTCGGACAGCGCCCGCGACGCCGCGAGCTCCGCGCCGATCTCGGGGACGTCCCAGTCGGCGGGGTTGCAGCGGGCCCGCCCCTGCCCGCGTACCCTCTCGGTCTCCCGGGTGATCAGCCGCGCCTCCGCGTAGGTCTGACCGTCCTCCTCGTCGAGGACGACCTCGACGGACCAGCGGTCCTCCGTTCGCATCTCTGCCTCCCCTTTTCAACGCAACTGCCTTCTACTCACGAGGCTTCACCCGGGACGACGGCGAGGGCAGGGGCGAAGGTCCCTCGCTGCCCCATATACGGCGCGACGTGCTATTCAGACCAGATGTGGTGACATATCGCGAACCGTCCGAAGCGGTGGCGGTCGTGGCGTACCGTGGGCCGGGTCTTCCTGAAGTCCTCCTGAAGTCGATCGATCGGGAGTCGCCCGGCACATGGAGTCACCGCACCGGTTCGAGATTCCCCGCCTGACCGCTCTCCTCCTGCACGCGCTGCCCAGGGTCGTCGAAGGCATGATCGCCCCCGTCGTCGTGTTCTACGCGGGCCTCGCCGTCCTCGGGCTGAACGGCGCGCTGGTGACCGCGGTCGCCTGGGTCTACGGCGGGATCGTCGTCCGCGTCGTTCGCCGCAGGCCCGTGCCCGGCACGCTGCTGCTCGCGGCGCTCGGCGTCACCGCCCGAGCCGCGCTGGCCGCCGCCACGGGCAGCGCCGTGGTCTACTTCCTGCAGCCGACCCTGGGCACGATGCTCGTCGCGGTCTCCTTCCTGGCCTCGGTCCCGCTCGGTCGTCCCCTCGCCGCCAAGGTCGCCACCGACCTGGTGCCGTTGCCCGAGGCGTTCCTCGCGCACGCCCGTGTCCGCCGCTTCTTCCTGCGGATCTCGCTGCTGTGGTCCCTGACCTTCACGCTCAACACCGCCATCAGCCTCTGGCTGCTGTTCAGCCAGTCGATCGGCACCTTCCTGTGGGTGCGGACCGCGGCGGTGGCCGCCCTGGGCGCGACCGCGGTACTCATCTCGGTGTGGGGTTTCAAGCGCTGCGTGAACCGCGTCACCGCAGTCCCCGCCTGACCGGCGTCAGCGCGGAAGAGCGCCGACGCCCCGGGGATTCCGGCGAACAATCCCAAGACACGTGACATCTCTCAATATGAGGGCATCTGGCCCCGAAGACCTGATCGTCCGTCCGAGGAGAGGTTCACGGTGAAGCGCCGAGTGATGCTCGCGGTGACCGGAGCGACGCTGCTGTTGTCGGCCACGGGATGCGGACTGGACGGCTCATCGTCGTCGCCGGCCACGGTCACGATCACGCCGGCCAACGGCGCGGCCGACAGCCGCCCCGACCAGCCCATCGTCGTCAAGGCCGCGAAGGGCACGCTGCGCGACGTGACCGTACGGGACGCCGGCGGGCAGGTCACCGGAACGTTCGACAAGGGACACGTCCAGTGGACGTCGGCCGGGACGCTCAAGCCGGCGACGAAGTACACCGTCACCGCGACCGCGAAGAACTCCGGCGGCAAGACCACCACGGCGAACAGCGCCTTCCAGACGCTGACCCCGAAGCAGACGTTCGGCGTCGCCGACATCACCCCCATGCCGGGCGAGACGGTCGGCGTCGGCATGCCGCTCATCGTCAAGTTCAGCGACCCGGTCTACAACAAGGCGAACGTCGAACGCGCCCTGAGCGTCACCTCCTCCAAACACGCCGAGGGCGCCTGGCACTGGTTCGGGAACCAGGAGGCCGTCTACCGGACCAAGGACTACTGGCAACCCCATCAGACCGTGACGTTCACCGCGCACCTGGCCGGGGTCCGGGGCGCCCAGGACACCTACGGGACCAAGGACTACAGCCGCTCCTTCACGATCGGCGACTCCCACATCAGCACCGTCGACGTGAAGACGCACCAGATGACCGTCACGGTCGACGGCCGGACCGTCAAGACCGCCGCGATCAGCGCGGGCAAGGGCGGCGAGCGCAAGTACACGACCACGAACGGCGTCCACGCCGTCATGGGCAAGCAGAGCCCGGTCACGATGACGTCCGGCTGGATGGGCGTCACGGACACGAGCAACCCGAACTACTACAGCCTGACCGTCTACCAGGCCGTGCAGATCTCCTCCAGCGGCGAGTACGTCCACTCCGCGCCCTGGTCGGTCGGCTCGCAGGGCCGGGAGAACGTCAGCCACGGCTGCGTCAACGCGCCGCCCTCCTTCGCCAAGTGGTTCTACGACCTGTCGAACCGCGGGGACATCGTCAAGGTCACCGGCACCGACCGGGAGCTCGAGCCCGACAACGGCTACGGCTACTGGCAGCTCTCCTGGGCCGACTGGGTCAAGGGCAGCGCCCTGCGCTGACTCCCGCGGATCGCGTGGTGACGAGCGGGCACGGGTCCCACCTGGCAGGATGGGCCCGTGCTCGATGTCGTGGGATGGGTTCACATGTCGCAGGGACGGCTGCTGGCCGTCCGTGCCCGGCAGCGCGACCGGCTCTACCTGCCCGGCGGCAAGCGCGAGCCGGGGGAGGACGACTGGACCGCGCTGTCCCGCGAGGTGCGTGAGGAGCTCGGCGTCCGGCTCGACCGGGGCACCTTCCGGTCGATCGGGGTGGTCGAGGCGCCCGCGCACGACCAGCCGCCGGGCACCCGCGTCCGGATGGCCTGCTACACCGCCGACTACGAGGGGGATCTGGCCGCCACCGGAGAGGTCGACGAGTGGCTCTACGTCGACCCCGACGACGAGCACCTCCTCGCCCCGGCGGTGCGCGCCGCGCTGGAGCTGACGCGGTGAAGGTGAGCGTGGTCGTGCCGGTGTACAACACCGGCGAGGACCTCTCCCGGTGCGTCGAGTCCGTCCTCGGCCAGACGCTCGACGACTATGAGGTGATCTTCGCCGACGACGGTTCGGACGACGGCACCGAGAAGCGCCTCGACGGGCTGGCCGCCGAGCACGACCGCGTCCGGGTCATCCATCTCCCGCCCAGCGGCGGGCCCGGCGGCCCGCGCAACGCCGGCATCGACGCGGCCCGCGGCGACTACGTCTACTTCCTCGATGACGACGACTGGCTCGGCCCCGAGGCGCTCGAGCGCATGCACGCCATGGCGGTCCGCAACGACGCCGACATCGTGATCGGCAAGATGGTCGGTCACGGCCGCGCGGTGCCCCGCGCGATGTTCCGGCAGTCCCGGGACCGCGCCGACGTGCTCAAGGACGCGTTGTACGGCATCCTCACGCCGCACAAGCTGTTCCGCCGGTCGTTCCTCGACGCGCACCGGATCCGGTTCCCGGAGGGACCGGTACGGCTGGAGGACCACCGGTTCGTCCTCAAGGCCTACTTCCGGGCCGGCGTCATCTCGGTGCTCGCCGACTATCCGTGCTGCCACTGGGTGCGGCGCCCCGGCAGCTACTCGCGCAGCCGGCCGGACCCCGCGCACTACTACGGCGCGCTGCGCGAGGTCCTCGACATCGTCGACGAGCACGTCGAGCCCGGTCCCGACCGGGAGCGGTACTACACCCACTGGTACCGCGGGAAGATCCTCAAACGGCTCGGGGAGAAGAGCTTCCTGGAGGCCCCGCCGGACTACCGCCGCGCCGTCTACGACGAGGCCCGGCGGCTGGTCGTCGAGCGGTTCGGTGAGGGCATCGACCGCTCGCTGCCGCTCCGGATGCGCGTCCGCGCCGCCCTCCTGCGCGCCGACGCCTACGACGACCTGTTCGGCCTGGTCGAGGCCGAACGCGGCGTCACCCTCGCCACCACCGTGGACGATCTGGGCTGGGACGAGGACCGGCTCGTCGTGCGTTTCACCGCCCGTCTCGTCCACGCCGACGGCACGCCGTTCGCCGTACGCGACGGCCGGTGGCGGCCGCCCGTGCCGCTGCCGGTCCCCGCCGACGTGCTCGACGCCGCCGGCGAGGGGCGCCGTCTCGACCTCTACATCCGGCGCCGCAAGGATTCGGCGGACCATCTCCTGCCGGTGACGGCCGAGTCGTCGGACGCGTTCACCATGTCCGGCACGGCTGTGGTCGACCCCGCCGCCGACCCGGTGCTCACGCCCGGCGTCTGGGACTTCGTCGCGCGGTTGGACACCGGCGGATGGACCGTCGAGCGTCGCCTGGAGGGCGGCGAGCGGAGCGCCCGCCGAGGGCGCCTGGCGCCGTACCGAACGGAGAACGGCAGGCTGAGCGTCCGCGTCCTGGCGTCCGAGACCGAACGCGACGGTTCGCGGGGCCCGCTGCTGCGGCGCGCGATCAAGAAGATCCCCGGCGCCCGGCGGGCCGTACGCCGCCTGCGCGCCTGATCTGGAGCGATTCCGCCGCTCGGCGGGCACGGACCCCCGCCCTGTTGTAGGGTCTCGTGATCATGACGAGATCGGTGCGAGCGTTCGCAGCGGCCGGGGCGATGGCCGCCCTGCTGCTGAGCGGGGCGTGTTCAGGCGGCAAGCCCAAGGCCGCCGCGGCGGACTCCGGGAAGGTCGTCACGACCCAGGTCGTCCTGCTGAAGAAGTACGACGCCGGATCGGGCGCCCTGGAGTACCAGGGCACGCAGAAGGTGCAGGAACCCGACGAGGCGATCGAGCCGACCGGGCCCGTGCGGACCGCCACCGTCGCGAAGGACGCCACCGTGCTCAGCGCGGTCAACATCTGCTCCGGCGAGGACGCGACCGTCGACGAGAAGACCGGCGTCGGCGTCAAGCCCTGCACGCTGCAGCAGCTCGAAGCCGCCATCAAGGACGGCGCGCAGATCGACGCCTACCTGACGATGAAGGGCAGCACCGTCACCAAGGTCGCCGAGGTCTACCACCCCTAAGACCTGTCCCGTAAATCTTGTGGCAGCGGCGATCTCCACGGATCGCACGCCCGGGTCGCCCGGCCTCTTCCACCGGCGTCCACTCAGCGGAGAATGGTCTCCGCTGAGTAGACATCACCAGAAACGACGCCCCACCCAGCGCGGGGACGGTCCGGTGATCCAGCCACCGCCCGCCGCGGGGCGGTTGGTCGCGCCGGCCGCCGACGGCCGGGGCTCAGACGGCGACGGTCTCCAGCTTGAGGCCCAGGGACGCGAACTGCTCCGCCGGCCGGTGGTAGCCCCGCTCGATGTGGTGCACGCCGCGCAGGGTGGACGTGCCGTCGGCCACGGACGCCGCCAGGACGGCCGAGAACCCGGCGCGCACGTCGGGCATGGTCACGTCGGCGCCGGTCAGCTTGGACACCCCGCGGACGACCGCCGAGTGCACCGAGTTGCTGTCGTGGAACCGGCACGCGGGGCCGCCGAGGCAGGCATTGAAGACCTCGATCTCACAGCCCATCTTCTTCAGCGCGGGGACGTACACCAGGCGGTTCTCGAACACCGTCTCGTGCAGCACGGACATGCCCTCGGCCTGGGTGAACAGCACCATGAGGGGCTGCTGCCAGTCGGTCATGTAGCCCGGGTGCGTGTCGGTGTGCACGGCGGCCGGGCGTAGCCCGTCCGGCGCGGACGCGGTGATCCACTCGTCGGTGATCTCGAAGCGGGCGCCCATCCGGGCCAGCGTGGTGATCGCGGTGACGAGACGGTCCTGCGCGCAGCCGTGCACGCGGACCTCCCCGCGGGTGATGAGCCCCGCGACGAGATAGGAGAACGCCTCCAGGCGGTCCCCGGCGAGCCGCGTCGACGCGCCCTTCAGCCTGTCGACGCCCTCGATGACGATGCGGCGGTCGGGGCTCAGCTCGATGTGCGCGCCCATGCGCTGCAGGAACAGCGCCAGCTCGACGACCTCGGGCTCCATCGCGGCGCCGCGCAGCACCGTCTTGCCCTCGGCCAGCACCGCGGTCATCAGCACGGTCTCGGTGGCGCCGACGCTGGGGTACGGCAGGTCGATCCGCGCGCCGTACAGGCGGCTCGCGCGGGCGGCGATGCCGGTGTCGCCCACCTCGACCTCCGCGCCCATCGCGCGAAGGGCGTCGACGTGGAAGTCGACGGGCCGGCGGCCGATCGGGTCGCCGCCGACCAGGGGGACGAACGCCTCCCCGGTGAGGTGGAGCAGCGGGCCGACCATGAGGATGGGAATGCGGTTGAGTCCGGTGAACGCCCTGGGCACGCGCGGCTCGGTCACCGCTCCGGGCGAGACCGTGATGTCGGGACCGGTGCGTTCGACGGTGTGCCCGAGGGCCTCCAGCATCGCGCCGGTGATCTCCACGTCGCCCACCTCGGGGGCGTTGCGGATCGTGCTCTCGCCCTCGCCGAGCATCGCCGCGACCATGTGCTTGGTGACGGCGTTCTTCGAACCGCGCACGTGGATGTCGCCGCGCAGCGGTCCGGAGGGTTCTACCTTCCATGCCTCTTCAGCCACGGCGACCACTGTACGGTGCGACCGCGTCGCATCCGTGCCGCCCACCCACCGGGGCCGCGCCGTGTCGCCACTAAAATGCGGGCGCCCGTCGCCTGCGACGACGCGAGCGAGGTCTCCGGGTCTGCTTCGATAACCGCCATGGATACGAGCGTCGTTATCGGAAACTGGCCCGACCGCCCGCCGGAGGAGGCCCTGCACACGGCGGCGATCGCCGATCGGTTGCGGTTCGGGGAACTCTGGATCGGGGAGACCGACACGTGGGACGCGTTCGCCCTGGCGTCCGCGATCGGCCTGGCCACCGACCAGATCGAGATGACGGTCGGCCCGTTGCCCGTGACCGTCCGCGACCCGATGATGATCGCGATGGGGGCCGCGTCGGTCGCCGCTCTCACGCGCAGGCGGATCGGGGTCGCGCTCGGCACGTCGAGCCCGCGGGTGGTAGAGCGGTGGCATGGCCGGTCGCCGGAGCGCTCGGCGACCGCCCTCGAAGAGAGTGCGCGGGCCGTCCGGGGGCTGCTGACCGGCGAGCGGGTCGACCTGGACGGCGAGGTCGTGCGGACGCACGGCTTCCGGCTCAGGCTGGCCCCACCCGGCGGCCCGCTCAGCGTGGCGGCCTTCGGTGACCGGGAGGTGCGGACGGCGGCCGAGCACGCGGACCGAATGCTGATCGACATGGTGTCGCCGGGGGTCGCCGCCGACCTGCGGGCGAAGCTGGACGCGGCGGCGGGCAAGGCCGGGCGCCGCGCGCCCCGGCTGGTCGCGTGGCTGCCCGCGGCCGTCGATCCGACGCCTGAGTCGTACGCGCAGTTGATGTGGAGCATCGTCCCCTACCTCGCGCTGCCCGGGTACGCCGAGGCGTTCACCGGCGCCGGCCTGGGCGACGCGGTGGCCATGGCACAGGATGGAGCCCAGCCGAAGGAACTGCTGACCGCCCTGCCCTTCGACGTCGCGGGCCGGGTCGGACTGGTCGGCGCCGCGGACGAGGTGCGGGCGCGCCTGCGGGAGTACGCCGACGCCGGCGTGGACGAGGTCGCGGTGGTCCCGGCGACGGGCGGCGACCCCGGGGGCGAGCGCACGCTCACCGCGATCCGGCGCCTCACCCGGTAGCCGGACACGTTTCACCGAGCCGTCGCCCGGCGCGGTGGCCGAGGCCGCTGGGCGGCACGCGCGGCGCCGGACGACCGGCGGGTGCGGCCGTGCGGCCCAGCGGCGGGCGGCCGCACCGGCCGTCGGCGTGGGGGTCGCGTGAGGATGTGACCGATATGCCCATTGCCGTGGACCGCATCCCGTGGGATATTCCGAAAAAGGCGTTGCCCGCGGTGCGGCCGTTGAATCATGCTATTCCCGGTTTCGGGGAAGAAAGGGGGAGAGGGTGTACGACCACATCGAGTCGGCGGACGAGACGCCGAGCGACGCGCCGGCCGCGCACACCCCGCCGGGGCGGCGTTCACGCATGTCCACCGAGGTTCTGGCCTGCGGTGACCCGGCCGAGTACGGTCCGGACGAGCACCGGAGACACGATCGAATAGCCGACGGAGACCATCGCCAGGGCGATTGACGCCCTGGTACGACGTCGGCCGCCTCCGGACCTCCGGGAGCGGCCCTTTTCATTCGATAGGGGATTTCGGTGAACGTACTCGTTCTGAACGCGTCGTACGAGCCGCTGCACAAGGTCGACGTGCGGCACGCGGTGCGGATGCTCGTACGCGGCGTCGCGGTGGTCGAGGAGGCGGTGGAGGGTCGGCGGATCGGGCACTTCCCGTTACCGCGGGTGCTGCGGCTCGTCCGCTACGTGGCCATGCGGTGGCGGCACGGCCACCGGCCGACGTGGGGCAAGCGGGGGCTCCGGCGCCGGGACGCGGGGTTGTGCGCCTACTGCGGTGGGCGGGGGAACACCGTCGACCACATCTTCCCCCAGTCGCGTGGCGGCGGGTCGACCTGGGAGAACACCGTCCTGGCGTGCGGTCCCTGCAACAACCGCAAGCGGGACCGTACTCCCGAAGAGGCGGGAATGCGGCTGCTGATCGAGCCGCGGATCCCGCTGTGGAGCGAGCTCCTGCCGTGACGAGCGTCCGTGCGGACGGGTGACATGCCGCAGGGAGGGGCGGCGATCGCGTGGATCGCCGCCCCTCCCCGGCACGCCGTGGCCGCGGGGCCGGATCGCAAGGGGATCACTGGAAGGACACCGGCCGTACGACCAGGGCAGAGGCAACTTAGCGCCCGGCCCGCGGTCCCGGAAGGGCGACGGGCCTGACGGTAATTTGCAACCGGCGTCAGCGCCGCGGGGTGGGCTTCCGCCCGGCGGGTCCGCCGTCACTCGAACAGGTCGGGCTGCTCACGGACGATCTGGTCGTACAGCGGCTGGTAGTTGATCCACGCCACCAGGTCGTTGCCGAGCTGGTCGTGGGTGAGCTTGGCGTTCTCCTCGGAGATGTGCACGACCCGGCCGGCGGCCTTGGCCAGCAGCTGGACCTGGCAGGAGCGCTCCATCGTGATGAACCACCAGGCGGCGGCGTCGACCGAGTCACCGACCGTGAGCAGGCCGTGGTTGCGCAGGATGACGGCCTTGCGGTCGCCGAGGGCGGTGGCGATGCGCCGGCCCTCCTCCAGGTCCGTCACCACGCCGGTGTAGTCGTCGAACAGGGCGTGGTCCTCGTAGAACGCGCACACGTCCTGCGTGATCGGCTCCAGCAGCTCGCCGAGGGCCGAGATCGCCCGGCCGTGCACGGAGTGGCTGTGGGCGGCCGCCACGACGTCGGGCCGCGCCTGGTGGATCTGGGAGTGGATGGCGAACGCCGCCTCGTTCACCGGGTACCGGCCCTGGACGACCTTGCCCTCATGGTTGACGAGGATGAGGTCGCTCACCCGGATGTGCTTGAACGACATCCCGAACGGGTTCACCCAGAAGTGGTCGGTGAGCTCGGGATCGCGCGCGGTGATGTGCCCGGCGACGCCCTCCTCGAAGCCGAACTTGCCGAACAGCCGCAGCGCCGCCGCGAGCCGCTCCTTGCGATGCCGCCGCTCCTCCTCGACCGTCTCGAAGGTCGGGGGGAGGTTGAAGATCAGCTCTTGCGGGGGCAGTTTGTCCAGGAACTCGTCTGCCATGGGTTGACTCCTCCGATGTTCGTCTCCTAATACCAAACCTGATCGCACGACGTTTCGCCTAGCCGCACCGGCGCCAAGGACGCGGAGGGTGATTATCCGAAAGAGCCAATGAACCGCTTCAGCGAGCTGTTGAGAGACGACGACGGCGCGATCGCGGACGCGGCCGTACGGGCCGCGCGGGTGCACTCGCCGCCGGTCGCGGCCCTCCCGGAGGACGAGGTCCGCCGGCACGTGCGGGCGGTGGTCCAGGCCGCGATCGGCGCGATCACGGCGGGAGGAGAGCTGGCCGAGGCGGACCTGCGGGCCGCCGGGCGGCTCGGCGCCGACCGCGCCCGCCAGGGAGTGCCGGTCGCGGCGCTGCTCGACGGTTTCCAGGCCGGGCGGGCACTGATCGTGCGCACGGTCGTGGAGCGCGGTCGCGCCGCCGGCCTGCCCGCCGACGACCTCCTCGAGGGAATGATCAGGATCGACGCGGTCGCGACGGCGCTGGAGCACCGCATGGTCCACGCGCACCGGATCGCCGAGCTGGAGATGGCGCGGACGACCCGTGACGCGCACGCCCAGGTGCTGCGGCGGGTCCTGCACGGCGAGAGCGATGACCCCGCGCCGCTCGACCCCGCGCGCCCCTATCACTGCCTGGTCAGCGACGTCAGCGACCCGCGAACGGCCGCGTCTCTGGAGCGGCGGCTGACCGGCGGGCTGTGCGCGCTCGTCGATGGCCGCCTCGCCGCGCTCGTGCCGCTGGTGCCGGACCTGCCGGCCGGTGCGCTGTTCGTCGCGTCTCCGGCGGTGCCCTTGGCCGACGTTCCCTCGATGTACGCGCTCTGCCGGGCGGCGCTGCGGGCGGTCGCGGGCGAGGGCGGCCTGCACCGGCTGCCCGACCTGGCTCTCGCGGTGGCGGCCGCGGGCGCGCCGGACCTCGGGCGGCTACTGGCCGACACCCTCCTGGACCGCTTGGACCCGGCCGACGACTTCCACCGGCAGCTCGCCGAGACCGCCTTGGCCTACCTGGACAACGACAAACGGATCGAGCCCACGGCCGGCGCCCTGCACGTCCACCCGAACACCGTGAAGTACCGCGTACGGCGGTTCGCCGACATCACCGGCCGGTCCCTGGTGCCGCCGACCGGAGCGGCGGTCGCCCACTCCGCGCACTGGTGGTGGGCGCTGCGAACCTGGCTGGCGCGTTGACGCGCCCTCCGGCCGGAGAGGCCGCCCCGCCGGGAGACGCCGGCGCGTCTCCCGGCGGTCTTAACAGTAAAGGGGTCCGGGGCGGCTGCTAGCGGTCGCCGTCGAGGGCCACCGCGGCGCTGATGGCGAGCAGGGCCGAGCCGGCCAGGCCGTCGAGGACCCGGCGGGCGGTGCCGCCGCGCAGCACCCGGGAGATCGGGCCGATCGCCAGCGAGAACGTCCGCCACCACACGACCGCGATCGCGAGGAAGATCACGGCGAGCGTCGCGGTGGTGCGCAGGCGCGGTTCGTCGTGCGCCACGAACTGCGGCAGCAGCGTCAGGAAGAGCAGCGCGATCTTCGGGTTGAGGAGGTTGGTGAAGAGGCCCTGCCGGAACATCGCCCCGCCGGTGAGGGGCGCGGATCGTGCGCCGTCCGCCGTGCCCGGCGTGGCGGCCGGAGCGGGCCCCGCCGCGGCCGGCCGCGCCGCGCCGGCCGGCCCGGGAACCGCCGCCTCCGGCAGGGCGGCCGCCGCCGAAGCGATGCCGGCCTCCGCCTCCGCGGCCGGGTCGACGGACATGATGGCCGAGATCAACATCCGGATGCCCAGATAGGCCAGATAGGCCGCGCCGACCAGCTTGACCACGGTGTACGCGGTCGCGGACGCGGCGAGGATCGCGGACAGCCCGAGCACCGCCGCGGTCGCGTGGACCGAAATGCCCAGGCAGCAGCCCAGCCCGGTCAGCCAGGCCGCACGGCTGCCGGCGCTCAGGCCGTTGCGTACGACGAGGAGCATGTCCGGGCCGGGGGTCACGGTGAGGAGCGCGACGACGCCCAGAAAGGGGAACAGCAGTTCGGGCACGCGCTCATCGTAGGCCGTCGGGTCGGCCCTGACCCGGCACATTCCCCGGCTTTGCGGCGAACTTGACGAATCCGAAATGACCCGACGACGCCCGTCTCACCTCGGCGACCCCGCGGAAATTCCTCCCGGCCGGGCCACCGCCCGGCCGGGAGAACTCGCGCGTTGTTCGGCGGACTTCCTGGGGCGCGGTCAGCGCTTGGCGCGGTGCACGACCTGGGTCTCGGTGAAGCCGACGAGGCCCCACGTGCCGTTCTCGACGCCGATGCCGCTCCACTTGAACCCGCCGAACGGCTGGTGCGGCGCGAGGGCCAGGTGTGTGTTCACCCATGCGGTGCCGCACTCCAGGCGCTCGGCGACCTCGGCGGCACGGTCGGCGTCGGTTCCCCAGACGGAGCCGGACAGGCCGAAGTCGGTGGCGTTCGCGCGGGCGACCGCGTCCTCGACGTCGGTGTACCGGAGCACGGGCAGGGCCGGGCCGAACTGCTCCTCATCGACGATCCGCACCCCTTCGGCGACGTCCGTCAGGATGGTCGGCGCGAAGAAGTAGCCGGGACCGTCGATCGGCGCCCCGCCCGCCGCCGCCCGCCCCCCGTTCGCGAGCGCGTCGGCCACCAGCTCCTGGACCCGCTCGTACTGCGGCCGGTTGTTGATCGGGCCGTACTGGACGCCCTCCTCCAGACCGTTCCCGACCTTCACGGACCGCGCCTTCGCGGCGAGCGCCTCGACGACGTCGTCGTAGAGCCGTTCCGGGACGTACACCCGCTTGATGGCCGAGCAGACCTGGCCGTTGTTGGCGAAGGCCTGGTCGAAGACCTTGTTGGCGACCACCGCGGGATCGGCGTCGTCGAGCACGATCGCCGGGTCGTTGCCGCCGAGCTCCAGTGTGGTCCGCTTGAGGTCCGGGGCCGCCGCGGCGGCGACCTTCTTCCCCGTCTCGATCGACCCGGTGAAGCTGATCTTGCGGGGGACCGGGTGTGAGGTCATCCACGCGCCCAAATCGTCGCCGCCGCTGACGACGTTCAGCACGCCCGGCGGGAGAACGTCGCGCAGCAGCTCGCCGACCTTCAGCGTCGCGAGCGGCGTGTACGGGGACGGCTTGAGGACGAGGGTGTTCCCGGCCAGCAGCGCCGGGGCGATCTTCCACGCGGCGAGGACGAGTGGGAAGTTCCACGGCGTGATCGCCGCGACGACCCCGAGCGGGCGGCGTACGACCTCGACCTTCGCCCGGTCGTCGTCCTGGATGACCTCGCGGGGGATCTCCAGGTCGGCGAAGTACTGGAGCCAGATGGCGGCGCCCATGACCTCGAACCGGGCGTCCTGGAGGGGCTTGCCCTGCTCCGCCGTCAGAGTCTCGGCCAGGTCGCCGCCGGCCGCCGCCATCAGCACGTCGGCCGCGGCCTTCAGCGCCGTGCGCCGGGCGGCCTCATCGGACCGCCACGCCGGGTACGCCGTCGCCGCCGCGTCGAAGGCCGCGTCGAGCTGGGCTCGCGAGCAGTCCGGCGCGGCGGCGTGCGGCGACCCGGTCGCCGGATTGATCACGTCGAACACGGCCGTCGTCTCCACGGCCGCGCCGCCGATCGTCATGGTGAACTCGGGCACCGGTACCTCCTGGGAAGCCAAACCGAATAACGTTCAGTTTGGCCCCAGGAGGTCCGTCTTGGCCAGAACCTATCGACGACCGGTGACCACGACACGGAACGACGTCGTCGGACCCGGGATGGTCAGCGAACCCGCCGTCGCCCGCGACCAGGCGGCCAGCCGCACCGCTCCGGGCTGCCCCTGCACGACCATCGGAACGAGGACGGCCGAGCTCCGCCCCGGCTCGAGCCCGCCGAGGTCACAGCCGAGGTACTCGCCGTGGCGGGCGCAGCCCTGCCCCTCACGCACCGACCAGCCGGCCGGGATCGCGGCCACCAGCTGCACGTGCTCGAGCGGCCGGTTGCCCGTGTTGGTGAGCGTCCAGCGCACGGTCTGCAGCTCGCCGGGCGAGACCTCCCAGTGGGTGGCCTGACCGGTCATGTGCATGGCGTAGGCCGGTCGGACCGGCATCGGCTGCGGGTCGGCGGGCACGATTCGCACCGGGTGCTCGGCGACAGGCCGGACCTGCTGCGCATTCCCCGACCGGACGTTCGTGTTCTGCTCACCGGGCCGGTCGGGCCGCGGTTCGGCCCGCCTCGCCTGGACGGCGGTGTGCGCCGGCTGCTGTGCCTGCGCGTGAGCGGCCTCGGCCGGCGGCCGGTTCTGCTGCGCCTGCGCGTGGCCGGCGGACTGGGACTGGGACTGGGTCAGCTGCCGGGCGTGCTGCGGCTGCGTGTGGACGGCGGTCTGGACGGCGGGCCGGGCCGGCTCAGGCTGTGGGTCCGCGGGCCGGGCGTGCGCGGCGTTCTGAGCGCCGGGCCGCTCCGGCTGCGGGTGCGCCGGCCGGGCGTGCGACGCGGCCTGGGCCTGCGGCGCGAGGCCGAGCAGGCCGGTCCCGATGAGTGCGGTGATCGCGTATGAGCGCATGACGTCCCCCCTGATGGTGATCAGCGCAGACGCTAGCCGGACCCGCCCCGGGCGGCGTGCCGACCGCGCGTGACTTGGCCCAGTCCTGGCCTGGTCGCGATCCTCGATTGACATCGGCCCCGGACCGCTCGCGCCCGCCGGAGGCCGCCGCACGCGTCCCGGACGCCCGGAGCGGCGGTACGGCGTACCGAGTGGCCACCAGAGGTCAAGGAAGCACCGACCGGCGAGTCAGGGATGTTGCTCGGTGCCGTCGATCGTCAGAATCCGCACATGCGATCACGACTCCTCGTCACCGCGGTCGTCGCCACCGCCGTGGCCGCGGTCGGCGGCCCGGCCGCCGCGGACGGCACCCCGTCGCCGACGACCGGCAGCGCTCCACGACCCGCCGGAGCTCCGGCCGCCCCGGGCCGGCCACGGCTGGCCGACCCGCACCCGTGCCCGGACCAGCCCGGCTTCACCTGCTCCACCCTGCGAGTACCCCTCGACCACCGCGGCAAGGTGCCCGGCACGCTCGACCTCCAGGTCGCCACCGCGGACAACGCCGGCGCGCCGAAGGGCGTCCTGCTGTTCCTCACCGGCGGGCCGGGGCAGCCCGGCGTGCCGTTCATCACCCGGATCGCCACGCAGCGGCTGCCGGAGCTCGCCAAGGACTACCGGTTCGTCATGCTGGACCAGCGCGGCACCGGGGAGTTCGGCGCGATCGACTGTCCGCGGCTGCAGGCCCAGGTCGGCAGCTCCGACATCGCCGCGCCCACCCCCGCCGCCATCGAGGAGTGCTCCGACATCCTCGGCGACCGGCGTGGCCTCTACAGCACCGAGCAGACGGTCGCCGACTACGACGCGCTCCGCCAGGCGCTCGGCGTGCCCACGATGGTCGTCGACGGCGTCTCGTACGGCTCGTTCACCGCCGCGCGCTACGCCGCCGTCCATCCGACCCACGTCCGCAAGGTCGTCCTCGACTCGGTGCTGCCGCACGTCGACCCGCAGGCCGACGACGGCCTGTACTTCGTCGGCCTGCACGCCCAGGCCCGGGTCCTGCGCGACGCGTGCGCGACCGGGCCCGCCTGCGCGTCCGACCCGGCCGAGGACCTGGCCTGGGTGGTCCGCCACCGTACGGCCGCGGACGGCGTCAAGATCTTCGACGCCATCGTCTCCTACGAGTTCCTCGACCCGACCTACCGCGACCCGAACCCGCCCGGCCTTCCCGCCGGGCACGGCGACCTCGTCGGCGCGCTGCACGCCGCCCGGCAGGGCGATCCGGCCCGGCTCGACACGATCATCGCCGACATGGCGCCGGGCGGGGATCCCGTCGCTTCCTACAGTTCCGGGCTGCACATCGACGCGTTCTGCTCCGACGGCGCCTTCCCGTGGGGCCGGTCCGACGCGCCCCTGGGCGGCCGGCAGGCGAAGCTGGACCGGACGCTGCGGCACACCGACCCGCGCCGTGTGTGGCCGTACACGCTCGCGACGTCGGCGGGCAGCGGATTCACCCAGGAGTGCCTGCGCTGGTCCTCGCGCCCGGCCGCGGAGCCGCCGGCCCGCCTGCCGAACGTCCCGGTGCTGCTGCTGAACGGTGACCACGACCTGTCCACGCCGCTCGAGTGGGCGTACGAGGAGGCGACGCACGCGCCGAACGGCAAGGTCGTCGTCGTGAAGGGCGCCTCGCACTCGATCCAGAACCGCGAGCGCGGGCACGCCGGACGGGACGCGGTGATCGCGTTCCTCGCCCGCTGACCGCGCACGGCGACCGGCCGGGGCCGGGCGGTTCACCCGCCCGGCCCCTCGGGCATACGGATGGGGGACACGACGGGTCCCCGGCGCTCCTCTCGCGGCCGGAGCCGAGCGGATTCCCGGGTGAACATCGCTCGAAAAGCGGATGAATCAGGAGCCGGGGCCGCGAGCCGCCACTTAGCCTCGGCCTGCTCGCATCAACGGTTCTTCGGGGGACGACATGGGACTGATGGGCTGGCCGCTTCTCATCGCGGCCGTCCTGCTCGCCATCGGGGGGCCGGTGGCCTGCCTGTACCTGTGGAACCGCGTGAAGGGACGGCTCGCCGTCGCGGTCCGGCTGTTCATGATCGTGATGTGCCAGGTCTTCGCGCTGCTCGTCGGCGGCGTCAGCCTCAACCACTACTTCGAGTTCTACGCCTCCTGGAGCGACCTGTTCGGCGGCGGCAAGGGCGAGGGAACCCCGATCGAGCAGGTCGGCGCGGGAGGCGTGGGCGGCGGGCCGGTGCGCTTCGAGCGCACGCCGAAGCTGGACCCGGACGTCTACACCGCGACGATCACCGGCGAACACTCCGGGGTGCGCTCGCGAATCCTCGTCTGGGTGCCGCCCGGATACGGTTCGCCGGCCAACGCCCACCAGACCTATCCCGTCGTCGAACTCCTGCCCGGCTACCCCGGGACCCCCTCGACCTGGTTCCACGCCGTGCACGGCGCCGTCGCCCTCAAGGAGGCCATCACCACCGGCCGCGCGCACCCCTTCATCCTCGTCGCTCCGGTGACGACGGTCGTGCACGGCCGCGACACCGAGTGCGTCGACTTCCCCGGCGGGCCGCGCGTCGAGACCTGGCTCACCGACGACGTGCGCCAGGCGGTGACCAGGGCGTTCCGCGCCCAGCCGGATCGGGGCGGCTGGGGGCTCATGGGGTTCTCCACCGGCGGTTACTGCGCGGCGAAGATGGCGATCCGCCGACCGGACCTGTTCAGCGCGGCCGTCACCATGCAGGGGGACGCCGTTCCGCAGACTCCGGAGGTCCGCCGGGACCACGCGCTGTTCGCGCGGAACTCGGTGCTCGACCTGCTGCGCGCGCACCGCCCGCCGGTCAGCCTGCTGCTGGCCGGCACCCGGCAGGACCGCAACTCCGACCAGGCGATCAACCAGATCATGCCGCTCGTGAAGCCGCCGACGGCGGCCTTCCTGTACGTCCTGCCCAAGGGCGGCCACAACGCCTCGGTCTGGAACTCGATGCTGCCCCAGGCGTACGCCTGGCTGAGCGGCCGCCTGTCCGCTCCGCGCCCGGCCTGACGAGCGGGACCGTCACCCCACGAGCCGCCCCAACGAACGGAAGCGGCGGGCGCCCGAGGGCACCCGCCGCTTCGACGGCCTGGTCGTCGGCGTCAGAGGGAGGTGAGACGCCCGAGGAGGTCACCGTACGCGCGCAGCGCCGTGCGCAGGCGTTCGGTGTCGGCGTCGCCGTTCCATCGCTCCCGCAGGCCCCGCTGCTGCTCCTCCAGCGCGGTGGTCAGCGCGGTCACGGCCTCTTCGCACAGGGCGCCGGCCTGCTCGACCGAGGAGCGGGGATCGTCGACGAAGCCGGCCTTGACCTCACGCCACCGCGAATCGAACCGGTCGGCGTCGTCCCGGCCGAAGAACCGCTCGGCGGCCGTCTCGCCGGCCGGGATGTCCGGAGCGGTCCCGTCCGCCACGGTGTCCGCGCCGGACCCGGCCGGCAGGGAGGTGCCGGACCCGTCGGCGACGGTGGCGGGGTCGGGGCCATCCGCCGCGACGGCCACGCCGGGGGAGTCGGCCGACGGCAGCTCGCCGTCGGCACGGGCCGGGGCCGTCCAGGGCGCCGGGCCGGTCTCGTCGTCAGGGTCGGTGGTGGTTCCGGCGTCCGGCGGCAGGGAGCCCGTCGACCCGGACGATGAGCCGCCAGGAGCGTACGACCGGGCGGTGGCCGTGGGCCCGGCCGTACGCTCGCCCAGCGGGTCGGCCGGGCTGCCCGGCTCGATCCGGGACTCGCGGGTGTCGTCGCGTCCGGACTCGGCGGTCTCCCGGGCCTCGTCCTCCGTACGGCTCGACAGGATGATCTTGTCCGGTTCCGTGTCGTAGTCCTCGGTGCGGTCGGGCGTCCGACCGCGCCCCTCGTCGGCGCCGGTCATCGGCATGCCCGCGACGGGCCGGTCGCCGGGCATGGGACGAGTGCGCTCGTTCGTCCGGTCCTGGTAGTCCTTCATCGTCTCCGTCCCTCCGTGATCTCCGCGTCCCTCCGCGACTCGGCCGGCTCGTCGGCCCGCCGCGCGTCGGCCGATTCGCCGGGGTCGGCGTCCCGCCGCGACGCGGCCCGCTCGGTCGACACGACGGGCCCATCGGACCGGGCCTCCCGCGCCTGTCCCGTGGCCGCCGTCCGGGCTGAGTCCGTACGGGAGCCGTCCGTATCGGAGACGCCCGTACGAGAGGTGCCGGTGAGCGACTCGCCGTCGCCGAGCAGCTCGGCGAACAGGGCGCGGTAGTGGACCATCGCCTGGCGGAGATCCTCGGTGCTCGCCCGGCCCGCGTCGGCGCGGCCCCGGATGTCGTGGGCCGTGCGGTACCGGTCGATCGTGCCGGCGTGCTCGACGGACAGGTCGGCGACCTGCTGCTCGTAGTCCTCGGTCGGGTAACCGCGGTCCTTCATGACCCGGACGAGGAGGTTGTCCGCCTCGGCGACGGCGCTCTGGGGGGAGTCCACGAAGCGCTCCTGCACCCGCTGCCAGTCCGCGCGGTACCGGTCGCGTACCGTCGGGTCGAGGTCGCGGATCCGCAGTTCCCGGTGACGCTGCTCGCGGGCGCGCAGTTCCTGCTCGGCTTCGCGGGCGCTGTTATGACGTTCCACGGTGCGGTCGTATTCGGGCCCGAACCTCTCGCGCAGCCGGCGGCGCTGCTGCTGCCGCCAGGCGAAGAGGCCCAGGGCCGCTACGACCAGAACCGCGACGATCACGATGACGGCCACTGTGGCGGTCGACATGATTGCCTCCGGTGGGTGGGCTGTGATGGACGCCACGTGCCCGTAAAAAACCGGTCAAAACACATCGCCCGGATCGCGGGCCGCCGAGAGGGCGGCCGCGACCCGGGCGTGGTGCTCGGACTACGGGAGGCCGGGAGGACCGATCACCCGACCCGCGCGGGCTGGGAATCGTCGGCCCGGATCTCCGCGAGGGCGCGGGTGAAGTCACGGGAGGACAGCCACAGCTTGTACATGATCGCGAACTCGAACACGAGCAGCAGCGCCGCCGCGCCGATGGTGACGGGGATGACCTGGTTCACCAGCGGAGCGATGATGAACACGGCCATCTGGAACTCGATGCCGCTCACCAGGTGCGTACGGACGCGGTGGTCGCGCAGCCAGTCACGGACCCGGATGTACCACGCGAAGCGGGAGCGGAACTCCTGCTGCAGGTCGATCACCTCGACGGTGCGGGTCTTGATCTCGTCCGGGTCCAGGTCGGGGTCCTCACGCAGCAGGTCCTCGGCGAAGACGGGCGTCTGGGTGGCGGCCGACTCGGCGATGGCCTTGGTCAGCTCGCCGCGCATCTGCCGCCGGACCTTCGCCACCTGCAGGGCGTCGACGTAGCGGAGCATGTCGAGGAAGACGACCGCGACGCCCAGGAGGAGGTAGATCTCCTTGTCGGTGGCGCGGTACTGCCCCCACATCAGCGCGAGGGTGCAGGTGAGGACGCGGATGCGGTCGAAGACGTAGTCGAGCCAGCCGCCGAGCACGGTGCCGGTTCCCTTGAGCCGGGCGATCTTGCCGTCCATGCAGTCCAGGACGAAGCTCAGGTGGTAGAGCACGGCGCCCAGCACCAGCCACTTCCAGTCCGCCATGAGGAAGCAGCCGGCCGAGCCGAGGCCGAGGAAGAGCGCGCCCCAGGTGATCTGGTTCGGCGTGATGGAGGTCCTGTTCGCGGTTCCGACGACGAGTCGGCCGGCCAGGGGGTCCACGAGGAACACCGTCCACCAGGCGTCCCGAGCCTTGAAGGTCTGGGACTTCACCTCTTCGAGCGTGAACTTCATACGGTTTGGCCCCTTGGTCATATGAGGGTTGGCCCGGAACTCACCGAGCCCGGGGGATGTTGGTTGGTACTCCGTGAGACGCCCCGGCGGATTGCGTGGTTTACCACTTGTTTACGTGGATTTTGGATTTCGGTCGCTCCGAGGATGAGTACGGTGCCGACCGCACCAGGGTCGACCTGAGAGGGGTCGCCTCCGACCTGGTGGGTAACGTGCGGTGCGAGAGGCTCTGGGAGGCGATCGGCATGGAGAACCGGCTTTACATCGGCGGCACGTGGACGGCGGCGAAGGGGACCTTCGACGTCATCGATCCGTCGACCGGCGAGGTGTTCGCCTCGGTCGCGGACGCCGACGCGGACGCCGCCGTGCGCGCGCTCGACGCCGCGGCGGCCGCTCAGGCGTCCTGGGCCGCGACCGCCCCGCGCGAGCGCTCGGAGATCCTGCGCCGGGCGCATGAGCTGATGCACGAGCGTGCCGAGGAGCTGGCCCGGCTCACCACCCGGGAGATGGGACGGCCGATGGCCGAGTCGCTGGGGGAGGTCGCCTACGCCGCCGAGTTCCTGCGCTGGTTCGCCGAGGAGGCCGTCCGCGTCGGCGGCGAGTACCGGGTCGCGCCGGGCGGCGACTACCGGATCCTGACCACCAGGCAGCCGGTCGGCCCGGCCTATCTGGTCACGCCGTGGAACTTCCCGCTGTCGATGGTCACGCGGAAGGTCGGCCCGGCGATCGCCGCGGGCTGCGCGATGATCATCAAGCCGGCCGAGGCCACGCCCCTGTCCGCGCTGGCTCTGGGCCGGCTGCTCACCGACGCCGGTGTGCCGGAGGGCGTTCTCAGCGTGCTGCCGACGAACCGCGCCCCCGCGGTGACGAACGCCCTGATCGCGGACGGGCGGCTGCGGCTGCTCTCGTTCACCGGTTCGACGCCCGTCGGCAAGAAGCTCATGGAGCAGGCCGCGGGCAAGGTGCTGAGGACGACGATGGAACTGGGCGGGAACGCCCCCTTCCTCGTCTTCGACGACGCGGACCTGGACGCCGCGCTGAACGGCGCGGTGGTGGCCAAGATGCGCAACACCGGAGAGTCGTGCGTCGCGGCGAACCGGTTCATCGTTCACGAGGCCGTCGCCGAGGAGTTCGCGGCGGGTCTCGCGGAGCGGCTCGGCGCCCTGCGGCTCGGTCCCGGACTCGACCCGGAGACGGAGGTCGGCCCGCTGATCGACGAGCGGGCGCGCGACCGCGTCGCCGGTCTGGTGGCCGACGCCCTCGAACGCGGCGCGACCCTTCGCACGGGCGGCAAGGTGCCGGACGGCCCGGGGTGGTTCTACCCGCCGACCGTGCTCGGCGACGTGCCGGTGGACGCCCGGGTGATGCGCGAGGAGATCTTCGCTCCGGTCGCGCCGATCGCCGCCTTCCCGGACGAGGAGTCCATGATCGCGGCGGCCAACGACACCGAGGCGGGCCTGGTCGCCTACGCCTACACCCGCGACCTGAAGCGTGCGCTGCGGGTCGGGGAGGCGCTCGAGACCGGGATGGTCGGGCTCAACCGCGGGCTCGTCTCCAACCCGGCGGCGCCGTTCGGCGGGGTGAAGGAGTCCGGGATCGGCCGCGAGGGCGGCTTCGAGGGCATCGACGACTACGTCGAGCTGAAGTACCTCGCCGTCGACATGTGACGACGACGCGTACGGCCCCGGGAACGCGTTCCCGGGGCCGTACGTCCGGTCACTGCTTCGGCGCCTTGGAGACGTACTCGGTCGTGTAGGTCTTGGACAGGTCGACGGTGTCCTGCCTGCCCTTCACGTTCGGCGAGAACTGGGCGAGCACGTTCAGGACGTTCTTCGCCCCGTCGGCGGGCATGACGCCGTCCGCGGTGAACATGCCGATGGTGTCGGTGACCGCCTGCTCGTACAGCTTGGGGTCCCCGCCGGCGTAGTCCGCCGGCATCTTCGCGGCGATCTCCGCCGGCTTGTGCGCCTTGATCCAGCCGAGCGTCTTGACGAACGCGTTGGCCAGCTTCTGCACGGTCGCCGCGTTGTTCTTGACGTAGTCGCAGTTCATGTAGAGGGAGCTGGACGGGTACAGGCCGCCGAGCGCCGCCTTGGTGCCCGCCTCCGTCCGCATGTCGAGCATGACCTTCCCCTTGCCGGTGCTGACGAGCTTGGCGACCGTCGGGTCGGTGGTCATGCCCGCGTCGATGCCGCCGTTGTTCAGCGTGGCGATGAACGTCTGGCCGGCGCCCGCCTTGACGGTCGTGTACCCGGAGGTCGGCACGCCGTTCTTGGTCGCCAGGTACTGTGTCAGGAAGTCGGTGGAGGAGCCGGGGCTGGTGACGCCGAGCTTCTTGCCCTTGAAGTCGGCCGGGGACTTGATCTGGCCGGCCTTCCCGGCCGCCACGACCTCCACCTCGCCCGGCACGTCGGCGAACTGGACGACGCTCTCGATGCACTTGCCCTTGGTCTGCAGGTCGATCGTGTGGTCGTAGAACCCGACGACGCCCTGGACGTCGCCCGAGATGAGGACGTTCTCGGCCTGCGCGCCCGCCGGCTCGGTCAGCAACTGCACGTCGAGGCCCTGCTCCTTGAAGTAGCCGAGCTGCTCGGTCAGCTTGGCCGGCAGGTAGATGACCTTGTCGATGCCGCCGACCATGATCTTGACAGTGCCGCCCTGCTTGCCCCCGCCGCTCCCGCCGGACGAGGTGCGCGAGTCGCGGCAGGCGGCGAGGGACAGGGCGGTCGTGGCGGCGAGCGCCGCCGCGGCGATACGGGTGGTGGTGCGCATTTGAGCTCTCCTTGGGTACGCGTCCATCCGCGACGGTGCGGACGGCGGACGGGGGAGGGTGAGGTTCCGGGGGAGGGGGTCAGATCCGCGCCTCGTTGCCGGCGACGGGCGGGCGCCACCGCAGCAGCCGGCGTTCGAGGAGGGTCAGGAGCCACTCGGCGAGCAGCGCGATCACCGTGATGACGATCATCCCGGCGTAGATGCCGGCCGAGTCGAAGGTGCCCTGGGCGTGGTTGATCAGCAGGCCGAGACCCTTGTCCGCGCCGCTGTACTCGCCGACGATCGCGCCGATGATGGCGAACCCGAACGCCGAGTGCAGGGACGCGAGGATCCAGGAGGTGGCGCTGGGCACGACGATCGTGCGCAGCACGGCGGTACGGCCCGCGCCGAGGATCCGCGCGTTGTTCACCAGGTTGCGGTCGACCTCGCGGGCGCCCTGGAAGGCGTTGAAGAACACCGCGAAGAACACCAGGATGAACGCGGTCGCGATCTTCGACGACATGCCCAGGCCGAACCAGATGACGAACAGCGACGCCAGGATGATGCGGGGGATCGCGTTGGCGGCCTTGATGAACGGCGCGCACACGTCGGACAGGAACCGGCTGCGGCCCAGGATGATGCCCAGCACCACGCCGCCGACGCTGCCCAGCACGAACCCGATCAGGGCCTCTTCCAGCGTGTAGGCGATCTGTGTCCAGATCGACCCCTGCGACGTGCCGTTCGTGAACCAGTCGACGAGCCGGTGCCAGATCGCACTGGGCTTGGAATAGTAGAAGGGGTCGATCCAGTACGTCGCCGCCAGCTCCCACGAGCCCAGCACGGCGACGACCAGCAGGACCCGGACGGCGTTCACGGAGAACGCCCGGCGGCGGCCCGCGGCACGGGCCTGGGCGACCGCGGTCGCGTGGTCGTCCAGCTCAAGCAGCATTGCCGGTACCCCTCTCCCGGGTGATCTGGACCTCTTCGCGCAGCGACTCCCACACCTCGCGGTAGATCTCGAGGAACTCGGGGGTGAGCCGGATCTCCTCGGCGTCGCGCGGCCGCTTCAGCGGCACGTCGAACGACGCCTTGACGGTGGCGGGGCTCGCGGTCATCACCACGACCCGGTCGCCGAGCACGACGGCCTCTTCCAGGTCGTGCGTGACGAAGACGACGGCCGCGCCGCCGCCCTTTCCGAGAGGGTCGTCGCCGGCCCACAGACGGAGCAGCTCGTCCTGCATCAGCCCGCGGGTCTGCACGTCCAGGGCGGAGAACGGCTCGTCCATGAGCAGGATGGACGGCTCGTTGACGAGCGTCTGGGCCAGGGCGACGCGCTTGCGCATGCCGCCCGAGAGCTGGTGCGGGTAGTACGACTCGAAGCCGCCGAGACCCACCCGGCGGACCCAGTCGCGAGCCTGCTCGCGCGCCTGCCGTTTGGCGGCGCCGCGGTACCGGGGACCGGCGGCGACGTTGTCGAGCACCGTGCGCCAGGGCAGCACGGCGTCGGTCTGGAACATGTACCCGACCCCGTCGGGGATGCCCTCGACCGGCCGCCCGTGCACGAGGACCTCGCCGGCCGACGGAGGCTCCAGGCCGGAGACGAGGGACAGGGTGGTCGACTTGCCGCATCCGGTGGGGCCGACCACGGCGACGAACTCGCCGGCGCGCACCGTCAGGTCGAGGTCGCGGACGGCGGTGTGCACTCCACCCGACGAGGAGCGGAAGCGCTTGGTCGCGTCGCGGAGCTCGATCGCGGGGCCGTCAGGCTCTGCTTGCGTTGGCATGCCGGGAGGTTACGAGTGCGTTTCCGGGCCGTTAAGCCTTGCTCTCGATGTAATCGCAAGTCGTGTTTCCGGCAATTAGCGATCTTTGCAGCGTTTATCGCATTGTGCTCACCCGATTCGGCGGAAGTGGGCCTGCTTTGGGCTACGGTGCACGTTGATGTCCTCCCGTATCCGGATCCGCTTCGCGCACCAAGTCCTGATCCTGCAGATCAGCGTCGTGGTGCTCGTCGCCCTGACCGGGTACGCCCTGGCCGCGTGGATGCAGCGCGACGAGCTGCGCAACCAGTACGCCTGGCGGGCCCTCACCGTGGCCCGTTCGGTCGCGGCCGATCCGGTGATCGGCGACGCGGTGGCGACCGGCGGCGACCCGAACGGCGTCGTGCAGAGCCGGGCCGAGCGGGTCCGGCGGGCCACCGGCGCGCTGTTCGTCGTCGTCACCGACCGGAACGGCATCCGCCTCTCCCATCCGAACCGCGCGCTCATCGGCAAACGGGTCAGCACCGACCCCTCGGCCCCGCTGTCCGGCCGGGAGGTGAGGGTGATCGAGCGCGGCACCCTCGGCCTGTCCGCACGCGGGAAGGTCCCGCTGTACGACCAGCGGGGCGACCTCGTCGGCGAGGTGAGCGTGGGCATCGACGCGGGGGAGATCGACCGGCGGGTGCACCGCACGATGGCCGTCGCCGCCCTGTTCGCCGCGGCCGCCGTCGCGCTGGGCGTCGTCGCCTCGTTCGCGATCGGGCGGCGGCTCAAACGCCAGACCCTGGGTCTCGAGCCGTACGAGCTGGCCGAGCTGGTGCAGGAACGCGCGGCGGTCCTGCACGGCATCAATGAGGGGGTGCTCGCGGTGGACGCGGCCAACCGGGTCACCGCCTGCAACGCCGAGGCGGCGAGGCTGCTGGGCGTCACCCCGGCCCGCGGCGAGCCGGTCACCGAACTGCCCGTACGCGGCCGGCTGAGGTCGGTGCTCGACGGCAAGGAGGAGGCGCACAACCTGTTCGTCGTCGCCGGAGAGCGCGTCCTGGTCGTCAACCGGCGAGAGGTCCGGCACGACGGGCGCCTGCTCGGCACGGTGATCACATTGCGGGACCGTACGGACGTCGAGTCCCTCGCCCGGGAACTCGACGCGGTGCGCGCGCTGTTCGACGCGCTGCGCGCGCAGCGGCACGAGTACGCCAACCGCATGCACACGCTTTCCGGACTCCTCCGGCTCGGGCACTACGAGGAGGCGGCCGGCTATATCCAGGCCCTCGCCGAGGTGCCGGAGGCCCGCGAGGCGCCGCCGGACAACCTTCCCGACCCCTACCTCCGGGCGTTCCTCGCCGCCAAGGCGGCCGTCGCGACGGAGAAGGGCGTCGCCCTGGAGATCGCCGAGACGAGCTGGGTGCCCGGCCGGGTCGTCGACCCACTGGACGTGACCACCGTGCTCGGCAACCTCGTCGAGAACGCCATCGAGGCTGCGCGGCTCGGCACGTGCCGCCCGGCACGGGTGGAGGTCGAACTGCTCGGCGACGGCACCGACCTCCACGTCACCGTCGCGGACTCCGGCGAGGGCGTACGGGAGGAGCTCAGAGAGGCCGTCTTCCGCGAGGGCGTGTCCACCCGCCGATCCGAGGACGGCCGGCCGCGCGGGCTCGGCCTCGCCCTCGCCCGGCAGGCGGCCCGCGCGCGGGGCGGCGACGTTGGCATCGCCGACCCGGATCCCGGCGGTCAGGGCGCCGTCTTCGTGGCGAGCCTCCCGGAGGTGTTGCAGTGATCGAGGTGCTGGTCGTCGACGACGACTTCCGGGTGGCGCAGATCCACGCCGGGTTCGTCGAACTGGTCCCCGGCTTCCGCGTCGCCGGGCGGGCGCACACCGCCGCCGACGCCCGCGCCGGCGCGGCAGGGGTCGACCTGGTGCTCCTCGACGTCTACCTGCCGGACGAGTCGGGGCTGTCCCTGCTGCCGGAGCTCGAGGCCGACGTCATCATGGCCACCGCGGCGACCGACCCGCACTCCGCGCGGACGGCTTTCTCCCGCGGCGCGCTGCACTACCTCATCAAACCGTTCACCGCGGAGGAGCTGGGACAGCGGCTGCAGGCCTACGCCCGCTACCGGGAACACCTGGCGGCGGCCGGTGAACTCGGCCAGGCCGACGTGGACCGCGCCGTCCGCGCCCTGCACACGGTGCCGCGCGCCGAGGGCCGGGCGGTCAAGGGCCAGTCGTCGGTCACCGCCCGCCTCGTCGCCGAGGCGCTGCGGCGTGCCGGCGTGCCGCGGTCGGCCGCCGAGATCTCCGACGAGGTGGGCATCTCCCGCGCCACCGCGCAGCGCTACCTGGCATCGCTCGCCCAGTCCGGACGGGTCCGGGTCACGCTGCGGTACGGCAGCACCGGCCGTCCCGAACACCAGTACACCTGGCGAGCCCGCTGACTTTCGGCGCGGGCCGTACCCGCGCGAAGACCGCACTCGGGTGGGACGCCCTCTCAGCGATTGCGTGACACCGAAAAGTGCCTCGCGGCCGGATACAAGGCGGGCTTCCGGAAATGCCGTTTATTCTGCGAGAGGCGAAGGCGGTATTGCTCGATCATTAACCCGGCATATGTCCCGGTGGACAGTGAGACGGGTATCCATATATCGTCCGCCGCATTGCGGTGTGAAAGTCAGATACCCGACAGGATGAAGGTGTCGAAATTGACGTACTGCAGCAAAAAGCGACCGGCTGAAGCAGCCATCAGACTGCGCCCGCTGGCTCTGGCCGCCGTCATGACGTTCAGCGGTCTCGCGGTCGCCGTGGCCGCGGCGGCGCCGGCGGAGGCGGCGCGCGGGGCACAGGTGAACAACCGGGGATTGACCGCTGCCGCCACCTACTGCGAGGGCATGCCTCGCGAATACGCGAGCGACTGCACGGAGAGCGTCGACCGGTTCCTTCCGCCCGACAGCCAGTCCGCCGACGATGACAAAGCCGGGCCGGATGACGTGAACGTGGATAACCACCCGCACGTCATTCGGGACCGGGACGTCCGCGAGTCCAGGGACGAGTCGAGGAGCCCACGGCGCCGCCACGGTCGGCGGGCCGGCGCGGGCGAGGCCCACCAGGGACGGCAGGCCGGTCACCGTCCGCGAGGGACCGAGGGCGCGCAATCCGCGCAGGGCTCGCGCCGGGGTGAGGGTGACCAGCTCGCGCAGGAACCGCGCCGGGGTGAGGGCGCGCGACAGGGCGAGGGCGAGCAGCTCGCGCAGGAACCGCGCCGGGGTGAGGGCGCGCGACAGGGCGAGAGCGACCAACTCGGCCAGAACCCGTACCGGGGCGAGGCCGCGCAGCGCGGTGAGGGCGACCAACTCGCCCAGAGCCCGCACCGCGGCGAGGGCACGCGAAACGTCCGCAACAAGCCGCAGAAATCGCAGCGTCCCGTGATCCGCATGAGCATCACTCGGCGTTAACGCGGTGCGCGGCGTCCGGTCTCGCCGCCTCAGGCGTAACCGACGACCGCTGCGGTGGCGACATCACCGGCGGGTGCCGGCGTCCGGCGCGGCACCCGCCGCGTTCCCGTGGGTCACCCTGGCCGCCTCGGCCGTCCGGGGGGTTCGACGGCCGGTCAGAGCCGCTCCACGTGGTCCGAGACCGGCAGCACGCCGCGGGTGTCCAGCAGCAGGCGGGCCCGGGCGGCGACCAGGTCGAGGTCGAAGGCGCGATGGGGCTGGAGCAGGATGGCGAGGTCGGCCGCCTCCAGCGCCGTCTCGAGGTCGTGCCACCGTACGACCTCGACGCCCTCGACCGTCCAGTCGTCGACCAGCGGATCGACGTAGTGGACCTTCGCCCCGGAGACGTGCAGCCGCCGGGCGAGCGGCCGGGCCGGTGACTCCCGGTCGTCGGCGACGTCGGGCTTGTAGGTGACGCCGAGCAGCACGATCGTCGCCCCGTTGACGCAGTGGTGGTAACGGTGCAGCAGCCGAGCGGCGCGTTCGGCGACGTACGCGGGCATTCGATCGTTGATCTGCTGCGCGAGCTCGGCGAACTGGAACTGGTATCCGAGCCGCCGCACCCGGTGCGACAGGTAGCTCGGGTCGATCGGGATGCAGTGCCCGCCGACGCCGGGGCCCGGCCGGAACGCCTCGTAGCCGAACGGTTTCGTGGCCGCCGCCGAGATCGTCTCCCAGACGTCGACGCCGAGTTCGTCGCAGAACATCGCGATCTCGTTGACCAGGCCGATGTTGACCTGGCGGTAGGTGTTCTCCAGCAGCTTGGCCATCTCGGCCTCGCGGGTGCTGCGGACGGGCACGACCTGCTCGACGAACTTGCCGTAGAACGACACGGCACGGTCGAGGCAGGCGGGCGTCAGCCCGCCGACGACCTTCGGGGTGTTGCGCAGGCCGAAGACCGGGTTGCCCGGGTCGATGCGCTCCGGTGAGTAGGCGAGGTGGAAGTCGATGCCCGCGCTCAGCCCGCTCTTCTCCAGCAGCGGCCGGACGACCTCCTCCGTCGTCCCCGGCCAGGTGGTCGACTCCAGGACGACCAGGGCGCCGGGCCGCAGCCGCCCGGCCACCATCTCGGCCGCGCCGGTGACGGCGCCGAGATCGGGACGCCGGTCGCCGTCGAGCGGCGTGGGCACACAGATGATCACCGTGTTCGCCCCGGCCAGCACCCGCGGATCGGTCGTCGCGTGGAATCCCCGGGCGAGCAGGCCCGCGACCTCCTCGTCGGAGACGTCGTCGACGTGGGAGACGCCCGCGTTCAGGCCGTCGACGCGACGCCGGTCGACGTCCACTCCGACCACGCGCATTCCACCGCGCGACACCTCGCGGACGATCGGCATCCCCACGTAGCCGAGTCCGATCACGGCGAGGTCCCATTCGACCGCTCGATCGTCTCGTGGCTGGTCCATCGCACCTCACCGCGGTCGTCGCCCATGGTCAACGTTCGAATGCTAAGCGTGATGATCGGTCGGGCCGGTGATCGACACGCTCCCCGCCCTCGTGGGGGCCGACCGGTCCCACCGGTCGCCGTCCAGCGATGCGCCCCCTCGTCGGGAGCATGATGGGACCATGTCAACGCGCGATCTCGTCGTTCTCGGCACGGCCAGCGCCGTGCCGACCCGGGCCCGGAACCACAACGGCTACCTGCTGCGCTGGGACGGACACGGCATCCTCTTCGACCCGGGGGAGGGCACCCAGCGGCAGATGCTGCACGCCGGCGTGAGCGCGAACGACATCACCTGCCTGTGCCTCACCCACTTCCACGGCGACCACTGCCTCGGCGTTCCCGGCGTCGTCCAGCGCATCGCCCGGGACGGCGTCGCTCACCGCGTTCGCGCGGTCTTCCCCGCGAGCGGCGCGGAGTACTGGCGACGACTCCGGCACGCGGCGGTCTTCGCCGACACCGAGGTCATCGACGAGGAGCCGATCGCCGGCGGTGAGGTCCGGATCGACCTGCCCGGGGCGCCGTTCACGCTCACCGCGCGTCGCCTGTCGCACGGCGTCGAGTCGTACGGCTACCGGATCGAGGAGCCGGACGGCGTCACCATGCTGCCGGAGCGGCTGGCCGCCCACGGCGTGACCGGACCGCTCGTCGGGACCCTGCAGCGCGAGGGGTCGGTGACGGCGCCGAGCGGCCGTACGGTCACGATCGAGGAGTGCGCCGTCCCGCGTCCCGGGCAGAAGGCGGCGTTCGTGATGGACACCCGTGTCTGCGACGCGATCGCACCGCTCGCCGCGGGCGCCGACCTCCTGGTGATCGAGTCCACGTTCCTCGACGCGGACGCCCGCCTGGCGGACGAGTACGGGCACCTGACCGCGGCGCAGGCGGGCGCGATCGCGGCCGCGGCGGGGGTCCGCCGTCTCGTCCTGACGCACTTCTCCGAGCGGTATCCCGCGGCGGAGCAGCCGAGGTTCGCCGAGCAGGCGGCCGCCGCGTTCGACGGCGACATCGTCGTCGCGCGCGACCTCGACCGGGTGCCCGTGCCGCCCCGCCGCCGGCTCGCACCGGTGTCCGCCGCGGGGACCGGCTCCGACTGATCGTCGTACCGCTCCACGCGTACGGTCCGCCGCGCCGCCGGGCCGCGCCGCTCTGGAGGTGGACCGCTCCCGCCGATCGCCGCGCGTCCCGAGGACGCGTTCATCGACCCGGCACGTCAGCGGGCCGCGGGGTTCTGGAGGTGGGCCGGCCGGTCGCGGAACCACGCGACCGTCCGCTCGAGTCCCGTCTCCAGCGGTACCGCCTCGATGCCGGGGAAGAGGCGGCGCAGCCGGCCGTCGGCGGCCTGTGAGTCGCGGACGTCTCCCGGGCGCGACGGAACGTGCGTCACCTCCACCGGCCGTCCCAGCACGGCGGACAGCCGCCGTGTCAGTTCGAGGATCGACACGCGCGTGCCGAACGCCAGGTTGACCGGCCGCGCGCTGGTCACCCCGCGAAGGACCGCGTCGGCGAGCACCGCCACGACGGTGCCGACATAGGTGAAGTCACGGGTCTGCAGCCCGTCGCCGTGCACGGTCAGCGCCTCGCCGCGTAATGCGCCGTCGATGAAGGCCGGGACCACGGCCGCGTACGCGTGGTCCGCGGGCTGCAGGGGGCCGTACACGTTGAAGAAGCGGAGAGCCAGGACCGGAAGGCCGAAGCTGGCGCGGTACGCCAGGACGTACGCCTCGGCGGCGAGCTTGCTCGCTCCGTAGGGGCTGAGCGGACGCGTGGGCAGGTCCTCGTGCTTGGGCAGGTCCGGTACTCCGCCGTAGACCGAGGAGGACGAGGCGGCGACGACGTGGACGGAGCGTCGGCGGCACGCCTCGAGCAGCAGGAGCGTGCCGGTGGCGTTGGCGGCGTGACTCGCCACCGGAGCCGCCAGCGAACGCGGGATCGACGGGCGCGCGGCGAGGTGCACGACCGCGTCCGCGTCGGCCAGGACGTCCGAGACGAGCCCCTGGTCAAGGATGCTGCCCTCGACGAGGTCCGCGCCGGAGCCCTCCAGGTTGTCCACCCGGCCGGTGCTGAGGTCGTCGAGGGCGACGACCCCGTCGATGCCCGGCCGGGCCATGAGCTCCCGGCACAGATTGGCGCCGATGAAGCCGGCGCCGCCGGTGACCACGACCTTCACCGGGCGGCCTCCTCTGTCCGCGCCGGTGGCCGGCCCCACGCCTCGGCGATCGACGCGTAGATCTCGGCGATGTCCGACACCAGCCGCTCCGGGCCGAACCGCGTCGTCGTCCACGCCCGCGCCTCGTCGCCCATCTTGCGGCGCAGCGGCTCGTCCTCGAGCAGCCGCACGATGTTCCGGGCGAGCTCATGCGTGTCGCATCGGGCGAGCAGCCCGGTCTCCCCGTCCCGCACCACCTCCGCGACGCTGCCCACCTGCGTCGCGACGCAGGGCAGCCCGGCCATCCCGGCCTCGATGAGCGAGACCGGCATGCCCTCGTTGTCGGACGTGAGGATCACCAGGTCGGCCGCCGCGTAGACGGTCTCGACGTCGGCGCGCCAGCCCAGCATGGTGCACATGCCGCCGAAGGTCCGGGCGGCGGCCTCCGTCGCCGGCATGGCGTCACCACCGCCGGCGATGACGAAGCGCACCTCGGGGTGGGAACGGCGCACCTGGCGTGCCACCGCCACCATCCGGTCCGGCCGTTTGATCCTCGTCAGCCGGCCGACGTACGCCACGACCGGGCCGTCGTCGGGGATTCCCAGCTCGAGCCGGGCCTCGGCGCGGTCGGGGAGCGGGCCGAGCGAGGTGCCCGGCGGCACCACGGCATACCGCTCGGGACCGCCGATCCCGGCGGCGATGAGCTCGTCGCGGACGCGGGCGCCGACCGCGACGAGCCGGTCCGTCCTGGCGGCCGCGGCACGCTCGGCCGTCACCACGAGCCGGGTCTTGGCGGGCGAGAAATAACCGTGCAGCAGGTGGCCGTGGTAGGTGTGCACGCGCGCGGGCACGCGCGTCAGCACGGCGGCGGCCCGGCCCAGCAGGCCGGCCTTGGCGGTATGGGTGTGCACGATGTGCGGCCGGAACCGGCGCATCTCGGCGACCAGCGCCGCGATGGCGCGGGCGTCGTCGCCCGGCCGTACCGTACGTCCGAGGGCCGGTATCCGGTTCGGGGTGATGCCGACGCCGCGAAGGTCGAGATGGTCCGCCTCGCCCGGTTCGACGGTCCCCGCGTAGAGACGCTGGTCGAAGAGCCCGGGGTCGAGGCCGCGCATCAGCTCAACCGCCTGGAGAGCCGGGCCGCCGACGTTCATCCGGGTCATGACCCGCATCACTCTGATCCGATCGTCCGCCACCATGCGCCCCCCGGCACCTAAAGTGATCACTTACGTACATGTCCGTTGCTCGCTTTACGAACGATCCGGCTTCGCTAAAGAAAGCGGAATGGACGCGGGGCGCCGTCCGATGAATCGGACGGCGCGGGATATCGCCCGCGTAACACCGAGAGATCACGCCGGCTCGGACAGGATGTACCGGAGCGGCCGCTCGAGAGCCCGGTCGATCGCCGTGACGCAGGCGCGGTACTCCCCGTCCGAGCGCCCATAGGGGTCGGGGATGTCATCGGCGCCGGTCGCGCCGGGCGGGGTCATGCCGCGCATGCGGGCGGCCTCCCGTACCAGCGACACGGCCCGGGAGACGACGCACGCGCCGCTGAGCCGTCCCACGTCGAGACGATCGACGAGTCGCGCGAACTCCAGGATCGTGAACACGCTGGAATGAGACGCCGGCCGGCACGCGACCACCGCCTCCAGGTGCCGGCGCTCCGCGGCGAGGACCAGGTCGGCCGTTGCCACCACGGCGGCGGTGACGGCCCGGGCGGCGAACTCGGCCGTGTGCCCGCCGAGGGAGCGCAGCAGCACGTCGGCCCGCGGATCCATCGCGGCCCCGTCGCGTCCGAGCGTGCCGGCGCTGCTCACGGTGAGGCGCGGCCCGTCGGACCCTCCGGCCGCGCGGATCCTCAGCCGGGTCAGTTCGGCCGCGATCGGCGACCGGCAGATGTTCGCGGTGCAGACGAACAGCAGGTGGAACCGCTCAGGGGCGGCGGGTGCCGGGCTCGTCACGGCAACCGCACCCGTGCGAACACGGCGCGGTGGTCGCTGCGGGGCAGGGCGTACACGTCGGCCCGCCGGACCGCGCAGCGCGCGTCGACCAGGATGTGGTCCAGCGTGATCGGGGGTACCCACCAGGCCTTCCGGAAGGTCGTGACCAGTCCCTTGCCGGCCCTGTCGGCCGCGTCGGCGTACCCCTCGCCGAGCAGGCCGCGCAGGGGAGCGTGGTCCAGCGTGGCGTTGAAGTCACCGGCCAGGATCCGTACGACGCCGTGCCGAGCGCCGGGGAGCAGCACGAGCGCGCGACGCCACTGCCCTACTCCGGACGGGCTCATCGGCCGGGCCAGATGCACGCCGAACAGCTCCACCCGGCGACCGCCGGGCAGCCTCATCTCCGCGCGCGGCATCGCGAGCCCGATCTCGCTCACCGGGAAGGTCGGCAGCGCGCGCAGCGGATGACGCGCGTACAGAGCCGTCCCCTGGGCGCCCGCCATCGGCATGGCGACCTTGTACGGCAACAGCCTCGTCAGCCCGGCCCGGTCGAGACCGGCGTCGGCCCGGGCGGTGAACTCCTGCACGCTCAGCACGTCCGCGCCGGTCCGGCGCACGAGGCCGACGATCGCGTGTGGATCCGCCAGGCCGAGACGGAGGTTCGCCGTGAGCACCCGCAGGGACGGCCCGTCGGCCGCGGGCCCGGAGTCGCCGACCGCCCGCGGCACCACCGCGATCGCGAAGGCCGCCGCGACCGCGACCGTCACCCCCAGCGCCCGCCAGCGCCGGAGCACCAGGGCGTAGCCGATGAACACGGTCGACAACGCGGCGGCGTACGGCGTGAAGGCCAGCACCGGGACCAGTACCCCGGTGAGGAAGGAGATCCGGTCGCTCCCGGTCAGGCGCGCCAGCGCCCAGACCGCCAGGATGACGACCGTCCACCGCACCAGCACGCGTGTCACCTCGCGCGTGCGCGTCCGCGGCGTCGTGCCGGTCGGGGCCGCCGTCGCCGTTCTCAAGGAATCCCACCTCTTCCGACTCCGGTCGCACCCTCTCCGCGACGCGGTGCTGTCGTTCCGTCGCGGAGAGTAGCAGACACTTGGTCGCCGTCACCCGCATGGCCGCGCGCCGCGGCGCATCGAGCCGGGTCACCGATCCGGACAGCCCGGTTTCGGGCAGTCGGTCACCAGGGCCCTGGCGATCTCGCTGACCTCCGCCGGGTTCAGCGTCACGACCCGGCCGACGCCGGGCACCGATCCGTGGCCGACGGTGGAGATCACGGTGGGCGGGAGGTCGCCCGTCTCGCGCAGGGTGAGCGCCAGGCGAATGAGGTCGTACAGATGGGCGCCCTCGTCGGTCGTGACGGCTCCGGTGCCGTGCGCCATGAGCGAGAGAGCGCGTACCGGGTTGAGGGCCACGCCGGATCCGGCCATCGCGCGGGCCAGCGCCGTGACCAGCCTGCGTTGATGTTCGGCGTGGTCCAGGTCGCCGCGCGCGTGCGCGGCGGTGCGCAGGTACGCGAGCGCCTGGCGCCCGGAGAGCCGGGGGCAGGCCGTCGGCGGGCCGGACGCCCTGGCACTTCTCACGGTGCCGGACGGCGGAGCCCCGGCCGTGGCCGCGCCGGTCGGGCGCGCGCAGATCCGCACGCCGCCGACCAGGCCGACGAGTCTCGCGAGGCCGGTCAGGCCGATCTGCAGGTACCGTTCGACGCCGACATGCGTGACGGACTCGGCCGTCCGTACGAGCAGTTGGGGGCCGCCCCACGCGAACGCGGCCCGGAGAGAGCCGGCGCCGTGCCCGGCCACCACCGGGGCGTAGGCGTCGGGCGGCAGGTCGATCAGCGTGGGCCTCCTGCCGTTGGAGGGCAGGTGGAGCAGCATGATGGTGTCGACCTCACGCCGCCCCGTGCCGATCCCTCGCGTCGCGGCCGCGCGACGCTCGTCGTGGCGGGGCCCGTCGTGCCGGAGCCGATCGGCGTGGGGCTCGTCGTAGAGGACGAGCAGCCAGTCCTGCCCGAGCCCCCACGTGGGCCTGCCGGGGTAGTAGCCCCCGATCGCGTCCACCCGGCGCGGTGCCGTCTCGGCGAAGGCGCAGCAGCCGATCAGTAACACGATGAGGACGTCGAGCACGGCGAACGGCCACCGCCCGCGGCCGTACGGAGACCACCGCGTCCACCGGGGACTCGGCGGTACGTCTCCGCGCGCCCGGGACGCGTCCTGGGATTCGTCTTCCATGGCACCCCCGGATGTCGGCCGTCCGGCCGGTACGTCGACTGCTACGCTCCGTAGTTATATCCGTTCGCACCGTGCGGGACGGCCACGGCCTTCCGGATGTTCCCGCCGCCTCGGACAGGAGGGACCGGCGTGGGGGTGTTCCGCCGCGACCGTGGCGAAGGCTCCCGGGACGGCGCGTCGCCCGGCTCAGCACGCCCGGCGGCCGCGGGCTTCCGAGACCTGTGGCGACCGGCGACGGTCGTGCTGCTGCTCGTGCCCGTGAGCGTGCTCGGCGGGACGTCGGCCGACGGCCGGTTCGCCGCGGTGGCCGGGACCGCCGTGCTCACACCGGTGGTCGCCGCCCTGCTCGCGACGGGCGTCCTGCCGTTCCGGCTGTGCTACCTGTGGATCGCGCTGTTCGCCGGCCTGCTCCTCGTGAGCTTCTTCCGCCCCGCGATGACGACCCGGGTGGCGCCGCCGCCGGTGCGCCCCCGGTTCGCCGACCACCTGCACATCCTCGGCGGAGCGGCCCCGCTCCAGCTCAGTCGTCTCGCGGATCTGGTGGGGCTGCTGTCCGGCCTGGCGCTGTCGAGCCTCCTCATCGCGTCGAGGCCGCACCCTCGGCAGGTCGCCCGCGTCATCGTCCTGTCCGGCGCCGCCGCGGCCGCGTACGTGCTCGTCCGCGGCGAGTTCGTCCACGCGCGCCTCGCGGGGCTCGGCTGCAATCCGAACTATCTCGGCTGCCTGCTCGCGGCTCCGCTGGTCGCCGCCGTGGGGCTGCTGCGGTACGCCCGCAACGTGAGGTGGCTCCTGCCCGCGGCGATCTGCGCCCTCGCGCTGGTCCAGACCCACTCCCGGAGCGCGTTCCTGGCGGCGGCCGTCGGCGTCGCCTGCGTACTCCTCCTCGACCGGTCGTGGCACGCCCATGCCCTCTTCGCCGCCGGGCTCGGCGCGGGGGCGGGCGTGGCGGCGGCGACCGGGATGCTCGGCCGGCTGTCACGGCACGTGGCGAACCTCGGGGCGGTCAACCGGACGGCCACGGATCTCAGCGCCAGCAACGGACAGCGCGCGCAGGTGGCGGAGCTCGCCGCGCGCGTCATCGCGGACCACCCGTTCCGGGGGATCGGGTATTCGATGTTCCCCGCCTACGCGCAGCGGTCTCCCGGGTTCGCCGTCTATCTCGGCACCCACAACGACTACCTGCGGCTGGCGGCCGAGGCGGGCGTGCCCACGCTCCTCGTCTTCCTCGTCCTGTTCGGCCTCGGGATCTGCCACCGGCGCCCCGGCGAACTGGCGGTGCAGCAGGCCGTCATGCTGACCTTCGGGGTGCTGCTCATGTTCGCCAATCCGCTGGCGAACCCCGTCGTCAGCGCGCCGTTCTGGGGAGCGCTCGGGTGCCTGCTGGCGTGGCGGCCTCGCCGGGCCCCCGGTTCGGCGCGGCCCTCGATCGCGTCTCGCCTCCGCGGATCGTCCGGCCATGGGCATGGCCGTCCGCCGGCGCCCGGGTCGATCGCATCGCGGGAAGGGACCGGATCGCATGCTCCGCACTGAAACGGATGGCCGCCGGGCCGACCGGTTCGCGTTCGGCAGGAACTGGCGCTCGTTCGCGGCGCTGGTCGACGACGCGAGGATCGAGGCCGCCGGCGATTCGCTGCTCGGACCGCTGGAACGAACCGACCTCGCAGGCTGTACCTTCCTCGATGTCGGGTGCGGCAGTGGGCTGTTCTCCCTCGCCGCCCACCGGCTCGGGGCCCGCGTCCGCTCGTTCGACTTCGACCCCGACTCCGTCGCGACGGCGGCCGGACTGCGGGACCGGTTCGCGCCGGGGAGCGACTGGCGCATCGAACAGGGGTCGATCCTCGACGCGGGATTCGCCGAGGCGCTCGGCACGTACGAGATCGTCTACGCGTGGGGGGTCCTGCACCACACCGGGGACCTGTGGGGTGCGATGGACGCGACGTCCCGCCTGGTGGCGCCGGGCGGCCTGCTCTACGTCTCCGTGTACAACGACCAGGGGCCGCGCAGCCGGAGGTGGTGGCGGGTCAAGCGCCGCTACAACAGGTCCGGTCCGCTGACGCGTCGCCTGCTCCTGGCCGGCAGCGCCGCCTACCTCGCCCGGCGCCTGCCGCTGCGCCTGCTCGAACGACTCTTCCTCCCGGCCGCCCGCCTACCGGCCGGGCGGGTCCGGGCGCGTGGCATGTCCGCCTGGCATGACCTCCTCGACTGGGTCGGGGGGTTCCCGTTCGAGGTGGCCAGGCCCGAGGAGGTGTTCGACTTCCTGCGGTCCCGCGGTTTCGCGCTGCGCCGCATGACGACCTGCGGAGGCGGTCTCGGGTGCAACGAGTTCGTCTTCGAACGCTCCCACGAGGGCTGAGGCCGCAGCTCGCGGGACCGGCGGCGCTGCGCGTCCGGTCAGGGGATGTCGCGGCGGGTCCTCGGCGCCCGGCGTCGGCGAGCCGGCCGGAACGCCGTCGGGCGCCGCGCCCGCCCGACGAGGTCGGCGTAGAGACGGACGTGCTGCTCGACCATGGCATCGGCGCTCAGGTGGGCGCGACTCCACGCGCGGGCCCTCGCCGCCAGGTCGGCCGCGAGACCGGGATCGCTCAGCAGCCGTTCGACGCCGTCGGCCAGCGCCTCCGGGTCGGCCGGAGGCACGAGCAGGCCACGGCCGTCGAGAAGCTCGCCGGTGCCGCCGACATCCGTCGCGACGACCGGACGGCCGGCCGCCATCGCCTCCATGACGGCGTTGCTCATGCCCTCCTCGAGCGAGGCCAGGGCCACGACGTCGGCCCGCGCCAGCAACGGCCCGACGTCGGTGCGGACGCCGAGGAAGCGGACGTCGATGCCCAGCCGTGCGGCCTGGCCCTCCAGCGCGGGTCGCTCGGGCCCGTCGCCGACGAGGACGAGGGTGCAGGCCGAGCCGCGCGACCGCAGTCGTGCGACGGCGTCCAGGAGGTACCGGTGACCCTTGTACGCGATGAGGTTGCCCACGCACAGGACGACGGGCGACGGAGCCGGGACGGCCGCCGGGGCCACGGGATCGAACGCCGAGGCGGGCAGCCCGTTGCGGACCACGGTGATCTTGGAGCGGCGGACCCATCCGTCGCGGAGCGCGTCCTCGGCGACGAGGCGGGCGTTCGCCACCAGGTGATCCGTCATCCGCGTCGCCACCGCCTCGACGACCCGCAGCAGCGGGCGGGTCCGGACGAAGCCGGCCAGACCGCGGCGCCCCGCCACGAGCACCGGCGTCCCGGCCAGCCGAGCGGCCGGCGCGGCGGTCACGTAACTGTGGAAGAGGAACGCGTGCAGCGCCTGTGGGCGGGTGCGGCGCAGGTGGCCGACCAGCCGCACGAAGGCGGCGACGTTTCCGGCGAGCATCCGCGGGCCCGCCGGCCTGCGCCGGAAGCCGAGATGCTCGACGGGGACACCGCGGGCACGGAGCTCGTCCTCCCGAGGGCCGCCCTCGAACATCACCAGCACGCGCGCGTCGACGCCCCGGGCGCGCAGCCCGTCCGCGAGGAGGACCACCTGCTTCTCGGTGCCGCCGAGACCGAGCTGGCCGATCAGCAGGAAGACCCGCCCGAGCCGGGCCGCGGCCGCGCCGCGGGGCTCGGCCGGGACCGAGATCGGATCGTCGGCGCGCGGCTTCATCTCCTCCGGATTCTCCGCGACGCGGCGGCTTTCCGCCGTCCGGCCCCGCGTGTCGCCAGAACTGTTGAGAAGGTATTTGTCGAACCATTTCAGAAGCGTTGATCGCGACCTGATCGCCCGCCATTCGCAGCCTGATACACAGATGACGTCGGCGCGGAATCCCTGGTGGCCAACGACGAAAAAGGCGCGGTATTGATGATCAAAGCACCCTTGCGGCGCAGTGGTTGGGTCCTGGCCGATTACGGGGTCTCCGCCGCGACCAACATGCTGCTGACCGTCATGGTGGCGCGAAATGTCACGCGCGCCGAGTTCGGCGTGTTCGCCGTGCTGTACGGCTATTACGTCCTCGTCGTCGAGTTGTCGCGGGCGACCTTCAGCGAACCGCTGCTGGTCCGCGTCTCCGGCGCGTCGCACGACAGACGGCATCTGGCCGACAGCGCCGGTGCCGCGGCGGTCTTCGGCGCCGTGGCCGCGACGGTCCTCATCCCGCTGTCCCTCATGGTGCGCGGCGGCCTGGACCCCGCGGCCGTGATCCTGGCGCTGGCGCTGCCCGGCCTGTTGGTCCAGGACGCGCTGCGCGTGGGGTTCATCGCGCTCGGACAGGGCGCGAAGTCTCTGGCGAACGACCTGTTCTGGGGCGCGTCGCAGGCCGTGGCGCTGGTCCTGCTGTTCACCGCCGGCGCCGGGCTGGTGTGGGCGCTGACGATGTGGGCGGGCGCCGGGCTGGCGGCGGCCGTGCTCGGCATGGCCCAGGCCGGCGTCGTGCCGCGCTGCACCGCCGTACGTGGATGGTGGCGCGACTACGGGAGGCTGTCCCGCCCGTACGCGGTCGAGGTCGCCGTCATCGCGACCGCCGCCTACGCGGGCACGCTCGCCGTCAGCGTGGTGGCGGGCGTCGCGGCCGTGGGCGCCCTGCGGGCCGGGAACACGCTGCTGGGACCGGTCGGTCTGGTCTGCGCCGCCGGACGCACCATCGCGATCTCGGAATGCCGCCGGGCGATCACCCACTCGCCGAGCCGGCTCGTGCCGACGATGCTGGTGATCGGCGGAAGTCTGGCCACGGTGGCCGTCTGCTGGGGGCTCATCATTCTGTCGCTGCCGCCGAGCCTGGGCGACCGGTTGGTGGGGAGTTCCTGGACCACCGCGCGTGTCGTGCTGCCGCCGCTCGTCGCCGTCCAGTTCGTCAGCACCATCGTCATGACGATGGGCGGTGCGATGCGGGCCCTCGAAGCGGTCCGCCAGCAGTTCACCCTGCGGATCCTGGGCGGGGCACTGGCGTTCCTCGGCCCGACGATCGGCGCGGCCTGGCACGGCGCGTTCGGCGCCGCGGTCGGCCTGGCCACGCTCAACGCGCTCGGGTGCGTCCTGACCTTCCTCGTCTTCGTCCGTATCCTGGCCCGGCGCCGGGCGGAGAAGCCTCACTCACCGGGCTCTCCGGTCCCGGTCACCGAACAGGCCGAGGTGTCGTAGAAGCGCCGCGCCTCGAGCGGCTCCGGAGCGCGGACCTGGCTGAAGACCCGCCCGGTGAGGCCCTCGAGGATGCCGATGACCTGCTGCAGGCACCAGGCGGCGCGGCGACGACGCCCCGTCGCCAGGAAGAAGACGACGCCTCCCATCTCGCGGACCAGGATGGGGGCGATCAGGCGGGGCCCGTAGTGACGACGGTAGACCCGCCCGGCTCCTCGCGCGTAGTGCCGGCATTTCACCCGGTAGAGGAGGTCCTCAGGAGTGCCGTTGTAGCCGGTCTCGTAGACGGCGATCGCAGGGTCGAAGAGGATCGTCCAGCCGGCCCGCAGGCCGCGCAGCAGCAGATCGAGGCCGGCCGTCGACTGCCAGGGGGTCGGATTGCCGACGCCGAGCGTCTCGTCGAATCCGCCGACGCCGCGCAGGAACCCCGCGCGGAAGAAGCATCCCGCCTCGATCGTGTTGGTGCGGACCGTCGCCTTCGTCAGGACGGTCCGCCGGTCGCCGCAGATCCGGTGGCTGCGATGGCCGCCGGGAAAGTTCACCGCGCCGGATACGACGCCGATGTGGTCGCCGGTGGCGAAGGCGGCGGCGGCGTTCGCGAGGGCGTCGGGGGCGAGGCGGACGTCGTCGTCGGGGAAGGTGGCGATGTCGTAGTCGTCGTCGAGGGCGGCCAGGCCGGTGTTGCGTCCGAGCGAGGCGCCGCGGGCGGAGGTGAGGCGGCGCAGGGGGAGGCGGTCGCGCCAGGTGTCGATGACGTCGGCGGTTCTGGTGTCGGTGCTCTGGTCGACGACGATGACGTGGCTGGGTGGCAGGGTCTGGTCGGCCAGTGACCGCAGGAGCGTGTCCAGGTGGACCGGCCGGCCGACCGTGGCGACCACGCATGCCATCCGTGGCTGTGAGGACATGTCTCGATGATCGGCGGGTGGGCGGGGGACCGGCCGCCGCCCCGGCGGCGGCGGACCCTCTTTTGCGGCGGAGGTTACCGCTTCATTGCCCGGTCCTTCACCGCCCCGTCCGGCCCGTGAGCCGGAGCGCCGTCGCGGAAACGGCGTTGTTCGAGCGGCTCGGGCATGGCGGAGTAGGGAAGGACGTGACCCGTCAGCCCCTCGGCCCGGCCCAGTGCCCGCTGCCAGTGCCAGCGGGCCTCGGCGCCGCGCCCCGTGACCGAGCACAGCAGGAGGCCGCCGAGCGGGCGGAGCACGCTGGTGAGCTGACGGCGAATCCCGTGGTGCCGGCGGTGGACCCGCCCGGTGCCGCGCGCGTAGTGGCGCGCCTTCGCCCGGCACCTCGGCTCGGCCGGTCCGTCCTCATCGCACGTCTCATGCACCGCGATCGCCGGGTCGAAGAGGATCGTCCAGCCGGCTCGCAGGCCGCGCAGCAGCAGATCCGTCCCTTCCCCGGACTGCCAGGGGGTGGGGTTGCCGACGCCGAGCGTCTCGTCGAATCCGCCGACGGATCGCAGGAACGCCGACCGTACGCTGGTGGCGCCTTCGGCGGCGACCCAGACCGTTCTCTCGGTGAGCGGCGTCGGACGGGCCGGGGCCTTTTGCCGGTCGAGGCGGCCGGACGGGGTGATCAGAGCGCCGGATACGGCGCCGATCTGGTGGCCGGTGGCGAAGGCGGCGGCGGCGTTCGCGAGGGCGTCGGGGGCGAGGCGGACGTCGTCGTCGGGGAAGGTGGCGATGTCGTAGTCGTCGTCGAGGGCGGCCAGGCCGGTGTTGCGTCCGAGCGAGAGGCCGCGGGCGGAGGTGAGGCGGCGCAGGGGGAGGCGGTCGCGCCAGGTGTCGATGACGTCGGCGGTTCTGGTGTCGGTGCTCTGGTCGACGACGATGACGTGGCTGGGTGGCAGGGTCTGGTCGGCCAGTGACCGCAGGAGCGTGTCCAGGTGGACCGGCCGGCCGACCGTGGCGACCACACAGGCGATCCGTGGCTGTGCGGACATGTCAGGCATCGCCTCGCTTCCGGAAGGTCCAGGTCCGATTTATCGCGTAACTCAGGGGCGGGCTCATCAGGATGATCAGCGCCTGCGCCACCAACAGGGGAACCCCGCCGAACTCCACCAGGATCGGCAGGCCGATGACGGACGCCGCGAGGAAGCCGAGCCCGACCGCGTAGAACCGCATGAAGCCGGGCAGCCAGTCGTCATCGGAGATCTTGAAGATCGCCAGCCGGTACATCGGATAGACGATCAGGGCGGTGACGAAGTGGCTGGCGACCACCACGAACAGGTAGGGCACCTCGTCACGGACGGCCAGCAGCCCGACGCAGAGAATCGCGTAGTACACGACGGCGGTGACCCCGCCCGCCAGCAGATAGGTGACGCGCTCGCCGAAGAGTTCTGAGATCCAGGCCCAGCGCGCGGCACGGGTTCTCAGCGGGGTCCGGCCGTTCGATCGCGACATGGCACGCTCACTCCGGGTGTGGCTCACGAACGGGTGGACGACGGGGCGGCCGATTTGAGGTACCGGGCGGCGGCCGGTCCGGTGTTGACGATGAGGTCGAGAACGCTCACCTGGTGGTCGAACGGCGGGTGGATCTGGGGATACTCCGGGTACCCGGAATAGTCGAACCAGTGGACGCCGATCCCGGCGTCGTGGAAGAGGCTCTCGTCGAGATAGGCGCGGGCCGCCGGGCCCGTCACGTACTCGTCGGCACCGGCCTTCCGGCACAGATCCACCACGCGCTCGGTCCTGGACCCCGTCGGGTGGTAGTCCTCGGCCCGGGTGAACCCGGCCCGGATCCCGAGAATGTCGCAGACGCCTTCGAGGAAGTGCCGGTTGATCGCGGACAGCCGAAGGCTCTCGCAGCTCTCGTACAGTCGTTCCAGGACCGGTGCCGTGTCCGCCCAGTACGGGGCCTTGCGATAGGCGTCGGTGAGGACCCGCCAGTGCTTGAGACGCCAGTCCGGGTCGCCGGCCACCACCTCGTTGATCGGCCGGTTCAGTGGGCCGCGGACGATCGGGATCGAGAGCCATCGGACGCCGGTCGCCGTCTTCACGCGGTTGCGATTGCGCCAGCTACCGGTCGTGAACTGCACGTTGTCGAGCAGGATGAACTCATCGACCGCGGCGATCAGATCGAAGTAGCCTTTCCACGGGACGTAGTTCGACTGCACTATCGCGACGCGTTTCACGCCATCCACCCCTCTTGTGACCGCTGGGACACGACTTCGGGGACCCGCATCTGACCCGTGCTCGCGCCGGTCGCGCCGACCTCTGTTCGCACCACATACGTGGGCCGGCCCATGCCGCCGGAGTGGAGCCGGCCCAGATACTCGCCGAGGACCCCGATGCCGAGCATCTGCGCGCTCGAGAACAGCGCGATCATCGAGGCGATACTGGTGAACCCGGCGACGCTCGTGTGGCCGGCGAAGTAACTCCACAGGACGAGGCCGAACAGACAGGCTCCGAATCCGCCCGCGAGCAGCCCGAGGTAGCTCACGATTCGCAGCGGCGTCGAACTGTACGCGACGACCACGTTGACGGCCTGGCGCAGTAGCGTACGCAGCGTGTAGCCGGACCTTCCTTCGCTGCGCTGCTCCATGCGCACCTCGACGTCCTGGACCCTCCTCGTGCACCAGGACAGGACGACGTCGACGCAGACGAACGGACCGGTCACGTCGTCCAGCCCGCTCCGCAGGAACGCGCGGAACGCGCGAAACGCGCTCAGCGACCTGGCGTCTCGCGCGCCGAGCGGTCCGGAGAGCCCGAGCTTGAACAACTGGGAGGAGAGATTGCGCAGAATGCCGTGCTCCTCCTCACGCGGGTGCCCGTACACGAGATCGACCTCGTCGGTGAGCGCGGCCAGCAGGCGCGGAATCTCCTCCGGCGGGTGCTGCAGGTCGTCGTCCATGGTCACGATGACGTCATGCACGGCGGCGCGTACTCCGGCGATGGTGGCGTTGTGCTGGCCGTAGTTGCGCGCCAGCCGGATGGCGCGGACCTCCGGGTGGTCCCGCGCGAGTTCCGCCGCGACCTCCCACGTGTCATCCGGGCTGCCGTCGACCACCAGCACGACCTCGTATCCGATGGCAGCCGCCGGCAGGACGGTGGCGAGCCGACCGACGAGCGACGGCAGGGTCCGGGCTGATCGATAGCACGGAACGACTACGGAAACGAACACCGTTACCTCGCAGGATTACCGTTCGGGAGCCTGAGGGGCGCGCTAAAGGCGCACTATGATCGTGAAGTCGAATCCGTTGTAGTCGTGGAGGAGTGCGACGTTGCGCGAGAAGTTGCGCTTGCAGTGGTCGAAGTACAGCAGCGGGTCCCCGTAATAGAGATCGTCCCGCATGTGCTCCGGATCGGAGTACGACGTGAGCATGTTGAAGGCGAAGCCTTTCTTGCTCACCGCCGCCATGCGCCCGACCTCCTCGATGACGTACCGCTCCCAGGTGTCGGAGTCGCAGTCGAGTTTGATGTTGAAGATACCGCTGGCCACGGTGTAGTCGGCCACGTCGAGCTCGCCGTAGTCACCGGTGAAACGTATCCGCGTGTCGCTCGCGTAAAGTGATTCACCTACGGTCCGCATCGCTTTCGATATATCGAATCCGCAGTAGGCGAAGTCGGTCCAGCGGGTCGCCAGGAACTCCACCAGTGCGCCGTATCCGCTACCGTAATCGTTGATGGAGAACGCCGTGTCGCCGTCGACGACCTTGACGAGTTGCTCGAAGCGGGTCGTCTGTGCGCTCGGAGTAGTGAAATCCACGCCGTAATGGGTCGCACCGTGCGTCTTTATCTTGTCCTCGAAGTAGGCCTCGACATCCCGCAGTAGTTCCTGCATCTCGCTCCTTTTGTCCGAGTTATCGATGAGTTGCTCGCAATCAGAGCGGCCGGATCCGCCGATGTAGATATCCTAAGCAATGGATTCGCGGCGACCGGCGTGTCCTATCGCCTGGTGCGCAAATAGGTCATTCGATCTCGGGCAGTGATCGGCAAAGACGCCGCCACCATGATGCTGCGGATGAGAAGCGCGTGCGATCGTGGTATCGCCACCGCGCCGAACCGGGGGGAGCCGGCTTCATGAAGGCATTGGTCTTGGCCGGAGGGCGAGGCACCCGCCTACGTCCGCTCACCCATACCTCGGCGAAGCAACTCGTGCCGGTGGCGAACCGGCCGGTGCTCTTCTACGGTCTGGACGCGATCCGCGAAGCGGGGATCACGGAGACCGCCATCGTCATCGGGGACACCGGTGACGAGGTCCGAGCCGCGGTCGGTGACGGATCGGACTTCGGGCTGAAAGTGTCCTACATTCAGCAGGAAGCGCCGCTGGGACTCGCGCATTGTGTCGTCATCGCGCGGGAATTCCTCGGTGATGACGACTTCGTGATGTATCTCGGCGACAACCTCCTCATCGGCGGGATAGCGGATCTGGTGGCCGCCTTCCAGTCGAGCGCCTACGCGGCACAGCTCCTGCTCAGCAGGGTCCCGGAGCCGCAGTTCTACGGTGTCGCCGAACTCGACGCCGACGGGGCCATCCTCAGCCTCCAGGAGAAACCGGATGCGCCGCGGAGCGACCTCGCCATCGTCGGGGTGTACATGTTCTCGCCGGTCGTGCACGAGGCGGTGCGGGCCATCACCCCGTCGGCGCGCGGAGAACTGGAGATAACCGATGCGATCCAGTGGTTGATCAACCGCGACCACAAGGTGCATTCGTATCTGGTCAGCGGGTACTGGAAGGACACCGGCCGGCTGCGGGACATCCTCGAGTGCAACCGTATCCTGCTGGAGCGGGTCGAGGCTCGTACGGACGGCACCATCGGAGGGCGTTCGGAGATCGAGGGACGGGTCGTCGTCCATCCGGGCGCCGTCGTCGAGGACTCCGTCCTGCGCGGACCGATCGTCATCGGGTCCGGGACCAAGGTGGTCCGCTCCTACATCGGGCCGTTCACCTCCATCGCGGAGGACTGCGTGATCGAGGACGCGGAGATCGAGTACTCCATCGTCCTCGGGAGCTCCACCATCCGGAGCGTGCCACGCATCGAGCACTCGCTGATCGGACGGGACGTCGAGGTGACGGGCGCGTCGCGCGTCCCCAACGCCCACCGGCTCATGGTGGGCGATCACAGTAAGGTGCAGCTACGGGCATGAGGTTTCTCGTCACCGGCGGGGCCGGTTTCATCGGATCGAGTTATGTTCGCGCGCTGCTGCGCGGTGCCTATCCGGGCTTCGAGGACGCCAAGGTCACCGTTCTGGACAAGCTCACCTACGCCGGCCGGCCGGAGAACCTGTCGGCGCTGGCGGGGCATCCGGAGCTCACCTTCGTACGCGGCGACATCGCGGACGGTGACCTGCTGGAGCGGCTGGTCCCCGGCCACGACTTCATCGTCAACTTCGCCGCGGAAACCCACGTCGACCGATCGATCGGCGCCGCCGCGGACTTCGTCCACACGAACGTGCTCGGCACGCAACGGCTCCTCCAGGCGGCCCTAGAGTCAGGGGTCCAGACGTTCGTCCAGGTCTCCACCGACGAGGTGTACGGGTCGATCGACGAAGGGTCCTGGGTGGAGACGGATCCCCTCCTGCCCAACTCTCCCTACTCCGCGTCGAAGGCCGGCGCGGACCTGCTCTGCCGCGCGTACCACCAGACGTACGGCCTCGACGTCCGGGCCACCCGCTGTTCGAACAACTACGGCCCGCGGCAGTTCCCGGAGAAGATCATCCCTCTCTTCGTGACGAACCTGCTCGACGGACGGAGGGTCCCGCTGTACGGCGACGGGCGCAACGTACGGGAGTGGCTGCACGTCGCCGACCACTGTCGCGGCATCCAGCTCGTGCTCCAGAAGGGGTCGCCGGGGGAGACGTACAACATCGGCGGCGGTGTCGAGCTGACCAACGCCGACCTCGCCCGGCGGCTGCTCGCGGCGCACGGGGCGGGCTGGGAGATGGTCGAGTACGTGCCCGACCGGCCGGGCCATGACCTTCGCTACTCCGTCGACACGACGAAGATCCGCGGGCTCGGCTACCGGCCCGAGGTCGACTTCGACGAGGGGCTCGCCGAGGTCGTGCGCTGGTACGCCGAGAACGAGGCGTGGTGGCGGCCCCTCACCTCGCGCGCCGGGCGGGCTCAGATCTCGTAGACGGCCCAGTCACCCGCCGCGTACCGCAGGCGCGCGACCCGGTCGAGCCCGGGTGCCGGCGGGTCCTCCCGCCGGTCGACGAACAGCCAGCGCACGCCGTACCGGTCGCGCAGCCGTCGCACCGTGCCGGGCGACGGGTGATGGAAGGCGGCGTCGTCGTCCGCCAGCCGCCGGCCGTCCCAGAACGGTACGGAGGCGTCGTCGACGTGCTCCTTCGCCGCCCTGTCCTGCGTCCTCATCTCGTAGATCCAGGTCTCCACGAGGAGGCGTCGCTCGGTGTAGGCGGCCACCGAGAAGTGGTTCAGGTCGCAGACGCGGGCGTCGGACGCGGTGCAGATCGCGTTCGTCGCGACGACGTCGTCCGGGCGTGAGTGGTCACGGAGCCAGCGCCCCGCTTCGACGGTCCCCGGTGGTACGACGGTCGTCGGCGACCCGGCGGAGACGTTGTGCCACGTCTCCTTCACGTGGGCGACGCTGGCGGGCACCGCCAGGCCCATGACGAACGCGGCGACCACCCCCGGCGACATCGCCCGCAGCGCGAGGCGCCGGCGTCCGGCCACGAGCAGCGTCACCGCGAGGGTGGCGATGAGGAGCACGAGCACGGTGACGGGGCCGACGATCCGTCGCACCATCTCGTCGGCCTCGGGCCTGGCCGTTCCGTCCAGCCGGCGGACGGTCAGGATGACGGCGATCCCACCGGCCAGCGCGCCCACCAGGGCCGGTACCGAACGCGACCGGGCGATGTCCGGGCGGGGGAGCACGGCCGCCAGTCCGTGGACCGCGGCGAGACACAGGTACGGCGTCGCGCCGTACAGGAAGTAACGCTGGGAGCTGCCCGGAAAGCGGAGGACCACGCCTGCCGCGAACCCGGCCGCCCCGATTCCGAGGAGCAACAGAACCGGCGCGTCGAGCAGCGTCCTGGGCCGTAGCCCGAGCAGGAACACCCCGATCCAGAAGCAGCCCAGTCCGAACACGCAGGCCACGACGACCGCGAGCTTCAGCGTAAGAGAGGGCTCGGCCGTCGAGCCGATGTCCGCGGCGAGCGTGCTGAAGACCGAGAGAGGGTGGACGACCAGCCCGTCGGAGGCCCCACCGTAGATCACGATCTGCGCGAAGACCAGGGCCGCCGTGACCATGAGGACGGCGATGACGGCGGGCCGGTGCAGCCGCCGTCGTGCGAGCAGGGTCACGGCCGACACGACGATCAGGCCGGCGAAGAGCATCGGCAGGAAGACCGACTTCGCCCCCGACGTCGCCGTGATCAGGATGGCGAACATCGTCCAGGGACCCTTCCCGGACCTCGACTGCCGGAGGATCGTGACGAGGAGGAGGACCACGGAGGCGAACAGCATCACGCCGAACGTCTGGGTGGGGCTGCACCAGGGGACGCTGTACCGCAGCACGAAGTCGGCCCCCAGGCCCGGTGCCCACGCGCACGGGTTCGGGCACAGCGCGAACAGCGCGAGTCCGGGGGCCACGAGCGCCGGCCACCAGCGGCCGGTGAGCCGGCGCGCGATCGCCGCGAACAGCAGGACCGTGGCCGCCAGGACCGGGAGCAGGAAGAGGCGGTACAACAGGGTCTCGGACTCGATCCCCGTCACCCAACTCGTCGCCGCCATGTCGGCGTACACGAACCAGTGATACTGAAGCGGTTCGCCGAGCACGAACGGTGAGGTCGGCGGGACGTGGTGCTTGAGCTCGCCCACCACGCTGAGGTGGAAGAGCATGTCCACGTAGGGCCGCGCGTGCCCGGACCAGGCCAGCCGGTGCGCCCTGAAGAAGGAGGTGGCGCTCGCGACCACGGTCAGTGCGACGAACGTGGCCAGACCCCACGAGAACGCGATCGGGGCCCGGTCGGCGCGGTCCGCCCCTCTCCAGTACGGACGAAGCGCCGGCACCATGACGAAGGCGACGATCGTCGCGACCGGCCAGGCGAGCACCAGCAGCGGCAGCCCGGCCCACCGGGCGGGGACGTAGGCGAGAACGGTCATCCCGTGCCCGAGTGCGGTGCCGAGCGCCACGTCCTCGGCGAGACCGGCCGCGTGACCGCGAAGGGCGCGGGCGAGGAGGGTCCCCGGCACCGCCACGCCGAGAACGGCGAACGCGCCGAACGCGACCGTCTGCCGAGCGGCGACGCCATAGTGGTACGAAACCGCGACGGCGAGTGCGAGTGTGAGCGCGGCCGGAATCCAGCCTGATCGGAGGACCTCGCGGGACTTCGAGGTCTCGTTCCCGACCCGCCTCGACATCTGGACCGTTGTCCCCGGTGCCACTGCCACTCCTTAAGGGGTCGGTCCGCTGAACGACGTGATGCTCTCGACGACCAGGTCCAGTTCGGTGTCGCTCATCTCCGCGAACAGGGGGAGCCGGATGATCCGGTCGGCGACGTCCTCGGTGACCGGACAGCCTCCGGGAGCGACTCGCCCGTAACGGAGTCCACCTGGCGCGGTGTGCAGGGGCTGGTAGTGGAAGGCCGCGCGCACGCCTCGTTCCGCCAGGTGCCGGAGGAGGGACTGGCGGCTCGGCAGATCGGGCAGGAGCAGGTAGTACAGGTGCGCGGGGTGCGCGCAGCCGTCGGGGACGGTGGGCCGCCCGACGCCTCTGTCTCCGGCCCAGTCCGCGAGCCGCTCGTCGTAGGCGTTCCAGATGCGATGGCGACGACGCTGGATGTCGTCGATCGCCTCCAACTGCGCGACCAGGAAGGCGGCCAGGATGTCCGAGGGCAGATAGCTGGAGCCGTTCTCCACCCACCGGTACTTGTCCGTCATGCCGCGGAAGAACTGACTCCGGTTCGTCCCCTTCTCGCGGATGATCTCGGCGCGTTCGATGAGGGTCGCGTCGTTGACGACCAGCGCTCCGCCCTCGCCGCACTGGACGTTCTTCGTCGCGTGGAAGCTCTGTGCGGCCAGGGTGCCGAACGACCCGAGGGGGCGGCCCTTGTAACGGCCGCCGAGCCCGTGCGCGTTGTCCTCGACCACCGCGAGGCCGTATCGGCCGGCGATCGCCATGACGGCGTCCATCTCGCATGCCACGCCCGCGTAGTGCACGACGACGATCGCGCGGGTCCGGGGAGTGACCGCCGCCTCGATCCGGCGCTCGTCCAGGTTCAGGGTGTCCGGCCGACAGTCGACGAAGACCGGGACCGCGCCGCGCAGGGCGATCGCCGTGGCCGTCGACACGAAGGTGAACGACGGCACGATGACCTCGTCACCGGGAACGAGGTCGAGCAGCAACGCGCTCATCTCCAGGGCGTGGGTGCAGGAGGTCGTCAGCAACGCGGCGGACGCACCGACGATCTCGGCGACCAGGGCGTTGGCCCGTCTCGTGAACGGGCCGTCACCTTCCAGGAGCCCGTTCATGATGGCCGTCGTCATGTACTGCTGTTCCACGCCCGTGATGTAGGCGCGGTTGAAAGGGACGATCGGCGCTTCGGTCAGCGGCATGAGGATCCTCTCTTCATCGGCCGATCAGGTTGCCTCGCCCGCCGTCCGCCGTCCGCGGCCCCGCGCGACGCAGGAGGACCGCGAGGAGGATGCCGCCGGCGATGACCGGGAAGGCGCGACCGAGCCCCCAGTAGAAGATGCGCCCCATCTCGAGCAGCCCCACGTAGAGGACCGAGTACAGCACGAGACCGTGCAGTTCGCCCGCCCGCAGAGCGCGGTAACAGGTGCCCAGCATCAGCCCGATGGCGGCCCACCACGCCAGCGCGCCGACCGGGCCGTAGTCCGCGACCGCCGGAAGGACGGCCCCCTGGTTGTTGAACTCCGGATTCCCGTATTGCGCCAGCACCAGCATCCAGTGGTGCGGGCCCGCGTCGAGGCCGCCATGGGCGTCGAACAGCGACTTGAGTATCGGGAAGTTCCAGATCACCGGGACGGTGAAGCACGGCAGTTTCGCGTACGGCGCCAGGTGCGTGAGGAGCACCGCCGAGTTATTGGAGGCCGTCGCGTAGTACCCACCGAGCCGGAGCATGACGAACTCGCCGAGTCCGATGTGTTCGTGCTGGTAGCGGTCGCTCCAGCTGCGCGTGTACTCGAAGAGCCCGAAGACGGCCACCAGGAGCAGCGGGGCGACCATCGGCAGCAGGGCCCACCGCACCCGGTGCCGTGGCCGGGCGGTGTGACCCGATCGCAGGGCCGCGGCCACCACGATGACGGGGACGACCGTCTCGAAGAGGGCGAGGCGTTCCGCGTTGATTAAAACCCTGGCCAGGACGAGGGCCGCGAGGACGGTCAGGGGCCAACGGTGGTGGTGGCCGCTGACGCGGCGGTCGAGGAGCAGGCACACGATGGCGAGGGGGCCGAACTGCGTCAGCGTCGTCACCCCGGGAGCCGTCGAGAAGTACTCCTCCTTCGACGCGATCAGGGTGTCTCGGTCGAGAAGAAGCGCGCTGCCCAGCTGGTCGCCGCCGTAGCCGCGCGATATGGCGAGGAGGGCCCAGGCGGCGTATCCGATCAGCGTCAGTACGACGAAGACGCGACCGGCCTGCCCGAGGATCCGCTGCTGCGCCGCCGTGGGAGTCACCAGCGAATTCCGGACGATGGAGCGCCTGCGGGCCAGCGACGGCGCGATGGCGCCGACCACGAAGGCACCGATCAGGAGCAGCGTGGTCAGGCAGGCCGCCGAGTCGAAGTACTTCGGCGTGCGCCACCAGAGACGGTAGTCCTTGTCGGGGATGTACCAGGTGACGGCGAGACACGGGAGAGCCACGAGAACGCCCGTCCAGGCGGGATGCAGCCACCAAGTGCCGTGGCGGATCCACAGGGACTTCCCGGTGGGCACGTCCCGGCCGGGCGCGGCCGGGCGGCTCACCGTGCCGAGGGTTCTCATCACCGGACGCTCGCGCTCGGCACCGGGTCCTCCTCGTCGCGGCGCCGGGGAGACGACGGCGCCTCGGAGCCGCCGCTCGCCGAGGTTCTTCCCGTGTAGACGTAGTAGCGATCGTTGGCGGTGGACTTCGTCATGTTGACGACCACGCCCAGGGTCTCGGCGTTGACGGCGGAGAGGCTCTCGGCGGCGGAGCGGAGTTCGTCGTGCTTGGTCCTCCCGGCCCGCGCCACGAGGATGACCCCGTCGCAGCCCGAGGCGATCACCGCGGCGTCGGCGACGGGAAGGAGCGGGGGCGAGTCGACGATCACGTAGTCCGCGTCCTCCCGGAGCTCCGCCAGGATCTGCTGCATCTTCCGGGTGCCGAGCAGCTCGCTCGGGTTGGGCGGAACGAGCCCGCTGGCGATCACGTTGATCGTGGATCGTCTCTTGGCCTGCTGCATCACGTCGGAGACCCTGGCCTGGCCGGCCAGCACGCTCGTGAGGCCGGATCCTTCGACCAGGCCCAAGGCGGAGGCGACGGACGGGCGGCGGAGGTCCGCGTCGACGAGGACGACACGCGCGCCGTCATCGGCGAGGGAGAAGGCCACGTTCATCGCGGTGCTCGACTTGCCGTCGCCGCGGTGCGGGCTGGACACGACGATCGTCCGCGGCGGGTCGTCGACACCGATGAACCGCAGGTTGGTGCGGAGCTTGCGGTAGGCCTCCGCCCGCCGGCCGAACCGGTCGGTGTCGTCGACGAGGACGTGCTTGCGGGCGGCCGCCTCGTGCGGAACCTCGCCGAGCACCGGGAGACCGCTGACCCGGGTCACGTCCGCGGCCCGGCCGATCCGGGTGTCGAGGGCGTCCTTGAGCGCCCCGGCCCCGATGCCGGCGATGGTCCCCAGGACGATACCGATGGCGACGTTCAGCAGCGGTCGCGGACTGCTGGGCTTGAGCGGGACCGTGCCCGGACGGACGACGTGGATCTGGATGGGCAACGGCCGGCCCGGCTGAGGCGGCTCCAGGTCCGACACCGCTTTGGACAGATGGCTCGTCACGCTGTTCACGATCCGCGCGGCCATCACCGGGTCGGAGTAGCGCACGCTGATGTTCAACAGGGTCGTGTCGAGGGGCACCTCGACGGTCAGCCGTTTGGCGAGCGTGTCCGGCCGTACGCGCAGGCCCAGCTCGCCGATGACGGGCTGGGTGACCTTCGGGGTGGTGACGATGTCGGCATAGGACCGCACCTTCTGCTGGCTGAACAGGGTCCCCTGGTACGCCTGGTCGAGCCGGTCCGTCGTCTGGGAGAGCGAGAAGAAGACCGATGCCTTTGACTCGTAGGATCGGGGTTGCAGCATGGTGATGAGCTGAGCGACGGCGGCCCCCAGCAGAGGCGCGATCGCCAGCAACACCAGGTGCCGGCGAAGCCCACGTACGAATTCACTGATCGTCACGCGATCTCCTACTCGTTGTCTCCGTTGCAGATCAGGCCGCTGTTTCGAGGAGGCGCCGACGTGGCCCGGCGGGAACCTCCGCGGCCGATCAAGTCGCCGATCCCGAGACGAGGCCGGAGAAGATCTCCAGATGCCGCCGGGCGCATTCCGTCCAGGCGTACCGGCGCGCGTTGGCCTCTCCCCGCGCACGCAGCCGCGCGGTGAGTCCGTCGTCCGTGAGGACCTCGCGCAACGCCGCGGCGATCGAGGCCGGGCCGAGATCGGTGACGACGTGCGCCGCGCCACCGGTCACCTCGGGCAGTGCGCCCCGGTCGGACGTCACGACGGGTGTACCGCAGGCCATCGCCTCGACGACCGGAAGTCCGAATCCCTCGTGGCTCGATGGCAGCGCGAAGACGCTCGCGGCTCGCATCAAGGGCGCGACGAGCTCCGCCGGGACCTGTCCGAGGTACCGCACGTGCGGGGTGACCGCCAGCAGCCGTTCGATGGGCTCCGACCCTCGGAAGGGGCCGCCGGCGACGACGAGTCGCACTCCCAGCCGGCTGATCTCCGGCCGGCCGACGGCCTCGACCAGGGCCGGGATGTTCTTGCGGGGATCGAGATTGCCGAGGTGGAGGACGAAGCGCTCCGGCAGCCGGAGGGGGGCCAGCAGCGGGGCGTCCGCGCGGCGGTCCGGGTGGAAGCGCCCGGTGTCGATGCCGTGTGGGACGACGTGCAGGCGCTCCTCCGGAACGCCGAACTCGCGTCCGATCTCGCGCGCGGAGTTCGCCGAGACGGTGATGACGGCGGCCGCGACCTCGGTGAGCCGGGCCACGCGCAGCCGCCACGTCCGCTCCCACACGGCGCGCCGGAGACCCGGGACACGGACCGACGGAACGCCGTGGACGGTGGCCACGACGGGCACCCTCGCCCGGACCAGTGCGCCGGTGTCCCCGGGATAGTGCAGGAGGTCGGCGTGCCGGTCGTCCACCGTACGCGGCCAGACGACGCCCTCCGCGGCGGCGTAGGCCAGCGCGCGGGCGACGCCTGAACGGCCGTCGCCCGGCGGCAGCAGCACGTCGGCCGTCACTCCCACGTCGGCCAGGTGGTGATAGAGCCGTTCGGTGTAGGTCGTGTTGCCGCCGACGTTGCGACTCAGGACCTTGCCGGTCAACGCGACGCGGAGGGGCCGTGCGCCTCTCATGCCTTCGGCACCTCCGCCGGCCTCCGGCGCAGCGCGGTGACGAAGGCCGTGATCTTTTCGATGAAGACCGCTTCGTCGAAGCGCGCGGCGTGGTGCCGGAGGGCCTCCGGCTCGAACCGCATCCCGTCGAAGCGGCGCAGCGCGTCTTTGAGGGAGTCGACGGTCTGCCGGTCGAAGAACGTCCCCGTGTGCCCCTCGACCACGGTCTCCTGCAGACCGCCGCCGTTGAAGGCGATCACCGGCCGCCCGCTCGCCATGCTCTCGAGCGGTATCAGCCCGAAGTCCTCTTCGGCGCAGTGGATGAGAGCCCTGGCCCGGCGGTAGTAACCGGCCAGCTCCTCGTCGCTGACCCGGCCGGTGAAGCGGGTCCTCGGACCGGCCAGCGCCCGCAGCCGGGGCAACTCGCTTCCCGTTCCCGCGACGACGAGCGGCAGATCCAGGTCCCGGCAGGCCCGTACGGCGAGGTCCACGTGCTTGTAGGGGACCAACCGCCCGGCTATGAGGAAGAAATCGTCCGGCCCGTCCTCTTTGATGGAGAACTGATGCGTCTGGATGGGCGGATGGATCACGACGGCGTCCCGCCGGTAGTACTTCTCCACCCGCTGCGCGACGAACGCCGAATTGGCGATGAAGGCATCCACTCGGGCCGTTGCCGCCAGGTCCCACATCCTCATGTGCCGGATGAAGGCGGGCATGGCCAATCGGATGACTGGGTTCAAGGGGCCGAAACCTGGATTCTTTGCATAGCGGTAGTGGTCGCTCCAATAGTAGCGAGTGGGCGTGTGCAGATAGCAGATGTGCGGTGTCTCGGGGCGTGTCACGATCCCTTTCGCCTCGGCGGAACAACTCGAGATGACGACGTCGTACGAGCTGAAATCAAATGATTCGAAGGCGAATGTCCGGAGAACCGGATAAAGCTGGTGACGGGTGGCGGCGAAGGGCCACCTCTGCAGAAAAGATGTCCGTACCTGGGCGCGCGTGAACTGCGGCAGCGCATGAGGTGCGAAGACCGACGTGTAGATCGGCGCGTCCGGGAACGCCTTGTGCAGGCTCCACAGGACGCGCTCGGCTCCGCCCTGGTTCGTGAGCCAGTCGTGGACGAGCGCGACCTTGAGGCCGCCTCCCTCGCTCCCTGTGCGGGGAACGGGGATCGCCCCGATGTCCGGCCGCTCGTCCGATGGCGCTTCGACTTCCACTCGTGTCATCGGTTCACCCCGCTCCGCGGCCGCCCAGCACCGCGCTGACGGTGCGAGCCAGGATCCGTGCGTCGAGCAGGAGCGACCAGTTGTTCACGTAGTGCAGATCGAGGTGGATCGCCTCCTTCCAGGACAGCCGCGACCTGCCGCTGACCTGCCAGAGGCCGGTGATGCCCGGCCGTACGCTGAGCCTGCCGTAGTCGTCCGGGGTGTAGAGCAGCACTTCGGCGTCGATCTGCGGACGCGGGCCGACCAGCGACATCTCGCCGAGCGCCACGTTCCACAACTGGGGCAGTTCGTCGAGGGACCAGCGACGCAACCACTTGCCGAGTCGTGTGATGCGCGGATCGTCGGGGATCTTGAACAGCGGCTCATCGCCCCGGTTGTGAATGTGCAGCAGATCCGCGAGTTGTTCTGCGGCATTCGCTTTCATGGAGCGGAACTTCCACATTCGGAATGGCTTGCCGTCAGTGCCGATTCGCTCGTGTCCGAAGAATATGGGACCTGGACTGCTCAATAGGACGGCAATGGCGATGGCCAGCAGTAGCGGGGCGAGGGCAAGGAGCAGCAGAACCGCCAGCGCTCGATCGGCGGCATGCTTGACGCGACGTGCTCCATGCCCGCCCATCAGGCGTTTTCCAGGTGGATGGCGAGTCGGAGGCGAAGGCGCGTCGAAATCCACAACGTGATGGTTGAGCTGGTCTGTCGACGCGAGCTCACCCGACTGCGCGCCCGGTGCGAAAATGGACATTATTGTTCCCCGGCGTCGAGTTGAAGAGATCCCCACTCCCTGGCCCCAGGTATATCACCGCCTTGTGAATGGTCGCCCCATCTCCAAGATCAACAGTTGGTCAGTCGTACGGAAATTGTTCATCGAGGCGGCTTCGGCGACTTGCCGCCGTGTGGCTCGGTCGGTGAAATGCTGGAAACCCGGCATCTCGCGGCGGACGGGTCTCGGTCGGCGGGGGAGTGTTAATGTGCGTGCAGCACGCGTCGTGATTCAAAATCAGCCTTTTTAAAGGGTGGGGGTGTATATGTGCGGCATAGCGGGCGTGGTGACGACGGGTCGCCCCGATCCATCCCTCGTCCGCCGTATGTGCGACGCGCTCGCCCACCGGGGGCCGGACGGGGCGGGCTTCCACGAGGACGCGCACGCCGCGCTCGGCATGCGTCGGCTCGCCATCGTCGACGTGCCGGGTGGCGGTCAGCCGGTCTACAACGAGGACCGGACCGTGGTGGCGATCTTCAACGGGGAGATCTACAACTTCCCCGCGCTACGGCGCGAACTCCGCGACCGAGGCCACCGTCTCGCCACGAACGGCGACACGGAGTGCCTGGTCCACCTGTACGAGGACTTCGGGGACGATCTGGTCCACCGGCTCCGGGGCATGTTCGCGTTCGCGATCTGGGACGGCAGGCGGCGCCGGCTCCTCCTCGCCCGGGACCGGGTGGGCAAGAAGCCGCTGTACTGGCGTTCCGACGGCGGGACCCTGTGGTTCGCCTCCGAGCTCAAGGCGCTCACGCGGGACCCCACGGCCCGTCGCGAGGTCGACCTGGTGGCGCTGCACCACTACCTGACCTATCAGTACGTGCCGGCCCCCTGGTCGATCCTCCGGGGCGTGCGCAAACTGGCGCCCGGCCACCTGCTCTCCTGGCAGGACGGCGTCGCCGTGACACGACGCTACTGGCGCATCGACTGCACCCCGCGCGAGGTCACGTCCGAGGAGGAGGCCGCCGAGGAGCTCCGCGGCCGGCTGCTCGACGCGACGCGCGTCCGCATGGTCGGTGAGCGGCCGCTCGGCGCCCTGCTGTCCGGCGGGATCGACTCCTCCGCGGTCGTCGCCGCGATGGCCCGGTACTCCACCGGCCCCGTCAAGACGTTCAGCATCGGCTTCGACGAGGAGAGCCTGGACGAACGGCGCTACGCGCGGATGCTGGCCCGGCACTACGCGACCGACCATCACGAGATGGTCGTCACCTCTTCGGCCCTCGAGATGCTGCCCGCGCTGTCCCGGCACTACGACGAGCCGTTCGCGGACTCATCGTCGATCCCCACCTTCTTCGTCGCGCGGATGAGCGGTGCGCAGGTGACGGTCGTCCTCAACGGGGACGGCGGCGACGAGCTGTTCGGCGGCTACCTGCGCTATCTGCTCATGGCGCGCGCCGGCCGGATCCCCGCCTTCCCGTTCCTGCGGGGGCCGCTCGACCGGGTCGGGTCGGCGCTCGCCGCGCGCGGCGCCCCGCGCTCGGGGCTGCAGCGAGCGGGCCGGGCGCTCGGACTTCTGGGGCACCCGGCACCGCGCCGCCACGCGCGGCTGATGTCGTACTTCACCTCCGCGGAGAAGACGGCGCTGTACTCCGACCCGCTGCGCGCCCGCCTGGCGAAGGTCGACAGCCATGACCTGCTCGACGACGCGTTCGCCGCCTCCCGCGCCGACTCCGTCCTGGGCCGCGTCATGGACGTCGACATCAACACGTACCTCCCCGGCGATCTCCTGGTGAAGATGGACACCGCCACGATGGCCAACTCGCTGGAGGCGCGTTCCCCCTTCCTGGACCATCACCTCATGGAGTGGGCCGCCGGGCTCCCGCCGGGGCTGAAGGTCCGCGCGGGAACGACGAAGTACCTGCTGAAGAAGGCGGTCGCGCCGTGGTTGCCGCCCGAGCTCCTGACCCGGCCGAAGATGGGCTTCGGCGTCCCGCTCGCGCGGTGGCTCCGCACCGAACTGGCCGACCTCTCGTGGGACGTCCTGACGGACCACACGGCGAGATCCCGAGGGCTGTTCCGGCCCGAGGCGGTGCGGGAGCTGCTGCGACGGCACGCGAACGGCCACGACCACGGCAGCCGGATCTGGGCGCTGCTGCAGTTCGAACTGTGGTGCCGGGCCTTCCTCGACCCACCGGTGCCGGGGATCGACCACGGCCCCACCGCCCGCCCGTGAACCATCGCGGCGACCGCCATCGGGTCGAGCATCACCGCGGCGACCGCCATCCGGGCCGCCGGCCGGCGCGGTGAACGCGGCGGCCGGGCAGGCCGCCCGTACCCTGGGCGCCTACGCCGCCAGGTTCGTTCTGGGCGCGCTGATGAGCGTGGTCGTGAACCGGTCGCTCGGACCCGAGGGGCGAGGCGCCTACGCGGTGCTGATAGCCGTCGGGACGGTCGCGCTGCACCTCGGGCACCTGTCGGTGGAGGAGTCGCACGTCGCGCTCTGGTCCCGGGTCCGCGACACCGCCGTCGTCACCGCCAACAGCGTGCTGTTCGGCGCGGCGCTCGGAGGTGTCTGCGCGATCGCCGCCGCCGTGGTCGTGGTGGGGCTGGGACCCGGCGTCGTCCCGGTGCCGGATCCCGGTCTGCTGGCCGTGGCGCTGGTCTGGATCCCCTGCGCGATGACCGAGAAGCTGCTCGCCCGTCTCATGGTCCTGAGGGCGCGCATCGACGTCAACAACCGCGGTGGCCTGCTCAGTGTGGGCGTCCACTGCGCGTCGCTGGTCCTGCTCGCCGCGCTGGGCAAGGTGACACTGTGGTGGGTGGTCGCGCTGTGGACCATGTCCGCCGCGCTGCCCCTGGTGGTCCTCCTGCCCGCCGCCCGTCCGAGGCTGCGGCACTGCGACCTCGGGGTGGCGCGCCGGACGCTTCGCCTGGGGCTGCGCTACCACACCGGTCTCGTCTCGATGTTCCTGCTGCTGCGGGTGGACGTCTTGATCCTGGGCGCGATGACGACGACGGCCGAGGTGGGGCTGTACGCCGTGGCGGTGACGCTGATGGAGTTGGGTCGCGTCCCTTCCGACGTCGTCGCGAACCTCGCCATGCCCCGGCAGCTCGAGGACGACGAGCGGGCGGCGACCGTGTGCACCGTGCGGTCCACGAGGATCGCCGCGCTGGTCGCCGCCGGCTCCGTGGGATTCCTCTGCGCCAGCGCGCCGTTCGTGGTTCCGGCGGTGTACGGGCCGGCGTTCACCGGGGCCGTCGGCCCGCTCCTCGCACTGGCGCCGGGCCTGTGGGCGATCGGCGCGAGCAGACCGGTCGGCGCCTTCCTGCTCCGGCTCGACCGCCCGCTGCGGAACTCGGTGACGGCGGTCGCGGCCCTCACGGCCAACGTCGCCCTGAACCTCGCGCTGATCCCGTCGTACGGCGCCGTCGGCGCCGCGGTCGCCTCCAGCGTCGGTTACAGCGTCTTCGCGGCACTCCAGGTCCAGTGGTTCCTGCGGGTCACCCGGCACCCCTGGCGTGACCTGCTCCCTCGGGGCGCCGACCTCCGCTACCTGTGGGGGACGGTGCGCCGCACCCCGTCCTGGAGTGCCGACTGACGCGGTGCAGGCAGACGCCGCGCACGTCCGTAAGGCGCACGTGCGCAGCGCGTACGTACGCACCGCGCGCGTCCGTACCGCGACCGCGCGCGGCGGCGACGGTACGGCCCCGCGCTCACGTCCGTATCGGGATGGCACGTGGTGGCGGCGGTCCGGGAAATCCCGCCCGTTCCCGTCTCGCGTGGGCGATGGCGTCGCCGAGGATGTCATCGAGGGAACGGCGTGGCAGCCAGCCGGTGAGCACCCGCAGCTTCGTGGTGTCGGGGACCTTCCGCTGCATGTCCTCGAACCCCGACTCGTACGCCTGGTCGTACGGGATGACCTGGATCCCGGACGCGCTGCCGGTGCGCGCGATGATCGTCTCGGCGAGCTCCCGGATGCTGATCTCACGGGAGGAACCGACGTTGTAGGTCTGCCCGACGGCGGCGGGCTCGTCAAGAAGCCGGAGCAGCGCGTCGACGACGTCGCTGACGTGGGTGAAGCAGCGTGTCTGCCGCCCGTCCCCGTACACGGTCAGCGGCTCGCCCCGTACGGCCTGCCGGACCAGCCGCGGAACGACCATGCCGTACGCGGGGCTCTGCCGAGGGCCGACCGTGTTGAAGAGCCGGACCACGATCGTCGCCAGGTCGCGTTCCCGGTGATAGCAGTTGGCGAGGATCTCGTCGACGGCCTTCGCCGTGCTGTACGCCCAGCGCACGATCGACGGAGGCCCGAGGACCCGGTCCGCGGTCTCCCGCAGGGGCCCCGCGGAGTTCTTCCCGTAGATGTCCGACGTGCTGGTCATCAGGACCTTGCGGCGGTAACGGTGCGCCGCCTCGATCACGATCTGCGATCCGCGGATGTTGGTGATCAGCGACCGCAGCGGCTCCTCCACCACCAGCCGTACGCCGACGGCCGCGGCCATGTGGACCACGGCGTCGCACTGGCGCATGAGCTCGTCGACCATCAGGTCGTCGAGCACCGAGCCGTGGACGAAGCGGAAGCCCGCGTTCTTCGCCGCCTCGCTCAGATTGGCGGGGCTGCCCGTCGAGAGGTTGTCGAGGGCGATGACGGAGTCGCCGCGGGCCAGCAGCGCCTCGACGAGGTGCGACCCGATGAACCCCGCCCCGCCCGTCACCAGGTATGTCATCCTGCCGCCTTCCGGCATGCCGCGCCTCCCGGGCTCCGTGATCGTCGCTGCGGATCGGATCAGCCGACCCGCGAACGGCATGGGGTGGCGGGAACCGACTTCCCGCCACCCCATGCCGGCCGATCGTCGTGTGCTGTCACCGCTGCGGAAGACGGTCGAGCACTCGCGTCAGGAGCAGCCCGGCACGCTGCCGACCGGCCTGCAGTTGTTGGGAGTGTTCGCGGTCACCACGCTGTCCGTGAGCGTGACCGGACCGGAACCGGGGTCGCGGAAGATCCCGCCACCGTCGCTCGCGCGGTTGGCCTGGACGAGGGTGAGGACCAGCGTGGCCCGCCCGCCGACGCCGTTCAGTAGCCCGCCCCCGTGGATCTTGGCGGTGTTCTTGTCGAGCGTCGTCCGGAAGAAGGTCGCGGTCCCGCCCAACTCGCTGTAGACGCCGCCGCCGCTGCTGTTGGCGCTGTTGGAGCTGATCTGGCTGAAGTTCACTTCGAGCCGACCGTCGCTGTAGATTCCGCCGCCGCCGCCGCCGGACCCATTCGGGTGAATGGTCGTATTGTTGGTGACCAGGGTGTAAGAGAGCAGCGCCGTGCCGCTGTCGTTGCTCAGCCCGGCGCCGTTGTCCGCCGTGTTGTTCCGCAGGGTGACCCGGAACAGATTGAGGGTGCCGCGTGCGCTGAGGATGCCTCCGCCGGTATTGGCTCCGGAGTCCCCGCCCTCGATGAAGATTCCCTCGATCCTGAGCCGGGCGCCGGTGAAGACCTCGAACAGGCGGAATGCCGGGCCTCCGGTACGCCGGATGTGCGTGGACGGCCCGCCCACGATGGTGATGTCGCCTCTGATGATGGGCAGCGCGTCCCCGCCGCGTGTGCCCGAAGTGTCCGTCGGGGCGGTGAAGTCGTAGTTGCAGTTCGCGGCCAGCCGAATCGTGCCATGACCGGCCGCGTTGGCGTTCTGGATCGCCGTGACCAGTCCGGACGCCCCGCCCGTAGGTCCGCTGCACGGCACCGTCACGACGGGCTGTGCGTAGGCCGAGGGCGGCGATGCCGCCGCTACTCCCGCCCCCATCAGCGCGGCAGCCGCTACGCTGCCCGCCGTTCTAGCGAATGAACCCATGAGGCTCCCCCCGAACAGAGTGGACATTTCCCTTTGTCGGTGATGAATTGTCCTCGCGGCACCGCCGACATCGGATAGAGAAACATCGCGCAGGCCACCGCACCGCATCCGTGCGTCGGAGATTTCCGGTTCTTTGCCGCCGTTGACCACTTCTTGAGTGACCTGTCATTCGGCTTCCCGGAGTATGAGCTGCGGAATATGCGTGCGGTAGCCGGGGGAGACTCGGGTGGTGTTCCGCCGGGGACCCCGGAGGATCCCCGGCGGAAAGGGTCAGCCCTGCGGAAGGGCGGGCTTGCCGGGGGACCAGAGCCAGGTCTTGAAGAACCCGCTCAGGTCCTGCCCGGAGATCTTCTGGGCGAGGGCGGTGAACTGGTCGGTGGTGGCGTTGGCGTGCCGGTGCTGGGCCGCCCAGGTGCGCAGCAGGGTGAAGAAGGCGTCGTCACCGATCTTCTCCCGGAGGAACTCCAGCACCATGCCGCCGCCGCTGTAGACCCGGTCGTGGAACATGGTGTCCCGCTTCGGGTCGGCGATCACGACGTTCCACCAGCTGTCGGTCGCCGCGTGGCCGTTGTAGGTGGCCAGGGCCTGGTCGTGCACCGTCCGGCCGCCGTGCTTCTCGGCCCAGTACCACTGCGAGAACGTCGCGAAGCTCTCGTTCAGCCAGATGTTGTTCCAGGTCTTCACCGAGACGCTGTCGCCGAACCACTGGTGCGCCAGCTCGTGCGCGATCGTGTTCGTGCTGCGCACGTCGGAGTACAGCGGCCGGGTCTGGGTCTCCAGCGAGAAGCCGATCGCCTGCCCGTTGTACGTCGCCAGGTCGGCGATCGCGCCGGTCGAGTCGAACGGGAACTTCCCGTACAGCTTGTCCCACAGGTCCGTGGCCTCGGCGGTGGTGTCCCAGAAGAACGCCGTCGGGTCCGGGTGGTTCGGGTCGCGGCCCACGAGCTTCGGGTCGACGGCGATCGTCTCGGGGATGCCCGAGGGCGTCTTGCCGCTCTTGAAGTTCCACTGGCCGATGTCGGCGGTGGCGAGGTAGGTCGCCATCGGGTTCTTCTCGTCCCAGACGAAGGTGCTCTGACCGCCCTTCGTGCGCTGGGACACGAGCCGCCCGTTCGCGATCACGCCGAGGTTCTTGGGCACCGTCACCTTGAAGGTGAAGGCGGCCTTGTCGCCCGGGTGGTCGTTGCTCGGGAACCACGTCGACGCGGCGTTCGGCTCGTCGCCCATGAACGCGCCGTCGTCGGTGTGGACGAAGCCGTACGGGGAGCCGAACACGATCGGCGAGCCCACGATCGTCTGCGGCACGCCGCCGTACGTCACGCTGACGGTGAAGTGCCGGTTCTTCCGCAGGCCGCTCTTGGGCGTGATGATCAGTTCCTGGCCGTCGCGGGTGAACTTCGCCTCGTGCTTGTTCACCGTGACCTTGGAGACCGTCAGCTGCTGCAGGTCCAGGTCGAACCGGGACAGGTCCTGGGTGGCCCGCGCGGTCATTGTGACGACGCCGTCGAGGCGCTTGGTCGAGGGGTCGTACTTCAGGTCGAGCCCGTAGTGCAGGGCGTCGTACCCGCCGTTGCCCTCCAGCGGGAAGTAGGGGTCACCGATGCCGGGGGCGCCGGGGGTGAAGTGAGGCCGTGCCGCGGCCGACGCGGCGGGGGAGATGGCCGCGACGGAGGCGAGCGTCGCGCCGATCGCCACCAGCCGGGATGTTCTGCGCATGTGGGGGGTTTCCTCGGGCAGAAGATCAAGTGGACCTTGCGACTCTGGCCTACGTGCCGGGGGATTGTCCAGACTTCCAGCACCGAAAGTGGCCTTCGGTCCTGATTCGGACAAGTCGCCCAAGCCGGATAAGGGCGCATGGTGGCCCCCGGCGTCGCCGGGGGCCACCATGCCGACCTGGGGGCAGTTCTCAGTGGGCGCTGACGAACTGCTCCTCTTCGGTGGATCCCTTCAGCGCCACCGTGGAGGAGTCCGGCGAGATCGCCGTGCTGACCAGGTCGAAGTAACCGGTGCCGACCTCGCGCTGGTGCTTCGTGGCCGTGTAGCCGTCCCGCTCCGCCCCGAACTCCGCCTCCTGCAGCTCGACGTAGGACGTCATGCCGTCCTGCGCGTAGCCCTTGGCGAGGTGGAACATCGAGTAGTTGAGCGAGTGGAAGCCGGCCAGGGTGATGAACTGGAAGGTGTACCCCATGTGCCCGAGCTCGCGCTGGAACTTGGCGATCGTGGAGTCGTCCAGGTGCTTCTTCCAGTTGAACGACGGCGAGCAGTTGTAGGCCAGCATCTGGTCGGGGTACTCCGCCTTGATCGCCTCGGCGAAGCGCCGCGCCACGTCCAGGTCCGGCGTGCCGGTCTCCATCCACAGCAGGTCGGAGTGCGGCGAGTAGGCCAGGCCGCGGGCGATGCACGCCTCCAGGCCGTTGCGCACCCGGTAGAAGCCCTCGGCGGTGCGCTCACCGGTGACGAACCGCTGGTCACGCTCGTCCACGTCGCTCGTCAGCAGCGTCGCGGCCTGGGCGTCGGTCCGCGCGATGATCAGTGACGGGACGCCGGCGACGTCGGCGGCGAGGCGGGCGGCGTTCAGCGTCTTGATGTGCTGGCCGGTCGGGATGAGCACCTTCCCGCCGAGGTGACCGCACTTCTTCTCCGAGGCGAGCTGGTCCTCCCAGTGCACCCCCGCGGCACCGGCGGCGATCATGGCCTTCATCAGCTCGTAGGCGTTCAGCACCCCGCCGAAGCCCGCCTCGGCGTCGGCGACGATCGGCGCCAGCCAGTGCGGGGCGGACTCGTCGCCCTCGGCCCAGGTGATCTGGTCGGCGCGCAGCAGCGCGTTGTTGATACGGCGCACGACGGCCGGGACGGAGTTGGCCGGGTAGAGGCTCTGGTCGGGGTAAGTGTGCCCGCTGAGGTTCGCGTCCGCCGCCACCTGCCAGCCGGACAGGTAGATCGCCTTGAGGCCCGCCCGCACCTGCTGGACGGCCTGGTTCCCGGTCAGCGCGCCGAGCGCGTTGATGTACTCCTGCTCGTGGAGCAGCTTCCACAGGCGCTCCGCGCCGAGGCGGGCGAGCGTGTGCTCCTCCTGCACCGAGCCGCGCAGGCGGATGACGTCCTCGGCGGTGTAGGTCCGCTCGAGGCCGGCCCACCGCGGGTCGGTCTTCCACTGACGCTGCAGCTCTTCGGCTGCTCCCTCGAGGCGACGGTCGCTCATGGATACTGCCCTCCTCTGTCGTCCCCTGGGTGCTTGTGTCCTACTCTCTGGCCTCGGGAGCGGGTAGTGAACCGGTCAGTAACAAGAAGAACCGCATAATTTTCGCTATTATGAACCTGTGACGGCCTTTCAAAAAGAAGAAGCGCCGAACTTGACGAATGGTCTAGACCTCGTGACGTTCGGCCAGCGGCTTCGCCACCTCCGGCGCGCACGTGGCTACACCCTCTCTGAGCTGGGAGAACGCGTCGGGCGTGCCCCGTCCCAGCTCTCCCTTCTGGAGAACGGCCGCCGCGAACCCAAGCTGTCCCTGCTGCAGGCGCTCGCCTCGGCGCTCGAGGTCCCCATCGAGGAACTGCTCCGCAAGCAGCCGCCCAACCGGCGCGCCCAGCTGGAGATCGCGCTCGAGGAGGCCCAGCGCGACCCCGTCTACCAGGCCCTCGGCCTGCCGCACCTGAAGGTCGGCAAGCGGGTGCCCAACGACGTTCTCGAACACCTGCTCGCGCTGTACGAAGAGGTGAAGCGGGGCCGTACGAAACCGACCGCCAGTCCGGAGGACGCCCGCAAGGCCAACGCCGAGCTGCGCCGCCAGATGCACGAGCGCGGCAACTACTTCGGCGAGATCGAGCAGGTCGCGGCCAAGTCACTGGAGGCCGCCGGCTACCGGGGCGGCGCACTGTCCCAGGGCATGCTGCTGTCGCTCGTCACCCACTTCGGCTTCACCCTGCGGTACGTCCAGGACCTGCCGCGTTCGGTCCGGTCCGTCACCGACCTCCGGAACCGCCGCATCTACCTGGAGCGCGAGCAGCTCGGCATGCACACGCCGCGCACGATCCTGCTGCAGACGCTCGGCCACATCGCGCTCGAGCACGCCGTGCCCAGGGACTTCGCCGACTTCCTCCGGCAGCGGGTGGAGGCCAACTACTACGCCGCCGCCACCCTCCTGCCCGAGCGGACGGTCGTGCCGTACCTGCAAGAGGCCAAGGCCGACCGGGAGCTATCGATCGAGGACCTGTGCGACGTGTTCTCCGTCTCGTACGAGATGGCCGCGCACCGGTTCACCAACCTGGCGACCCACCACCTCGACCTGCCGGTGCACTTCACGAAGAACGACGAGAGCGGCACGATCTACAAGGCGTACGCCAACGACGGCCTGATCTTCCCCGCCGACGAGCACGGCGCGATCGAGGGCCAGCGGATGTGCCGCCAGTGGGCCGGGCGGCGGGTGTTCGGCGCCGACGACCGGTTCTCCGTCTACTACCAGTACACCGACACTCCGACCGGCACGTACTGGTGCCTGTCGCACATCGACCCGAGCCACGAGCGGGACTTCGCCATCACGCTCGGCGTGCCGTTCGAGCATTCTCGCTGGTTCCGCGGCCGGGACACCAACCGCCGGGTCAAATCGGCCTGCCCGGACGGCGACTGCTGCCAGCGGCCTCCGGCCGAGCTGGCCCGCCGCTGGCAGGGGCACGCCTGGCCGTCGGCGCGCGCCCACTCGCACGTCCTCGCCGTACTGCCGCCGGGCGCGTTCCCCGGAGTGGACGAGGCGGACGTCTACGCGTTCCTGGAGCAGCACGCCGAGACCTGAGCCTGAGCCGCCAGGTTTCCCCTCGCTGTGATGCCGACGAAACGAGGGTGAAACGCTGGCAGGTGTCAATGGGCCCGGAGTGCTGACGCAGGAGAGGGGACGATCAGGTGCTGCCCCAGGTACAGGCGTGGCTGCGCAACCGCATGAGCTCCGCGGCGGACTGGCCGGTGGACCGGCTCCTGGCCGCCAAGGGCGAGACCGCGGTGAGCGTCGTGCTGCCCGCCCGGAACGAACGCGCGACGGTCGGCGAGATCGTCACGACGATACGACGGGACCTCGTCGAGCGCGCCCCGCTCGTCGACGAGATCCTCGTCATCGACTCCCGGTCCATCGATGACACCGCCGAGGTCGCGGCGGCCGCGGGCGCCCGCGTCGTCGCCCAGGACGCCGTGCTGCCCGACCTGCCGCCGCTGTCCGGCAAGGGCGAGGCGCTGTGGAAGTCACTGCACGCGGCCCGCGGCGACGTCCTGGTGTTCGTCGACGCCGACCTGCGGAACTTCTCGTCCTCTTTCGTCACCGGGCTGCTCGGCCCGCTGCTCACGGACCCGTCCGTGGCGTACGTCAAGGCCTGCTACGACCGCCCGCTGAACACCGGCGGCGTGTCCGTCCCCAGCGGTGGCGGCCGGGTGACCGAGCTGGTCGCCCGCCCACTGATCAACATGCACTGGCCGCTGCTCGCCGGGTTCGTCCAGCCGCTGGGCGGCGAGTACGCCGGGCGGCGGACCCTCCTCGAACGGGTCCCGTTCGTCACCGGCTACGGCGTGGAACTCGGCCTGCTCATCGACGTGCTGGAGGCCGCCGGCCTGGACGCGATGGCCCAGGTCGACCTCGGCACCCGCGAGCACAGCCACCAGTCGTCCGAGGCACTCGGCGGCATGGCGGGCCAGATCATGCAGACCGCGTGGTCCCGGCTCGACCGGCAGGGCCGGATCGTGCCGCTCGAACCGCCGTCGACCGTGTTGACGCAGTTCCGCCGGGACGGCGACGGCCACCAGGTACGGATCCGGGACGTCTCGGTCGGCGAGCGCCCGCCGATGGCCGAGGCCCGCGCCTACAGCAACTCGGCCGCCTAGCCAGGGCCCGCCTCCAAGTCCCGCCCGGAAGCGGGGCGGCACTCGCGCGACGACCGGCCGGTCACCCGACGGGAGGAGGGGTGCCCGGCCGATGCGCGTCGATGAGACGGTCCATGAGCGCGTTCAGGCGCGCGTCGACCACGCGCCTGCCGGGATCTGCGTCGTACCAGGCGACGATCTCCCGGGCCCCCTCAGAGAACGGGATCTCCGCCGTGAATCCGGGTACGATCCGACGGATCTTGCTGTTGTCGAACACCATCGAATGTGCCTTGTCGCCGAGCAGTTCCTCGCCCCACCGCGGATCGGCGGCGGCGACGGCGTCCGAGGGCACGTGGACCAGCCGCGGCTCCACACCGACGGCCTCGGCGACGATCAGGTAGATCTGGTCCCAGCTCAGTACCTCGTCGCTGGTGATGTGGAACGTCTCGCCGACGGCCGCCGGGTTCCCCAGGAGCCCGGTGAAGGCTCGGGCGAAGTCGGTGTGGTGGGTGAGGGTCCACAGCGAGGTCCCGTCGCCGTGTACCAGCACCTCCTTGCCCCGGCGCATGCGGTCCACCGCCGTCCAGCCCCCGTCGAAGGGCACGGCGGTCCGGTCGTAGGTGTGCGACGGCCGCACGATGGTGACGGGGAACCGTTCCTCGTGATGAGCCCGGCCGAGCAACTCCTCACAGGCGATCTTGTCGCGGCCGTACGCGGAGTGAGGGTTGCCCAGTGGGGCGGACTCCACCAAGGGCAGGTGGCCGGGCGGCCTCTGGTAGGTGGCCGCCGAGCTGATGAAGACGTACTGGCGGGTCCGTCCGGTGAACAGGTCGATGTCGCGGGCGACGTGCTCGGGCGTGAAGTTCAAGAAGTTGACGACGACGTCGAACTCCTGGTCCTTCAGCGCCGCGCGCGTCTGGTCGGCGTCGCGGACGTCTGCGGTGATGACCGTTGCCTCGTCAGGGATGGGCCGTGTCGAGGATACGTTCCGGTTCAGCAGGTGCAGGTCGGCGCCGAGCTCGACGGCCCGCCGGGAACAGGCCGAGCTGATCACGCCGGTGCCCCCGATGAACAGGGCCTTGAGCCCCTTGAGATCGCTCATGGTCATGCGGGTTTCGTACTCCTCGGGTGGGGCCTGTCGGAATAGGTCGGCGGGGCCGACGAGTTGAGGGAGCCTGTCATTCGCCGGGGAAGACGACGTCCAGGTCGCGGCGGATCTCGTCGAGGGCCCGCATGATCCGCAACGTCTCGGCGAGCGGCATCAATTCAGACTCCAGGCGTCCGGCGGCGACGCACCGTGCCGCTTCGGCGGCCTCGTAGCAGAGCCCGCCCTCGCGCTGTGCTGGGACGAAGGTGTCCAGCAGCCCGTGTTCCCGGCTGATCAGGCGGACCGTCGAGGGCGCGTAGAACGCGCCCTCGATCTCCAGGCGGGCCAGCGTTCCGGAGATCGAGGCCGTCGTCGGGGTGCGGGCGAACAGCGTGGTGTTCAATACGCCGTGCGCCCCTGCCTCGTTGGTGACGACGACCGACGCCTGTCCGTCGACGCCGGTGAAGGCTTTGGTGCCGACGGCGGTGATCGATGCGAAAGGACCGAGCACCATCGACGCGAACGACACCGGGTAGACACCGAGGTCCAAAAGCGCCCCGCCCGCCAGCTCGGGGGCGTACAGGCGGTGCGCCGCGTCCGGCACCATGAACTGGCCGTGGTCGGCGGTGACCGTCTGCACCTCCCCGAGCAGTCCGGAGGCGAGGGCCTGACGGACGACGTCGGTATGGGGCAGGAAACGCGTCCACATCGCTTCCATGAGGAACACGCCCCGTTCCCGGGCGGCCTCGATCAGCTGCTCGGCCTCGTGGGCGTTGCGGGTGAACGCCTTTTCGACGAGCACGTGCCGACCGGCCGCGATCGCCTGCATGGCGAGCGAGAAGTGAGCCGAGTGCGGTGACGCCACGTAGACGATGTCGACGCGCCTGTCGTCGAGCAGCTCGGCGTAACTGCCGTACGACGCCGGTACCCCGAATTCGGCGGCGAACGCCCGGGCCCGCTGCGCGTCGCGCGATCCGACCGCCACCACCCGCTGCTCGGTATGCGTGTGCAGTGCCTGCGCAAAGGACGCCGCGATGCCCCCCGGAGCGATCACGCCCCAGTTCAGGCCCGGAGCGTCGCTGGGAGACGGCGTCCGCGGCGCGGGCAGCACTCCTTCAGGGGATGCGTCACGCTCGCGTCCGTGAGCCGGGAGGGTCGGCGACATGGAACTCCTGTCGAATACGAGGGGGACGATCTGTGGCGCGCCCGGTTGCGCCACCGCCACCGTACGGGACCTGCCGGGTGAGCGGCTCGGCCGCTCACAGTACCGCGTTCGCGCCACGGAGCACCGTGCACCCCAACCGCCGGCCAGGCTGTCGGCTGACGGACGGAGGCCCCCGCGCTCCTCGGCGGAACGCCGGGCGGAAAGGGGTGCGCGTGCTTGAGACGGGGCTCAGCCAGGGGAGGGGGGCGCCAGGATCCCGCCGAAGGTCGGGTCCGGATTCGCGCTCGCCGACGCGCCGGTCTGCTCGGTCTTCGCCGTCGTACGGGCGGAGCCGCTGCCGTACGCGTCCGCCGGCGGTGGCACGACGTCGAAGTGCGTCGTGGCCTGGGTCAGCCCGGACAGGTCCAGCCCGATCTTGCTGAGCGGGGCGCCCAGCGCGTTCAACGGCTTGAGCAGCGTCTCGCACTGCTTGGGCGGAGCGCCGAGGGAGTAGGCCAGCGAGCACAGCCACATCGCGATGTTCTGCGACTGCATGAGGTTCAGCCGCGAGTGCAGTGTGCCGTCCTGGTAGTCGTAGACCGACATGGCGTTGGTGGCCGCCACCGGAGCCTTGTCCAGGAAGGCCTGCAGGGCCTGCTTCTCCTTGACGAGGATGCCGGTCACCTGGGCGAGTCCCTGGACGTTCGCGGCGATCTGCGACTTGTTCTCCTTGACGAACGCCGAGACCTCCTGCAGCGCGATCGTCAGGCTCTTCAACGCCGCCGTGAGCTCGGCTCGTTCCCCGTTGAGCGTGCCGGAGACGGTCGCGAGGTTCTCGGAGAACGCCCGGATCTGCCGGTCGCTCGCTGCCATCGCTTGCGTGATCTTCGCGAGGTTGCGTACGGTCTGGCTGGCGTCACCGCGGTTGTCGGCGAGGATCCGGCTGACCTCGGACAGGTCCTGAAGGGTCTGCTTGAAGTTCTCGCCCTGTCCGTCGAGGGTCTGCGCGCTGGACTTCAGCAGCCGGGACAGCGCGCCCTGGGCGTTGGCGCCCTGCGGCCCGAGGGCCTTGGCCAGATCGTTGACCGACTGGTTCGCGTCATCCAGCTCGACCGGCACCGCGGTGCTGGACAGCGACAGGGTGGCGCCGTTCCGGAGCGCGGCCCCGCCGCGGTACACCGGCGTGAACTGGATGTAGCGGTCGGCGACCAGCGAGGGGACGATGATGACCGCCTGGGCGTTCGCCGGGACCTTGTGCTTGGCGTCGAACGCCAGGCCGACCTCGACCATGTTGCCCTTGGGGGTCACGCGGGTGACCTTGCCGACCTTCACACCGAGGATGCGGACCTCGGTGCCGGGGTAGACGCCGGTCGCGCGTTCGAAGTACGCGGTGACGTGCGTCTGCTCGCCACTGGGCCAGAAGACGGCGACGAGGGCGGCGACCAGGACGACGGTCAGGACGGCCGCGCCGTACGCCAGCACGCGGGTGGGGCGGGAATCCCGACGGCGGGGGGAACCGGGCGAACCCACACGAACTCCCGTTCTTCCGGGCGACCAGGGACACGGGCGCGGATTGCCTAATAAGTTACCTCTTACCTCGCAGGGGGCGCACCGCTCGTTACAGCCTCGTGACTCCCATCGCATCAAGTCAACTTTCTTCCGGCCGTATTGTGACACTCACCACCCTGTTACCGGCGGTAGCACCTCGCCCGCTAGGGTGAAAGTCGACAACGGGTCCAATAGCGCGCCCGCCGCCCGTGGCCGGCCGTGAACGGAGGAAACATGTCGGAGGACGGCGCCCCGGCCTTCTCGCTCGAGCTCAACGAGGACGTTCGGGCGGTGCAGGAGTGGGTCCACGAGTTCGCCAAGGACGTCATTCGCCCCGCCGGCCACGAATGGGACGAGCGGGAGGAGACGCCGTGGCCGATCCTCCAGGAGGCCGCCAAGATCGGGCTGTACTCCCTCGACTTCTTCGCCGGCCAGTGGATGGAGCCGTCCGGGCTCGGCATCCCCGTGGCGTTCGAGGAGCTGTTCTGGGGTGACGCCGGCATCGGTCTGTCGCTCGTCGGCTCCGGCCTGGCGGCCGTCTCCGTGGCCGCGACCGGCACCCACGAGCAGATCGGCGAGTGGGTGCCGCAGATGTTCGGCACCGCCGACGACATCAAGCTCGGCGCCTTCTGCGCCTCCGAGCCCGACGCCGGGTCCGACGTCGGCTCCATCCGCACCCGCGCGGAGTACGACGAGGCCAAGGACGAGTGGGTGGTCAACGGCACCAAGACCTGGGCGACGAACGGCGGCATCGCCAACGTCCACGTGGTCGTGGCCTCCGTCGACCCCGAGCTCGGCACCCGCGGCCAGGCCAGCTTCATCGTGCCGCCCGGCACCCCCGGCCTGTCCCAGGGCCAGAAGTTCAAGAAGCACGGCATCCGCGCCTCCCACACCGCCGAGGTCATCCTCGACGACGTCCGCGTCCCCGGCTCCTGCCTCGTCGGCGGCAAGGAGAAGCTCGACGAGCGGCTCGCCCGCGTCCGGGAGGGCAAGCGCGCCGCGGGCCAGGCCGCCCTGCGCACCTTCGAGGCGTCCCGCCCCACCGTCGGCGCCATGGCCGTCGGCATCGCCCGCGCCGCGTACGAGTACGCCCTCGAGTACGCCCGCGAGCGCGAGCAGTTCGGCAAGAAGATCGGTGACTTCCAGGCCATCGCCTTCAAACTGGCCGACATGAAGACCCAGGTCGACGCCTCCCGCCTCCTGGTCTGGCGCGCCGCCTGGATGGCCCGCAACGGCAAGGAGTTCTCCAGCGCCGAGGGCTCGATGGCCAAGCTGCACGCCGGCGAGACCGCGGTGCGCGTCACCGAGGACGCCATCCAGATCCTGGGCGGCAACGGCTACACCCGCGACTATCCGGTCGAGCGCTGGCACCGCGATAGCAAGATCTTCACCATCTTCGAGGGCACGTCGGAGATCCAGCGCCTCGTCATCGGCCGCACGATCACAGGATTGCCCGTCCGCTAGCATTTCCGCAGGTCAGGGGGGCGTCATGAGCGGTGTAATGACTGCTAGGGGAGCCTGTCCACCTGGCGTAGAGGCGGCTGACCTGCATAATTTGGGAAACGTTGACGGTGCGGCCGCCTTCACGGACCTTCTGGGTCAGGGCGTCCATCCAGACGCCATCGCGTAACCACTCTCCTTCGTGTCCTGGTCGACTTCGAAGGGATCTACGCGATGGCCGTCCTCACTTCACGACCCGATGTTCGCTGTCATGCATCCAGCCTCGCCGCGACGCCCTGCCATCGGCCCCCCGGAACGGTCACCGGGTTGAGATACGCGGGCGGGGGTGGAGACCGCGGTCCACCCCCTCCGCCGACGGCCGCTTCTGGAATCGATCACCTGCCGGTCATCGGCGGCTGTCTGTTGAGCAATCTCAACCTGCTGCGCGCGTTCGACGCGCTGCTGCACGAGGGAAGCGTCACCGCAGCGGCGGAGCGCCTGCACCTGTCCATCCCCGCGACCAGCCGCGCCTTGGGACGGCTGCGCCGGGCCATGGGCGATCCGATCCTCGTGCGCGCCGGCCGCGGCATGGTCCCCACGCCGTTCGCACTGCGCACCGCCCCGCGCGTGCGCTCACTGCTGGACGAGGCGGCCGCCCTGATCAGCGCCGACCGCGAGATCGTGCCCGCCGAAATCGCCCGCACCTTCACGATCCGCATCAACGACGGCATCGTCGCGACGCTCGCGACGGCCTTGATCAACGGCGTCGCCGCGGCCGCTCCTCGGATGACGCTGCGCTTCGTCGCGGAGGGCAACGAGAGCGTCGCGGCCCTGCGCGACGGCTCGGTCGACCTCGACATCGGCGCCGGCGAGGTCAACGCTCCCGACATCCACACGTCCGTGCTCTACCACGAGCGGCTCGTCGGCGTGGCGCGCAGCGGACACCCCCTCGCGCGCCACCAGCCCGGGCCCACACTCGCCCAGCTGTGCGAGCATCCGCACATCTCCGCCTCCCGGCGCGGACACGCCCGTGGCCCGCTCGACGAAGCGCTCGAGACGGCAGGTCTTCAGCGTCACGTCGCCGCAGTCGTGCCCACCTTCGCCGACGCCGCGCTCGTAGTCGCCTCAAGCGATTATGTAGGACTCATCCCGCAGCGACTGGCCGACCAGAGCGGCGCGACCATGGCGCTGCAGTGGTTCCCCATCCCCGCGCCGCTGCCGGAACCAGACGTGCGCCTGTGCTGGCACGCCCGCCTCGACGCCGACCCCGCGCAACCTGGCTCCGCGAGACCATCCGCCGCACCCTCAGCACCCTCGACTAGAGACCCGCCGACATCGTCGCGATCACCCTGTTCTCACCGGATTCATGGCAGGGTGCGGCGACGATGTCGTGCCCAGAACTGGACGATCCGCAGCGACGCTCGACGAGTGCTGCGGGTCAGAGCTGGTCGCCCAGGAGAGCGATGGCGCGCGTCTCGGGGACTCCCAGCATCAGCAGGCTCGTGATCGTCGCCGCGCGGGCGCCGAGGGCGCCGGTCCCGTTTGACCGGTCGCTGTCCGCGATGGCGAACACTGCGCCGTAGGCAACCTGGCTCAGGATGCCCGCCGGCAGGTGCTGTGCGAACACGGCGCTGTCCTGGCCCCGTTTCACGAGGTCGGCGAGGAGTTCGTCGACCGGCCCGAGCAGGCCGTGGATCGCCTCGCCGTACTCGCCACGGCGCAGCGCCAACAGCACTCGGTATCGGTGTGTCACCGGCCAGAGGCGGGCGATGAATTCGACCCACGCCGCGTCCGCTTCCGCGCCGGCGGCGTTGACCTCGGTGAGCACGGCTGCCATCTCGGCCACGGCCCGTTCCGTCAGTGTCCGAACCAGGTCGGCGCGCGAGGGGAAATGGCCGTAGACGGTGCGACGGACGACGCCGGCGGCGGCGGCGATCTCGCCCATCCCGGCGTCGGGGTTGTCTCCCAGCACATCGAGGGCGACATCGAGGATGCGATCACGTGTCTCGTTCATCGAGCGCACACGGGTGGACTCGGTGGGCACGACACCATTGTTGCACACCAGTGTGCAGCTAATTAGACTGCACATCAGTGTGCAGTGCACACCTGTGTGCAACGGAGAGTTGCGCCGCGTTTCGAAGCTCAGGAGAAGGCCATGACCGCACCGACGCCGCCGACCTCGACCCTCGTGCGCCCGTTCACCGTCTCGATCCCGGATTCAGAGATCGATGACCTGAAGCGGCGACTGGCCGGAACGCGATGGCCGGATCCGGAGACGGTGGGCGACTGGTCGCAAGGGGTTCGCGTAGAGAACGCCAGATCTCTGGTCGACTACTGGGAGCACGGCTACGACTGGCGGCGCTTCGAGTCCGAGCTCAATCGCTTCCCCCAATTCCTGACCGAGATTGATGGGCTGGACATCCACTTCATCCACGTCAGGTCCAAGAATCCCAACGCGATGCCGCTGATACTCACGCACGGATGGCCGGGCTCGATCCTCGAGTTCCTGAAGCTGATCGGCCCGCTGACCGATCCGGTTTCGTTCGGAGGAGACGCCGCCGATTCATTCGACGTCGTCGTCCCGTCACTGCCCGGGTTCGGGTTCTCCCAGAAGCCCACGGAGACCGGGTGGACCGTATCGCGCATCGCAAGCGCGTGGGTGGAGCTGATGAAGCGTCTCGGCTACACGAGATGGGCCGCGCAAGGCGGCGATTGGGGTGCCGTCGTCACCACCGCCCTCGGGGCCATGCAACCTGAGGGGCTTCTCGGAATTCATCTGAACACCCAGTACGCCTTTCCCACACAGATACCCGACACCTTGTCGCCCGAACAGCACTACGCCGTGGAGACCCTCGCCCTCTACACCGGCGATCTCGGTGGGTCGAACCACCTTCAGGGCACGAAGCCGGAGACTGTCGGATTCGCCCTGGCGGACTCTCCCGCTGGTCAGGCAGCCTGGATCTACGAGAAGTTCCAGTCCAAGACCGACAACCACGGGCTCGCCGAGGACGCCCTCAGCATCGACGACATGCTCGACGCGATATCCCTCTACTGGTTCACCAACAGCGCAGCGTCGTCCGGCCGCATCTACTGGGAGAATAAATCGGCCACTCTCGCCGGCCCGAAGCTGACGCTTCCGGTCGCGGTGACCGTCTTCCCGAGGGACATCCCACGCCTGCCACGAAGCTGGATCGAAGACACCTACAGCAATCTGATCCACTACGGCGAGGCCGACAAGGGCGGGCACTTCGCGGCCTTGGAACAGCCCGAGATCCTGGTCAGCGAAATCCGCACCGGCCTGCGCACCCTTCGTTCCTGACGCCAACGCGCGAGCTCAGGAGCGCACACGTATTACTCGGGCTTCACTGAATCGGCCGAAGGCGCTGCGGGTGCCGCATGCCTTACCAAAGGCATGAGGTCCATCACGTTTCCGGGGGGCCGAGTTTCGTCCAAGTCTTGGAGCGGGATGACCCCGAGGTGGGGATACAGGTAGTCGTTGATGTGGCTGGCGTACCCGCGCAGCGTCGACGGCCGCAGTGAGATCCGGCTGATCAACCAAATGTGCAACCACTGCCCGGTCGTCAGCAACCGTCCACGCGGATCACCTGATCCCGGCGCGGTCAGCTGCTGCAGCGCCTGAGTGGCCGCTGCGCGGGTGGGGAAGCCGCCTCGCCGGATGCGGCGACGGTCGGTGCTCAGCCCGGCGGGGATGTCCAGGGCATAGTACCAGCTTCCATGTCCCCGCCGCAGCATCGGGCACTGCCGTCCGCGCGCGGCACGTACGTCCAGGGTCAGATGGTCGAAGGCCAGACCGGTCAGCAGGGAAGAGACGGGTCCACCTGATCGTCGGTCGCGGCCGGGGACGCGGCCCGGATCTGCGTGGTGCGGAGGGTGGCCGCGCGTGGTCCTCCCCATCGAGTCGCTGCGGGTCAGAGGGCGACGAAGGTGAGACCGCGGCCCTTCAGCGCGGGGATTACCGTCCGCAGCGCCCGTATGGTCTCGGAACGATCGCCGCCGCCGTCGTGGCAGAGCAGGATGTCGCCCGCTTGTGCGCGCAGGAGCCGGTCGGTGATGGTGGTGGTGCCGGGGCGGGCCCAGTCGCGTGGGTCGACCTGCCAGTCGATGCAGATCATGTCGTGTTCGGTGGCGATGTCGAGGATCCGCTGTGACCAGGCGCCGCCCGGGGAGCGGAAGAACTTCGGAGCGACTCCGGAGATCTGTGCGATGCGGTCGTGCGCACCGCCGATCTCCTCACGGATTTTGGCGTCGGCGAGCGCGGGGAGGTTCAGCGGGTGCGTCACGGTGTGGTCGGAGACCTGGTGCCCGCTGTCCACGATCCGCCGGACGAGCTGCGGGTATTCGGTGACCTGGACGCCGATGAGCGAGAACGTCGCTGGGACGCCCAGCTCCGCCAGCAGCTCGAGCATCTTCGGTGTCCACACCGGGTGCGGGCCGTCGTCGATGGTCAGTGCCACCGCGTTGGGCGGCGCCGCCGGTTGGAGATCGTGCAGGCTGTGGATCGGCCGGCGCAGCGCCTGTAGCGGCCGGCCGTGGGCATAGCCGGGATCGGTTCGGGCGGTGTGGGCGACCGTACGTAGGTGGTGCCGGGTCCTCGGCGTACCGGTGCCACGGAGGAATTCCGGTGCCGCGCCGGCCGCGAGGCCGGCACCGGCAGCGCCGATCGTCCACAGCGCCTGACGCCGGTCCAGCTTCCTCATATCGATCCCCACCCGCCGATACGACCGTCGATTTATCAGCTAGGACTCTCGGGTTCATCGAGAAGTTCGGATCCTGGTTCCCGGTCATCGGTCTCTAAAGCGTGCGCGGAGGTGAGGGAGGACCTCGGTGCCGAGTCGTGTGATGTTCTCTCGGGTCCGGTTCGGGGATCCGGTGCCTTCGACCATGAGGATCAGGTGGCGGATGCCGGTGCGTTCGACCGTTGTGGCCATGGTGTCCAGGCAGTCTTCGGCGGTGCCGATCGGGTGGAGGCGGCACAGCAGCTCCGCGTAGGCGTCCGGGTCGCGTGGGGTGTAGGGCCGACCGTCGACCGGCATGTATCCGGCGAGCCCAGGCCGTAGCCAGCGTGGCAGTTCCGCGCGCAGCAGTCCCTGTGCCTCGGCCCGGGTGTCGGCGACGTAGGCCATGACGGCGGCAACGTGCTGCGCACGCGTGTTCGGGGCCGTGGCGGTGTACGCGTCGACCATCCGCCGCCTGCCCTCGTCGTCGATGTGCAGGCCGAGCAGCATCGGCAGGCCGCGTTCGGCGGCGAGCGCGGCGGTGCCGGCCGAGGTGCAGGCGACCACGACCGGGGGGTACGGGCGGGTGCGCGGGCGCGGCACCATCGGCACCTCACGGAAGGTGAAGGTCGGCCCGCTCGCCGACAGCCGGGAACGACTCAGCCCGGCCAGCAGCAGATCGAGGCTCTCGGCGAAACCGCACTCGTATCGAGCGAGGCCCGTGCCGAACACCTCCAGGTCGACCCAGGGGCCGCCCCGCCCGACCCCGAGCCGGAACCGACCGCCGGAGACCTGGTCCAACAGCGCCGCCTGTTCGGCGAGCGCGACCGGGTGGGCGGTGGACAACACGCTCACCGCGGTGCCCACCGCGATCCGCCGCGTACGGCCCAGGACATAGGCGGCCAGCGTGGCCGCCGACGGGCAGATTCCGTACGACATGAAGTGGTGCTCGGCGAACCACACGTCGTCGAACCCGGCCTGCTCGGCGGTGACGGCCGTCTCGACGGTGGCGGACAGCACCTCACCGTCGCTCTGCCCGGGGAACCGCGCCGCCAGCAAGAACACCCCCACCCGCATGCGCCCACTCTGCCTGAGACCGGGACAGTACGGGCATTACTTAGCGGTCGCCGATGTGGTGGCGTGGGGTGTTCAGTGCTCGTCCCAGTGATCCTCGTGGGCGGCGTGCCGGCATCCGTCGTGGACGTAGTCGACGTGGTCGCCATGCGGAACGCTGACGTGGCCGCAGCCCGCGCCGTGCCGGTGCGGGTGGTCGTTGTGCCGCGTGTGGCCGGTGGCCTCGCATTCGTCGACGTGTCCGTCATGCGGCCGGTGCAGGTGCCCATCGTGGGCGTAATCGACGTGGTCGCCGTGCGGCACGGCCACGTGGCCGCATCCCGGCCCGTGAGCATGATCGTGAGCGGCATGCTGGCGGTGCTGTGTCATCGCTGTCATCGGTGAACCCCCCTCGGTCTCCTTCTGCCCGGCGAACGCGCCCGTGAACAGTGGCAACCTGGCAGCGGCATCACCCGTCGTGGAACTGCCGCGTTACGTAGGGGGCGGCGGGTTCGGTGATGCGCCGCTGATCGATCGCGATCGGCTGGGCAGGGCGATGCCGTTGATGTGCGCCCAGGCCGGTGACCACGTACCGGTCACCTGCACCCAGGTGCCGGCGCGCGGCGCGGGTACTTTCTTGATCACGATGCGCATCGGCACGGCATCGGCCGCACAGCAGGTCATGCGCAGGCGGATCAACTGCCATCGGTTGGGGCCTGCCGGGCGGGCGAAGCCGGTCAAGGTGGCCTGGCGTCCGGTCAAGGCGTCGTGCCCGGCCTTGGCCTGGAACGCGCGAGCGGTGAATTCGGTCAACGAGCTCCGGCGGGACCATTGGCCGGCAGTGCGGCCAGGTTGTGTCCGGCCGGTGGTGGGGCCTACGACTCCGGCGGCGATCAGCGGGATCCGGAAACCGGGACCGACATAGTTGAGGTAATCGCGGCACCGACGTCAAGGTCGGTGCGGGACTGGCGGCAGCCGGTGCGGCCGCGGTGATGGCCCGAAGCGGCCTCGCGACCCGGGGGCACCACCAGCATGCGGGCGTCATGGTCAGCGGCGCGCTCGCCCTCGGCGTCGTGCTCATCTCCGCCCGGCCCGGCTCCAGCAAGGACCTCACCGCCGCCCTCGTCGGCTCCCCCCTCACCGCCGGGACCGGCGACATCGCCGCAGCGGCCGGGGCCGCCGGCCTGGCCATTTCCCTGCACTACCGCATCGCGACCGCCGCCGGCACCGCCGTCATCTGCGGCACCCCGTTCGCCCTGGCAGCCACCATCAGCACCCTCACCACTCGCAGCACGCCGGCCCGGCAACGGGGCTGTGACGTCACCGCTACCTGACCGTCCCGCCCAACCGATCTACCGTCCCAGGCGACCCATCGATCCGATAGGAGAACCAATGTCGCTGACCGTTTCCCCGCAACTCCTCCAGGACGCCCAGCGCGGCGACGTCGACGACGCCGCGTTCGTCGACTGCATCCGCACCTCCCTGCCCTACGGCTGGCAGGTCGTCACCGGCCTCGTCGAAGAACTGCGGGACAGTGACGGGGAGTTCGCCGACAACAAGACCCCGCCGCCGGACGAGACCGCCCGCGGCCAACTCCTGCGCATGATGGCCAGCGACGCCATGCGCGCCGCTCTGGAGAACCACTTCGGCGTACGACTGGCGTTCCAGAACTGCCACCGCGTCGCCGTCTTCCGCCCCGGCGCCGACCGCGCCTACCGGCAGTTCATCACCGCCCGCGCCCAGATCCTCAACCAAGAACCCGAACTGGTCGACTGCTGAGGCCCAAGGTGTGTGGGTCGGCCCGCCGTTCCGCGGACGGCCCACACCCTCCCAGGTCAACGCACGACGTAGCCGCCGTTCGAACTGCTGTGCCGCATCCACCCGGTCGGCACCGCCGAAGACTGCGTGCAGACCATGGCCACGACGGTGGAGCGCACCGGCATCCGCCACCTGATCCTCATGGTGCGTGCGTGCCGGTGCTCGGCGCATCAGCGACGAGCCAGAGGAAGGTGTCGGAGAGGCGCGGTGTAGTCTCCGGTGTACTACATGCTGTAGTTGTTGGTGAGGTCATGCGTCCGCCCGGGTGGTTCCGCTTGATACGCGCCGCGGTGTTCGCCGTGGTGTGCGTCGTGCTGTCCCTGGCCGGACATGACCTGATGGCTTCTCATCCGGCACCGGTGTGGGCGGGCTGGGCCGCTCTGGCGGGGGTGACCGCGGTCGGGTACTGCCTGGCCGACCGGCGGCGGTCGGCGTGGTGGATCACGCTGGCGGTCGAGGTCGCCCAGGTATGCCTGCACGAATGGTTCGCCTGGACCACCCCGGCCGGTTCCGGGCCGGCGGCTCAGCACATGGCCATGACGATGCATGACGGCATGCACCCCGTCGTGAGTCCCGGTATGGCCATGCCCATGGGCCATGGCTCCGGGGCGTCCGGATTGGGCATGCTCGGGATGCATGCTCTGGCCGGAGCGTTGGCCGCGCTGTGGCTGCATGTGGGGGAGCGGGCCGCCTGGCGTGTGCTGGAGGTGCTCGGCGAGGCGGTGCTCGGGCGCGCTCTGCGCGTCTTCGTTCTGTTGGCGTACGCGAGGTCGGCGGCGACGCGGCGTCCGGCCGACACCCGGCATTGGCCGGTTGAGGACGATGCCCTGCCGCCCGTGACCGTGTTGCGGCATGTCGTGGTGCGGCGCGGCCCTCCTCGGCACACCGGCGCTGTTTGCGGCGCCTGCATGTGATTGACGGCCCCTCCGGCGCGCCGTAAGACGTTCGTAGGTCCTTGGTGCGCCTTCACCCGGTTTCGTATAGCTACACGGCCGGGCGTTCGCGATTCCCCCGGGATGAGGTGTGGGCCGCAGTCGCCGTCCCCTTTCATTCGCACGCCCTTTCCCGAGGAGCATCATGTCTTTTCCGCATGCCGCCAAGCGCCTGCTGACAGGCGCCGGTATCGTCACCGCCACCGTGATGGCGCTGGCCCTGCCGGCTGCGGCGCATGTCACCATCGACACCGCCAAGCTGTACTTCAAGGCCCTGCAGACCTACACCGACCACAGCGGCAAGACCAGCGTGGTGCGCTGGATCGACATGCCCAGCGGTGGCGCCGAGCCGGAGCACCCCGCGCCATCGCTCACCCTGGCCAAGGCAAGCGCACCGCAGGCGGCACCAGTGGTGAAGAAGAGCAGGAACGGCACGGGAACTCTGTTGGGCGTGGCCGGCCTGGTGGCCGGGCTGCTCGCTCTGGGCATCGCGATCGCCGCGTTGCGCCGATCCGGCAGGTCCGTCGGCGCATGAGGACCGTTCACCTCCGCCCGGCCGCCAGGACCGCCGGGCGGCGTTCCCGCATGCTCGTGCTCGTGTCTCTGCTGCCGTTCCTGCTCGCCGCCTGTGGCGGCGGCGGGGATGGTCGGCCGCCGGTGAAGATCTCGGCACCCGCCTCCGATCTGCACGGCACCCGGATCGGTACGCCGCTGCGCGAACCGGATCTGACCCTGACCGGAACATCGGGACGGCCCGTCAACCTGATCAAGGCCACGCAGGGCAGGCTGGCCCTGGTCTACTTCGGCTACACCCACTGTCCGGATGTGTGCCCGACGACGATGGCCGACCTGGCCGGGGCGCTGCGGCTGCTCACGCCGGCGCAGCGGAACCGGATCGCGGTCGTGTTCATCACCAGCGACCCGTGGCGCGATACCACGAAGGTCATCAAGGCGTGGCTCGCCTCGTTCGACCCCTCGTTCATTGGCCTGACCGGCGACTACACCAAGATCCAGGCGGCGGCCAAGTCGCTCGGCATCGCGCTGGAACGCCCCTCCTCGACGTCGGGGGACTACGAGGTGACCCACGGCGCGCAGGTGCTGCCCTTCGGTGGCGACCACCAGGCGCACGTGATCTACACCGCCGGGGTCTCCGCGAAGGAGTTCGCGGCCGACCTGCCGAAGCTGCTCGCGGAGGACGGCGGATGAGCGGAGGACGGCGGATGAGCCAGGCCCTCCGGGCGCCGCGCAGGGTGGCGTGGCTCGGCGTGGTGGTGGGCGCCGCAATGGTGATCGAAGTGGTTGCGGCGACGCCCGCGTCGGCGCACGCCACCTTGGCCTGGTCATCGCCCGCCGACGGCGCCGTCCTGCCCGCCCTCCCCCCGGCGCTGACCTTGCGGTTCGATGAGCCGGTACGCCCCGTCGCCGCCGACATTCAGGTGGTCGACCCGGCCGGCCACGGCGTGACCGGTGTGATCGCCGCGGACGGAGCCCAGGTGAGGATCAGGCTGCGTCCGGACGGCGCGCAAGGGACCTACGCGCTTACCTGGCGGGTCATTTCGGCGGACTCACATCCGGTCGGCGGCGCGATCACGTTCTCCGTCGGGCATCCCAGCACACCGGCGTCCGTGCGGCCCGCACGGACGGACACCGTTGTCGCTGTGCTGTTCACCGGCGCGCGTTTCGTGGGGTTCGCGGGTTTCGCAGTGCTGTTCGGGGCGCTTGCGTTCTGCTGCTACGGAATGCGCGGCGCGGTGGCGATTCGAGGTGTCCGGCAGCTGATCACCTTCGGCTGGGCCGCGCTCGCGGCCGGAACACTCGGGGCGCTGGTGCTGGAAGGCCCGTACGCGGCCGGCACCGGAGCGGAGGCGATGGCGCGGCCGGACCTGATCCATCAGACGCTCGCGACCACCTACGGCACGGCGGTGACGGCGCGGCTGCTGATGCTGGGGCTCCTGCCGTTCCTCATCGCCGGCTGCCGGACCCGGCTGGAGGGCGACTCCCGGACCGGGCGTGTGGTCTTCGGCGCGGCGGTGGCGATGGCGGCCGTGGCGATCGCGGTGACCTGGCCGTTCGGCGGCCACGCCGCGGCCGGTGCCCAGCCGCTGACGGCGGTCGCGGCGGACACCGCGCACCTGTGCGCGATGGCGCTGTGGGTCGGCGGGCTCGCCGCCGTGACGGTCACCACCCGGGCCCGGCGGACCGATCCGCGGGTCGGAACCGGCGTGCGGCGATTCTCCACCGTGGCCGCCGGGAGTGTGGCGCTTCTGGCCGGCACGGGCCTGTACCAGGGCTGGCTCCGCGTGCAAACGCCCCAGGCGCTGCTGCAGACCGCGTACGGCGTCACGCTGGTGCTGAAGACGGCGCTGGTGTGCGCGGTGCTGTCGGTCGCGTTCTTCTCCCGCCGTACGCTGCGGACCCGCCTGGGCGGCCCGGTACCGGACCGGCTGGTGCGGCTGGTCACGATCGAGACGGCCGGGGTGGTGGCGGTCTTGGTCGTGACCGCGGTGCTGGTCGCAATGGAACCGGCCGGTAAGGCGCTGGCCGCCAAGCCGGTCACGCTCATCACCCGATACGACACCGGCGGCGCCGGCGGAACGGGGACGCTCTCCCTCCGCCTGCCCAGCCGGGTCCGAGGGCTCACCACCGCCACCGTCGTGGTCCGCGACGCCGCCGGACACCCCCGCGGCGTGGCCGCCCTCGGCGTGGCCTGGTCGCTGCCCCGGCGGGACATCGGCCCGATCACCGCAAAGGTCACCCCGGCCGGGGTGGGCCGGTACGTGGCCGTGACAGCCCCGCTCACCGTCCCCGGCCGGTGGACCGTCGCGGTCACCGTCCGCACCGGCGACATCGACGAGACCACCGTGACCTTGACCCAGGCGATCCGATGAACAGACGAACGAACCAGATGAGTGACGGCGCTCCCCCGGAGGTGGGACGCCGCCGCTTCAGCCGCCACGAGTCCAGCGCGCCCTTCGCCGTCCCGGGCGGCTGCCGCCCCGGTCGCCACCTGGGCCAGGACCTGGCTGGGGGCCTGTGATGGACATGTCCATGCACGGGGCGTTGGCCCCGCTCACCTGGACGCGAGCGGTCACCACCTGGCGGTTCGCGCCGGTCACCACCGCACTGCTCATCGCGGCGCTGCTGCTGTATCTGGCCGGCGTCCTCGCCGTCCGGAGGTGGCCCGTGGCCCGTACGGCCTCCTTCACGGCCGGACTGGGGATCGTGGCCGCCGCCGTCATGGGCAGCCCCGGCGTGTACGGCGACGGCGGCCTGTTCTGGGTGCACATGATCCAGCACCTCATGCTGATCATGATCGCGCCCTGGCTGCTGTGCTACGGCCACCCCGTCACGCTGCTGCTGCGCGCCACCGACGGCATCGCGCATGACCGCGTACAGGCGATCCTGCGGTCGCCGGCGGCCGCCATGGTGTGCTCGCCGATCACCGGCCTGGCCCTGTACATGGCGGTGCTGTTCGGTGTGCACCTGTCCTCATTCATGGACGCGATGATGGGCTCACCGGCGCTGATGGTCCTGGAGCACGTGCTGTACCTCGGCGCGGGATACCTGTACTTCTCCGCGATCCTCACGGTCGACTCCCCTGCCCGGCCACCGGGCTACCCGATCCGGCTGTTCGGCCTGTTCATGGGGATGTCGGCCGACACCATCGTGGGGATCGTGCTGCTGCAGGCGACCCGGCCGCCGTTCCCCACCTACGCCAGGATGCATCCCCCGTGGGGGCCCGGCCCGCTCGCCGACATCCACGACGGCGGCGCGGTGATGTGGATCGGCGGCGACGGCCTGATGTTCCTGATGATGCTCCTCGTCGCCGCGGCCTGGGTGCTGGACCGCTCGCCGCAGGCCGCCCGCGCCGGTGGGTTCCTCGAAGCGGCCCGCCAGGCCGCGCTGGCGGGGACCGGGCACGCGTCGGCCGGCGACCGGGCCGCGCGCGAGCACCTGCGGGCCAGCGCCGACGTCGACGCCGACGAGGCCGCGCTGGACGCCTACAACGCGCTGCTCGCCCGGATGAACCAGCGCGAGGAACGCTGACCGTGGCCGGACAAGGGAGAAGCTCTTGATCGGGTGGGCGTTCGCCGTACTGGCCTTCGGCATCGCCGGTCACCATGCCCACCGGCTGGCGGTCACCCGGCGCGATCCGCGCGAGCGCGTCGCGCACGTGGTGATGGGTCTCGGCATGGCGGCGATGCTCGCCCCGTCGGCTCCCGCCATTCCCCGGCCCGTCGCCGGGATCTATCTCGCCGCCGCGATCGCCTGCCTGGCACGCGGCGGGCGGCGCGACCCGCACGCGGTGACGGGCTGCCTGGCGATGGCCTTCATGGTCACCTTCTCCGCCATGCCGCACATGGCCGGCATGGCGATGAGTCCTGGCGGCACGCGTGCCTGGCTCGACCTGGGGCTCGCCGTCTACTTCATCGGCGAGGCGGCCTGGACCATCCGGTCGCTGCCGGCCGAGCGCGATGACCGGACGGACACCGCCTGCCACGTGGCCGCCGGCGTCGCCATGGCCTACATGCTCCTCGCCATGAACTCGTGAAACCTGAAACAGACATGCAAGGACGTGAACTGATGTCCCCTTCCTCGCCGAAGCCGCCGGTGACGGCGCTGCCGTCTCCGCTGGTCCTGTGCTTCGCCGCGTTCCTGGCCGCGCTGTTCGCGGTCTCGTTCGCCGTCGGACGGCTGGCCGGGCCGGTCGCACCCGGCATCCACCGCACCGCGCCCGGCACCGCACCGGCCGACGAACGCGACATGGGCGGCATGACCATGCCAGGAGAACACCGGTGAGCGCCCAGACCACCGACCTGGTCATCGAGGGGATGACCTGCGGTGCGTGCGTGTCCCGCGTGGAGAAGCGGCTGGGCCGGATCGACGGGGTGAGCGCGGCGGTGAACCTGGCGACCGGCCAGGCCCGCGTCACCCACCCGGCCTCGGTCGGCGCCGAGGACCTGATCGGTGCGGTGGAGCGGGCCGGGTACCGCGGACGCCTGGTACGCCGAGCCCCGGAACAGGCTCCTGAGGAGGATCGGGCCGGTCGGCGCGCCCGCGACCGCGTCATCGTGCTGACCGTCCTCACGGTCCCCGTCCTCGTCCTGTCGATGATCCCGGCGCTGCAGTTCCGCGACTGGCAGTGGCTGTGCCTGGCACTGGCCGCCCCCACGGCCGCCTGGGGAGCCTGGCCGTTCCACCGGCGCGCGGTGGCCGGTCTGCGGCACGCCACGGCGACGATGGACACTTTGGTCAGCATCGGCGTGCTCGCCTCGTTCGCCTGGTCGGTGTACGCGCTGTTCCTCGGCGGCGCGGGCACGCCGGAGATGCGGATGCCCTTCGCCTGGACCGCCACCCCGGAAGGCGCGAGCTCACACCTGTACTTCGAAGCCGCCACCGGCGTCACGCTGTTCGTTTCGATCGGCCGGTACCTCGAAGCCCGCGCCCGGCGGCGTACCGGTTCCGCGCTGGCGGCGCTCGACGCGCTCGTCCCCACGGAGGCGTACCTGCCGGACGGCAGCCGCGTCCCGGTCGGGGAACTGCGGCCCGGTCAGCGGTTCCTCGTCCGGCCCGGAGACACCGTCGCCACGGACGGCGTCATCGTCGAGGGGGCCTCGGCCCTGGACACCCGCCTGTTGACCGGCGAGGCGGTCCCGGCCGAGTGCGGTCCCGGAGACCCGGTGACCGGCGGGACCGTCAACGTCGGCGGCGCGCTCGTGGTCCGTGCCACCGCCGTCGGCGCCGACACCCGGCTCGCGAAGATCACCGCACTGGTCGGGGACGCGCAGCTCGGCAAGGCACGGGCACAGCGCCGCGCCGACCAGATCGCCGGCGTCTTCGTACCGATGGTGCTGGCGGTCGCGGTCACCACACTCGGGTTCTGGCTGGGGGCCGGTGCCGACCCCGGCGCGGCGATCAGTACGAGCATCGCCGTGCTCGTGGTCGCCTGCCCCTGCGCCCTGGGGCTCGCCACCCCGCTGGCGCTGCTGGCCGCCACCGGAGCGGGCGCCCGCCACGGCGTTTTGATCAGCGGACCGGACGCCCTGGAACGACTCGGCCGGATCGACACGGTCGTGCTCGACAAGACCGGCACGCTCACGACCGGCCGCATGACGCTGCTGGCGACCACCACCGCGCGCGGCATGGACGCCGACGAAGCGCTGCGCCTCGCGGGCGCTCTGGAGGATCTGTCCGAGCATCCGATCGGCCGCGCCATCGCACAGGCGGCACGCTCAAGCGGACCACTGCCCGCGGCGGACGGTTTCAGCGCCACCGCAGGCCATGGAGTACGCGGAGTGGTCGATGGCCGGTCGATCAGCGTCGCCCGCTGGGACGGCGAGCCGCTGCCCGCGCCCCTGCGAGCCGCGATCGACCGCGCCGATCACGACGGCCACACCAGCGTCCTCCTCCGGGCCGGGGACCGGCCGGTCGCCGTGTTCACGGTCGGGGACGGCCTGCGCGACGGCGCTCGGGAGGCCATCGCCCGGCTGCATCGGATGGGACTGCGTACGGTGCTGGCCACCGGGGACCGCCCCGCCCCCGCGCGCGCCGTCGCCGACCGGCTGGGCATCGACGACCGGCACGCCGAACTCGACCCGGCCGGCAAGGCCGACCTCGTCACCGACCTGCGCGCGCAAGGCTGTGCCGTCGCCGCGGTCGGCGACGGCGTCAACGACACCGTCGCGCTCGCCGGCGCGGATCTCGGCATCGCGGTCGCCGACGGCACCGACGCCGCCATCGGCGCCGCCGACGTGACGCTCATGCGCTCCGACGTCAGTGCGATCGCCGACGCCATCGCCATCGCCCGCCGCGCGAGCATGACGATCAAGGTCAACCTGGCGTGGGCGTTCGCCTACAACCTCATCACCATCCCCCCGGCGGCACTCGGGCGGCTGAACCCGATGCTCGCCGCGGCCGCCATGTCGCTCAGCTCCCTGCTGGTCGCCGGCAACAGCCTGCGTCTGCTGCGCGGGAGGAGGACATGAGCACCGTACGGGCGACAGTCCTGGCGAGCGCGGCGACGCTGGCGCTGCTGGCGGCCTGGACCCTGACCGGCCTGGCCGGGCGCCCCGCGCGGGTACGAGTCTCCGGAGCATGGGTGATGGCGCCCACCGCCGCACGAACCGGGGCCTACTTCACCATCACCAACACCGGCGACCAGGCCGACGAACTGCTGGGCGTCAGCACGCCGGACGCCTCATCGGCGATGCTCGCCCGTCACTCGTACGCGGCAGGGGTCGGGCGGATGACCATGCTCGACGGCCTGGTCCTCCCCGCCCATACGGATGTGCGCATGACGCCCTACACCACCAACGTCATGATCCAGCCGAGTGGACTCCTGCCCGTCGGCCGCAGAGTGCGGTTCACGTTGGTCTTCCGGTACGGCGGCGCGGTGCGCGTCACCGCCGTCGTCGTCCCTCCCGGCGGTGGACCCGCCGCACCCTGATGCCCGAGATCTCCCATCACCTCGCGAAGGAATTCCTCACCATGCTCGTACACAGACCGAACCTGACGGCCTTGTGCGCCTTCACCACCGCGCTGGCCCTGACCGCCACCGGATGCGGGAAGCCTTCCTCCCAGAGCGGTACGTCAGTGACACAAGAGGCGGCGCCCGGAAGGACCGCCTACCCGTTGACCTTCGACAACTGCGGCCAGAAGGTCACCTTCACCCGGCCACCGAGCCGGGTGCTGATCCTCAACGGGACGTCGGTGGGGGAGGTGGAGAGCTTCATCATGCTCGGGCTGACCGGGCACATCCTGGCGAACGCCCAGCACTATGGCGTGTCGGACGACCCGTCGATGGTCGCCGCGATCAAGGCCCTGCCCACGCGTGGCCTGACGATGAACAAGAACTTCGACGTTCCCGCCGAGCAGGTCCTGGCGGCGAAACCCGATCTGGTGGTCTCCACCTGGTCCGGCGGTTTCGACGCCAGGAGCGGCTTCGCCACGCGCGAGCAACTCGCCGCCGCGGGCATCAACTCGCTCGTCAACCCGGTCAACTGCGCGAACGGGAAACCGAACGCGTCTCCGGCCGAGAAGGAAGCGCTGCGGCACGCGTCGATCGAGTCGTCGTTCCAGTTCATGACCCTGCTCGGACGGATCTTCGACGTGCAGGCCAAGGCCGCGCAGATCGTGGCCGGGCTCCGCGCCCGCATCCGAGCCGTCCAGGAGAAGACCGCGGCGGCACCGCCGCGCAAGGTGCTCATCGCGTACCCGGGGATGTCGATGATGAACGCCAACGGCCTGCCCGCGGTCATGACGGGCGGCATTTACGACGACGTCATCAAGGCCGCCGGCGGGCAGAACTCCTTCGCAGGGCGAGGAGAGGACACCACACGGACCCTCAACGCCGAACAGCTGGCCGCCGCGCAGGTCGACGTCCTGGTCGTCGGCGTCTTCACCCCCGATGAGAAGCCGGCCGACGAGGCCCGGCGCCTGTTCGCGGCCTATCCGCAGTGGCAGGCGTCGAAGACCGGCACCTACGCCGTCGTCTCCGACGGCGCGTACCTCGGACCGATGAACGCCTGGGCCGTCGAGAAGCTGGCCAAGGTGATCCACTCCAATGGCTGAGCGACTCCACCGGCCGCACCTGGTCTCCGGCCGCGCGACCGGCGTACTGATCGCCGGGCTGGCGGCGGCACTGCTCGTGGCGTCCCTGGTGGCGATCTCGATCGGCTCGGTGACGCTGCCGCTCGGCGCGGTGTGGCGGGTGGTCGGCGCGCACCTGACCGGCCGGACCCACGGGATCGATCCGCTCCGCGACCAGGTCGTCTGGCAGATCCGCACCCCACGGGTGCTCCTCGCGGCGGTCGCCGGCGCGGGCTTGAGCGTCGCGGGCGTCGCCCTGCAGGCTCTGGTCCGCAACCCGCTCGCCGACCCGTACGTCCTCGGCGTGTCCTCGGGCGCCTCGCTGGGCGCGGTGCTGGTCGCCGCCATCGGGGCGACGGCGCTCGGCGGGATCGGGGTGACCGGCGCCGCGTTCGGCACGGCCCTGCTGAGCGTGCTGGTCGTCTACCTGCTGGCCCAGCGCGCGGGTCGCCTGCTGGACTCCCGGCTGGTGCTGGCCGGTGTCGCCGTCGGCTACCTGTGCTCGGCCGCGACCAGCTATGTGCAGCTTCGGCTCGACCCCGCGCAATTGCAGGGCCTGATGTTCTGGCTCATGGGCAGCGTCGCCGGCGGTACCTGGCACAGCCTCGGCGTGCCCGCGGCCGTGATCGGGGCCTGCCTGATCTACCTGTTGTCGCAAGCCCGGAACCTGAACGCGCTAGCCGGAGGCGACGACGCCGCCGCCGGATTGGGCGTACCGGTCCAGGGGCTGCGCGTCACCCTGCTCGTCGTCGCGTCGCTGCTGACCGCCACGGTGGTGAGCGTCGCCGGGGGGATCGCCTTCATCGGGCTGATGGTGCCCCACATGGCCCGGTTCATCGTCGGCGGCGACCATCGGCGTGTCCTGCCCGTCGCGCTGCTCCTCGGCGCGGTCTTCCTCGTTCTGGTCGACCTGGCCTCCCGTACGGTCGACCGCCCGGATGAGCTCCCACTCGGGATCTTCACCACCGCGCTGGGCGTGCCCTTCTTCCTGTGGCTGCTGCGGCGCCGAGCCGGGGGGAGTAGCTGATGCGACTCACCATCGCGGGTCTGTCCGCCCATATCGACGACCACCCCATTCTGTCCGACGTCGAGCTGACCGCCGAACCCGGAGAGTTCGTCGCCCTCATCGGTCCCAACGGCAGCGGCAAGTCGACCCTGCTGCGCACCGTCTACCGGGCGCTTCGTCCCACCGGCGGGGTCGTGCGCCTGGACGGCGAGGACCTGTGGGCGATGCGGCCCCGCGAGGCCGCACGCCGCCGCGCGGTCCTCACCCAGCATGGCGACGTCGACGCCGAACTTTCCGTCGCCGAGGTCGTCACCATGGGCCGGACCCCGCACAAAGGACTCCTCGAACGCGAAGACGGCACCGACCGCGCCATCGTCCGGTCCTCGCTCGAACGGGTCGGGATGGAGGCGCAGGCCGCGCGGCTCTTCTCGACCCTGTCCGGCGGCGAACGACAGCGCGTCCTGCTGGCGCGGGCGCTCGCCCAGCAGGCGCCACTCCTCGTACTTGACGAGCCCACCAACCACCTGGACATCCGCGCCCGGCTGGACCTTCTGGACCTCGTCCGCGACCTCGGCCTCACCGTACTCACGGCGCTGCACGACCTCGACCACGCCGCCGCTTACAGCGACCGCGTCGTCGTCCTTCAGGGAGGCCGGATCGCAGCCAGCGGCCCGCCATCGGAGGTCCTCACCCCCGACCTGATCGCACAGGTCTTCGGGGTCCGCGCGCACATCGGCCCGCACCCCATCACCGGCCGGCCGCACGTCGCCGTGGCCTCGCGACCGGAGTGAGCGTTCGACACGACTCGAGATCGACCTAATCGCATGCTTGATGTAACTGCGACTTCTTTGCAATAGTGGTCGCATGTCGACGTACACGCTGCCGGACCTGCCCTATGACTACGCGGCGCTGGAGCCCGCGATCACCGGGGAGATCCTGGAGTTGCACCACGCCAAGCACCACGCCGCGTACGTCAAGGGCGCCAACGACACTCTCGATCGGCTGGCCGAGGCGCGGGAGAAGGAGCGGTTCGGCGGTCTGGTCGGGCTGGAGAAGACCTTCGCGTTCAACCTGTCCGGGCATGTCCTGCACTCGATCTTCTGGCAGAACCTGTCCCCGGACGGCGGGGACCGTCCCGACGGGGAGCTGGCCGCGGCGATCGATGAGCACTTCGGGTCCTTCGACGCGTTCGCCAGGCAGTTGTCGACCGCGACGTCCACGGTGCAGGGGTCGGGGTGGGGCGTGCTGGCGTGGGAGCCGCTGAGCGGCCGTCTGGTGGTGGAGCAGGTCTATGACCACCATGGCAACGTGGGGATGAACACCACGCCGCTGCTGGTGTTCGACGCCTGGGAGCACGCCTACTACCTGCAGTACCGCAACGTCCGGCCCGACTACGTGCAGAAGCTGTGGTCGTTGGTGAATTGGACGGACGTCACCGCGCGCTTCGACGCCGCCCGGGCGAAATAGGCCGCGACGCCTCCCGAATCGGCTTCATGCTCCGAAACATGTCCCAGCCGGTTCGGGAGGCGTCGCCTCACCGTCTTTCAGTGGAGCCTCGTGTGCGCATCGACCTCACCCTCCACCAGGGCGTGTCAGCGCTCAAGGTCACCGACGTCCTCGCCGGCCTGTACCGGGACGCCTTCTGCGCTCCGCCGTGGAACGAGGAGGAGTCCAATGCCGTGAGCTTCACTGGGCGGCTGCGCGCCGACGTCCACCGGCCTGGCTTCGTCGCCGTGATCGCCGAGAGCGCCGGGCGGCCGGTCGGTTTCGGAACCGCCTGGTGGACCCGGGCGCCGTTTCCCACCGATCGGCGCTACGGCGAGGTGGCCGCCGCGCTCGGGTCCCAGCGGGTCACCGGCTGGCTGATCGGCGCGCGGAAGATCGACGAGCTCGCGGTGTCGCCGCACGCTCAGGGCCAGGGCATCGGACGGCGCCTGCTGGACAGGCTCACCGGGTTGGACGAGGGCCGGGGCACCTGGCTGCTGACCTCGACCAGATCCCCGGTGACGGTGCCGTTCTACCGCAAGTGCGGCTGGCACCAGATCACCCACCCGCGCGAGGGCGAGGAGGCGATCGTGGTGTTCCTGTCGCCGCATCATCCACAAGCGCCGTCCCACGGGGTCGCCGCCGAGGCCCGGAACGGCTGACGAGGGGAGAACGCGACCATGGTCGAAGCCGATCGGCTCCGCGACTACTAGACCGGGATTCAGCGACCTATGACGATGCCGCCTCGCATCGCCCGCGCTCGGCAGCGGTCAACGCCGCGTGGGCCGGGGCGCTGCGCCGGTTGCTGCCGCCGCCACCCGCGCGGTTTTATTCGCCGTCTCAGCGTTAGGTCACGATGACCCGAAATGGCTATGCGCATAGGCGTTTCCGGTGGCTTTCTGTATAAGGCAACGCGGTCCGTGGCTTCCGGGCGAACTCTACAACGCGAGCGGTTTTCGGCCCCGGTTACCGGGTGGGGGCTGTACACCTTCACACCAATTGCCCTTCTCGGAGTTCATGCCGCAGATCACCACCGTGTGCCGCCTGAACTCCACCCTCTCGTAAGTGTCCAGGTCGGGAAGACGCCCCGAGCGCGGGCTCATCGAGACGCGACAGCGATCACCGGCCGGGGCTGAGAGCGGTCATGTCGACGGGGACGCCGTGGGAGAACAGCCGGGCGGCGACGCGAGCGACGTCGGTGTCGGTGCGGGAACCCCGGTGGTCCATCGATTCAGCGACGTGGGGGGTGTCGTGCAGGGTCTCGTGGATCCAGCGGGTGCAGGAGGAGGCGGGGCCGACCTCGATGAAGAAGCGGTAGCCGTGGTCGTAAACGGTGCGGACCAGGCGCGGGAAGTCCACGGTCCGTGCCGCGCTTCTGCCGAGGGCGTCTGCGACCTGGTCGTCGGTGAACTCCTCGATCCGGCGGTAGGACGCGGAGATGAACAACTCTGTGCCGAAGGGCGGCGCGATCGTGGCTCGCCGCAGGCTGGCGGCCATTTTGGTCTCGTCGACCAGGGGGCAATGCATGACCAGGTCCGTGGGCAGTCGGAGGGCGTCGCAGCCGCTGGTTTCGATCAGTGCCCGGCACTGTTTCGGGTCGCCTGCGATGACGACCTCATTCGGGGCGTTCACCTGGGTGAGATAAACGCGGTCGAATCGCCCCAGCGGCAGGTCCGTGGCAGCGGCGAAGATCAGGTGGGTGGCCCAGATCTCGGCGGAAGGGACGCTTTGCGGGATGCGCCAGGCGGTGCGCACCGCTAGCTTCGCGCCGGAAAGCTGGTCCTCGAAGAGCGATTCGGCGCGGACCGCCCGGTCCTGGAGATGGGCTTCGGTCGGCGCCCAGCAGCCCGAGGCGTACATCATGCTGACCTCGCCCAGGCTGTATCCGAACGCTCCGTGCACCGGCACGCCGAGCAGTCCGACGATCTGACTCTGCGCATATCCGAAGTAGGACACCGCGGCGAAGGCCTTGGCCGGGTCGCTCAGCAACGCGGACCCGGTATCGGTCGCCGGCCGTGCGGCTCGGGGGTAGATCAGGCGGTGGCGCATCAGGTCGGCCAGGCGGTCTGTTTGCTCTTCCAATCGAGGCAGCAGGCCCGGGAAGTAGCGGAACATGTCGATGCCCAGACCCGGATAGGCGTTGAAGGCCCCGGGATAGACCAGGGCGACCTTGCCCGCGGGACCCATCGGTGCGGGTGTGAAATAGCTGCCTTTGGGGGTTTTCCATTCATTCTTGGCCGCGCCCAGGGTCTTGCTTGCGAAGGCCAGTTCCCGCTCCAGTCCCGCGACGTCCGGCGCACAGAACACCGCGCGGAGAGCGGAGCCGGGTGACCGGGCCAGGCTGGCGTGCGTGAGGCCGGCGACGCTGGCCCCGGCCCGGAGCGCTTCACTCGTCGTGCCGACCTGGTCGACCAGGTCGCGAAGGTCGGTGCCGGTGACCGGCAGCACCAGACAGCCTTCCGCGCGTGCCCAGTCAACGACCTGAAGGTCGCCTCGGGAGGTGGCGCCGGCCAGTAGGAGGTGACGTGAGGGCCCGAGGCGCACGGCCGCACGGCGTGGGGTGTGCCGGGACGGCCGGGGCCAGGGGCCGCTCCCATCGGGAAGGTAGGCGTGGTGCAGGCACAGAGCCGCCTTGATGACAGCGATGACCGGATTGTCGGTGAAGGGTTCGAGGTACTCGACCTCGGCAGACGCCGGTCCGCCGGACTCGGTGATCAGTGCATCGATGCGAGCGTAGACCGGTGACCGGGTGATTATCAAAGCTCCCGCTCCCTCTGGGGAAGCCGCGGCGATCAATACCGCCTCCAGGCCGGGCTGGAGCATCAGCCGTCGTGCGGAGTCGATCGCGCTTTCCCACGCGGTCACCGAGCAGGGGCCGGTGAGCTGCCACCGTTCCACGACCTGCTCGGCGGCGTCTTCCCGGCCGGGGGCGAGGATGACGGCGATGCGCTGCCCGGGCTCACATCCCGCGTCGCGCATGGCCTCATCGACCGCGACGAGTAGCGACGGGCCGGTCGGACGGCCCCCGACCGCCCATCCTGCGTAGACCGCCCGCTCGAGGTGGGCCACGTTTTGGTACGGGCCGGTCCGGCAGCCCATGCCCGCTATGCCGAGTTTCGGCGGCACGGTGACCATCTCACAGGTCCCTGGCGGCCAGGACCGCGTCGATGACCGAGCTCACCGTGGTGTAGGCGTTGAGATCGAGCATCTCCTGCGGTTCCGGGAATCCGTACCGTCGCGCCAGCAGGGTCACCAGCTCCGCTTTTCTCAGTGAGTCCATTCCGAGGTCGACTGCCAGGTCGTGCTCCTCGCTGATGCTCTGGGCGGGATATCCGAGCGTCGCGCCGAACAGCTCCTGGATTTCCTTGAGCAGGACGGCCCGGCCGGTGGTGAGGTCATTCATTCTTCAGCTCCTGGATGGATCGGAGCCACCTGGCCGGCAGTTCGTCGGCCGTGGCAAGACTCGAGTCGGCGCAGAAGGCCACGCAGGTGTGGTCTGGGGAGATGGCCATTCCCGCCGAGAAGTGATGTCCGCGGGGCAGGATGAGCGCCGGGATGACCTTCGTCGCCGGTCTTCCCGCCAGGCTGAGCGCCCCTCCCACGACCGGGAAGCAACTTGTGAGCAGCTGTGCGTACCGGGAGCTCATGGCACGGCCGACAGCGAACTGGCCGAACCATTTCGGGGTCATCGAGGGGAGCCCGCGCTCAGCGTCCTGGTGCCCGCGCCGCAGCCCATGCGCGGTCCGGTCCGCGATGATCTCCAGCCTCCTGAGTGGCCTTTCCTCATCGCACGGCAGCCGAACCCGGAAAGCCGACAGGCGGTTGCCGCTGTGGCTGCCCTCCCCGGTGTTTCTGGTGTTCACGGGCACGAGCGCCCACAGGGTACGGCCGGCGTGCCAGGGAGAGTCCGGCCAGGCACGCAGTACTCCGGTGAGCCCCGCGAGAAAGACGTCGTTGATGGTCACATCATGTTTACGGGCGATGGCGTTGAGTTCCCGGCCTGAGATGAATCCCCAGGACAGGCGGCGTTCGTGCAGGAAATCATCGCGGGCGGTCGGGGCGGCCACGGGCACCAGCGACCGCACGTTGTTGGCCAGGCCGCGGGCGGTCGCCCACAGGCTCGGCCTCTGGGGTGTGGGAACGAGCAGCGGATCGGTTTTGGGAGCTGGGCCCAGCGCCGCGTCGGCCATCCGCCGTATCGCCGGCGCGTCATGCAGCGCATGGTGCCCGAGGTAGAGCAGGGCGAATTCCTGATCGGAGTATCCGTGGACGAGCCAGCAGCGCCACAGCGGCAGGGGGCCCTCGAATCGTTCCTTCAGCAGCTCGTTGATCGCACTGCCGAGTTCGGGTGTGAGGTGCTCGCGGATCAGCCGGGTGGGGTCGGCGGAGCCGGCCGGTGTCCAGCGGGCCTGCCGCCAGGAGCCGCCGTCGAGGCGGCAGTTCATCGGGGGCAGCTCACAGAGCCTGCCCCACAGCTGTTCCCGCACGTCTTGGAGAGAGGGCGGCCGCCCGGGGAACACCAGCACCGCTCCGGTGCCGAGCGAGACCTGCGGGTTGCGTGCCTGGTAGGCGAGGAAGCCGCGATCGAAGGCTCGGAGCGGATGATCAGCTGCCATCTGAGTCTCCTGTGCTCGCCGAAACGTTGCGCACGCGGACCGTGCCGTCCTGCTCGATCACCTGGAGGCGGTGCCGTTCGGCCTGCGCCTGTACCCGGGACGGATGCACTCGCCTCAGCCGGCCGACATGGTCTTTGATCGCGATGTCCGCGAGATGGTCCCGGGCGAGCGCCTGCGGCGAAAGCCCGTATGCGTGGGCCACGGTGCCCTGCAGCCAGTCGTGCTTCTCCAGCCCCGCAACCGACAGGACCGTTTCGTCGCCCTCGGCGGTCGAGATCCCCAGTCCGTTCACGTAGGTCAGATCGCGCAGGAACGCGCGTCTTTCCGTACCGGTGACATCGCCGAAAGCCCCCAACGGCAGCAGCGCCTCGACCAGGCTGACCGCCGCCAGCACCCTGCCCTGAGACTGGAGCTGGAGGTCTATGCGCGGGAGTCTCGGTCCGGTGCCCGACAGGCCCGCGAACCGTGCCTCCACCTCCACAAGACCCTCATCGGGCAACCGTTCGAAGATCTCAAGGCGGAGGAGTCGATGCGGGAAACCGACCTGGTCGTGGCCGATCTCGGGTGCCCAAAGCCACAATCTGTCATGCGGGATGGCGTGGAGGGCGGCGTCGAGCAGCCCGGGAGCCAGCAGGCCTCTTGGCACCCGGCCTCGCCCGGCGTCAAGGACGGCGGAGGCTCCCGCCGGTCCCGTCCGCAGGGAAAGCAGGTACTGGAAGCTCGGCCCGTGAAACAGCGTCCCGGTCTGATAGGGGTCGGGTTGCGGCAGCGCGTCAGCCAGGGGCGCGAACGCAACGGGTGACGAAGGTGCCTGCTCGCCGCTGGGGACGACGGCGGTGGCCATGGGTTCCCACCGCGCCTGCGTCTTTCTCCACGCCAGGAGGGTGAGCTGGATTCCGCTCCTGGTGTGCTGGGCTTTCGTGCGTATCCGGACCGTGCCGGGTACCAGCAGCCAGCCGGAGATCTGCAGATCCTCGAGTACGCGCACCTCGGTTCCCGCGTAGTCCGTGGCGGCCCTGGCCAGTAGGTCCGCCACCGAGGCCATGGGCAGCGCGGGGACGGTCCAGGTCGGCCGGTGATCGGACAGCCACGGGTCGTGCCGTGGATCGAGGACCTGCTCTGCCACGGCCGGTGAGGTGTCGTCCTTCGAGCCGGAAACGATGCGCATTCCGATCCGCTGGACTTGGTAGATACGGCGGCCGTCCACCCACAGCCACGCCTGGGCGGTAACCAGGCAACCGTGATCGTCTTGGCTGACCCGCGTGATCTCGACCTCGGTGGTCACCCGCCCGTCGGTCGGCGTGATCTGCCCCCGGTACTTCCAGGACAGTGCAAGCCCGGTCATAACCGGTTCGAACCGCGGGTTGGCGATGCCCGCGCCCAGGTTTCGTTCGATCATGTAGAACTGCAGAAGCTGGCACACGGACTCAAGGCCCAGGGAGCCGGGTTGGACCGGGTCCTGGAAGAAGTGGGCCTTGAAGAACCATTCACCGGCGTCGACGTCCTTCTCCGCCCGCAACCGGCCCAGCCTCGCCGCACCGCCCTGTGGCCAGTAGCCGGTGACGCGGTCGAGCATGAGCAGCATCGGGCCGGCCAGCCGCAACCGCCCGCCGCAGTATCTGGCGGGCCGTTGGGTCAGATCCACCAGGTAGTCGCAGGGTTGGGCGAACGCCGCCTGTTCGGCAGGTGCCGGAGGCAGGCCGCCCTGGTTGTCGAAGGACTCCGAGGGGAAGAAGCCGAACGTCGCCGAACCGCTCAGGACGGGTTGTCCGTCCGCGAGGCACTCCAGATCGAACCCCTGGATGATCATGCCGTCGTGCTGTGCGTGGCTGCGCAGCTCTACCCGGGTACGGAGAGTTTGCGTCTGCGGCCCCACTTCCGCCTCGACGGTGATGTCGCCGCCGAGATTGCGGAAGAACACATCGGTCTGCGAGCCCAGTGTGGTGCCGATGGCCACGGCGAGCGCCCCGCAGGGCTGGAGCACCACCTCGCTGAGCACGCACAACGGCATCACCTGGTGACCGTTCTGCTCGAAGTACCAGACCTCGTCGGGCACGTCGTAGTCGACGTCGATACGGCTGCCGACCTCCCCGCCGGCCGGCGGCGTTTCCAGGCCGGTCACCCGGGTCATGAACTGGTACGGCGGGCCGGGCAGCCGCGCCACCCGGCGGGCACCGTCGAAGGCGGCGAACCGTGGCCCGTAGGCCTCAGTCGGCCGGCCCCACGCGGAGGCGAGAATCGCCGCGTAGTCGTAGGGTATTCCCCCGGCTTCGGCCACCGGCTTGGACTCCCGGTGGCCCCGGAGGCCACCCAGCGTGGCCGGGGGCACCGGGTCACCGGTCTTCTGTACGGCGGGGGCCGACAGCTCGCGCCAGTGACTCAGCGGCCAGTCCGGTACCAGACGCAGTCCCAGCCGCTCGCCGTGCAGGGCTGCGATCCCGTCCGCGCTGCACAGTACGTCGGCGAACAGCGTCGGACATGGTCCAGCCGACATTTGCGAGACGAAGACCTCATAGACCAGCAGCCGGCTCGCCGGGGTGACCTGGCTTCGGCACCGCATCCGGAAGGTCTCGTCGGGGACGGGTTCAAACCGCCAGCCGTCGCGTTCGATGGTGAATCCCATCGCGGTGAGATAGAACGCCATGGCCTGCAGGCCCCCCTGCATCATCAGGGTCCCCGGCATACACGGGTCGTTCAGGAAATGCCCGTCGAAGAACCAGTCGTGGGGGGTGATCGGCAGTTCCGCCCGCAGATACCCACGGCCCCACGGACCGCCCCGCGGATCGAGCTCGGTCACCTCGCCGAGGAGCAGCATGCGCCCTTGGTCGATCCGCGGGCTGCGTACGTGGGCGCGGGTGGCCGCCCATCCGGGACCGAAGCAGTCGGCGGGATGCCCCGACGCGAACGCTCGTACCGCTTGGTGATCGAAGCTGCGACCCACGCCGTCGATCGCCGGCGGATCGAGCTGGAGACCTGCGGGGGGCGCGGATGCGGCGGGATCCCACAGGACGCCCGTCGACTCGGCGAGTTCCTGATCGGTGAAGAAGCCTGCCTGTCCGTGCTCGACCGTCAGCCGCGGCGAGCCACCGACCCGGCATTCGCTGTGGAAGAAGAAGATCCGGACACCGTCGTGTTCGGCGTGCCGGTCCACTCCGATCTGATGGCGGACGGTCTCGCCCGGCCCCGGCGGACTGCCGTGGAACCGCAGGTCACAACCGAGGAGCCGGTAGCGGCGTTCGCCCCGGTTCAGCAGGTCGACGCCGAGCCAGCTGATGAGCAGCAGGTCGGCCTGCCCGCTCTCCACCAGAAGACCAGGCGGCATCAGCCCGGTGCTGTCGAGGTACCAGCTGTCCAGACGTACGTCGGTCTCCGTCCAGATCGTCCCGGTGCCCATCGAGGCGGGCACCGCGTCGAGGCCGGTCACCCGGTCCACCAGCAGCAAGGGAGGCGCCGGAAGCCGGGTCTGGTGGAGGTGGCCGTCCTGTGGCGCGAACCGCTCGCCGAACACCGCCGAGATCCGGCCGGTGGCGAGCCTCTCCAGCTGGCTGCGGTCGAAGGTCGTGGCCGCCCGTGCGGGAACCCGCAGGAACGCTGCCTCGGCACGCAGCCGTGACTGGAGAAACCGTGTGTGCACCTCGGCCTGAAGGGCCTGGAAATCGGCCTGTTTGGTGAGGAATTCCTGGTGGAGCTCGTGGATGCGGCCCTGGTGCCGGACTGCGGCCACCAGAACCGGATCGAGGCGGGCCGGTTGCGGCTGCGGGAGCACCACCGGCGGCCGGTGCGCCGCCCACCGCAGCACGGCGCCACGATCGGCGGGTCGCTCGCCGACCAGCGCGGCGGTGTCGGCCGGTACTCCCGCCGCCACGTCCGCCGCCCGCAAGCACACCCGCACGGGATCGGCTTGCAGCGGGGCGGTGACCGCTTGCGCAGTGCGCAGGTCTGGGGTGGGGCCCTGACCGGGTAGGGCACGGTGGTGCAGCGCGAGCGCCGCGACGGCGAGGGACAGCAACCCTTGTACGGCATGCGCGCTGCCGAACTGTTCCGCGGGGTCGTAGTGGGCGCCAAGGTGACGATCACCGACGACCAGGTCGGGCACGGCCCTCGGCCGGTCCTCGAGCAGGGCGATCACCGGGTCGCCGTCACGGCGGGCGTCGCCGCGGCGTTTGAGCACCAGGACCACCGCGGCGTCCGAGGCGACCCGGTCGAGGCCGAGTTCGCGCAGCGCCGCCCGGTGCACGGGTTCGGCGGAAAGGTCGACCGCGCCCACCACCGCCGCGTCCGCCTCGCCGGCCCTGATCGCCCGGGCCGCGAGTTCGACGGCGACCAGCCCGGACGCCTCTTCGGCGCAGACGGTGTAGCCAGGGCCGCCGAGGTCGAGCTGGGCGTTGATCCGGTTCGCGACGATGTTCAGCATCATCCCCAGGACCGCCGCCGCGTTCAGCGGCGGCGCGAAGGCCGACTGGGAAGCCGGATCGGGCGCCCGCCACCGGGCCAGGTACCGTGCCCCTTCGAGATCACAGCCCGCCCCGACCACGACCATCGTCCGCTGAGCCGGCAGACTGACACCGCGGACGGCGTCACGGACCGTTTCGAGCATCAGCACCTGCTGCGCGAGCGCCTCCTGAAGATCACTCGGCGGGACCCGCAGGCCCTCCAGGGATACCTCGACCGCTTCCATCGGCTCGCGGAGCGGTCCGCCTTGGAAGAGCGCCGACGGGAAGTCGGCCTGCCCCGCCCGTACCCCCACCGCGACGACCGCGATCTGCGAGGGCTCCGGCAGCGTGGGGCGGATCGGGATCGAAGTCCGGGTGGCGTCCGGATCCCAAGCGTCCACGATGAGGTGGGCGTTGGTGCCGCCGAATCCGAAGGCGTTGATCGCGGCCCGCCTGGGTCCCCGCCATTCCTCGGCCTCATGCAGCAGCCGCAACGGTGTCCCTGCCAGACCTTCAAGGGGTTGCTGCGCGTTCAGGGTCGGCGGGAGCACCCCCGCCCGCATCGCGCCGAGCACCTTCAGCAGCGAGGTCCCGCCGGCCGCGGTGATGAGATGACCGACATTCGACTTGACCGAGCCGATGGGCAGGTCCGCGCAACCACCGAACACCTCTGCCATGCTCCGGACCTCCACGGCGTCGCCGGCCGCCGTCCCGGTGGCGTGGCATTCGGCAAGGGAGACGCTCTGCGGCGGGAGCCCTGCGGCCTGGAAGGCGAGCCGCATCGCCCGGATCTGCCCCTGCTCGGCCGGCGAGAGCAGGCTGGCGGCCCCGCCGTCGTTGGTGAGACCGGCTCCGCGGATCACGCCGTGGATCGGGGCGCCCGCCGCCAGCGCGTCGCGCAGCCTCATCAACGCGACGAACGCCGCGCCCTCGGCTGGTACCAGGCCATCGGCGTCACGGTGGAAAGGCCGGCTCCGGCCGGTGCGGCTCATCGCCCCCAATGCGCAGAAACCCAGATGAATGTTGAGGTTGTCGGAGGCGTTGACCCCTCCGGCGATCATGAGTTCGGCTCGGGCGTCCTGCAGCCGGTCACACGCGATCTTGATCGCGTACAGTGACGAGGCACAGGCCGCGTCGAGCGCGAACCCGCCGGCGCCGAAGCCGAGTGCGCGGGCGGCCAGCTGCGCCGGGAGGCCCGAGCAGAAGCGGTTGCGGGCATCGGGACGAGGGGCCGCGTGCCGGCCGTCGAGCCACACGTCCTCGGCGTAGCGCGCCGCCGCGGCCGACGGGTAGGACAGGTTGCCGAGCACCAGGCCCGTTCGGGCCGAGCGTTCCTGCTGGCCCGATTCGCGCAGGGCCTCACGAACGCCGTACAGCGTCCACTGGAACACCCGGTCCAGCTCACCGATCGAGCCGGGGTCGAGCCGGAAGCCTGTGGGGTCGAACACCGACTCGAAGCCGTGGACGTAGCCGCCCACGTCGGTCCAGGTCCGGTCGGCGCAGTCTCCCATGACGCGCCCGTGCGCCACCCCCCACCGGCCCTCGGGAACATGGGTGAGGCTGGTCCGCCCGGCCAGGACGTTCTCCCAGAAGGAATCGGGGTCGAGCGCGCCGGGCAGGACGCAGCCCCGCCCGACAACGGCGATCGGCTCGAAACTCATGGCCGCCCCCGCCCGGCCACGATGATGACCGACGTGCTGCCCGAGGTGTCCTGGAGTTCTCGCAGGAAGGCCCGCGTACCGTCCCTCAGCGGGATCAACGGCACCTCCCGAGCCTGGAGTTGGGCCGCGAGAGCCGGGGTGACCATGCCGCCGTTCCACGGCCCCCAAGCGATGGCCCGCACCAGGCAGTCCGGGCGCTTGGCCCGTTCGAGGGCCGCCACGTGTGCGAGGACCTCGTTGGCCATGGCGTAGTCGCACTGGCCGGGGTTGCCGTGGCAGGCGGCCACGGAGGAGAAGACGCACAGCAGCCGGAGCGGATCGTCGGCCGTGGCCGCGAGCAGGTGGCGCAACCCTTGCACCTTGGTACCGAAGACCTGGTCGAACTGCTCATCGGTCTTGTCGGCGATCTGCCGGTCGGCGAGCACCCCGGCGCCGTGCACGAGCCCGGTGATCGGTCCCCATGTGCTGCGGACCTCGGCCAGGGCGCGGGTGACCGCCGGGCCGTCCCGTACGTCGAGCGCGACGTAGCGTACGGTCGCGCCGGCCTGGCTCAGCGCCTCCAGGGTCGCGCGGACCTCACGGGCCGCCAGCACCCGCCGGGCCCGCCTCCCCAGGTCGAGAAGGTCGGGCACCGATCCGTTCCGCCGGCCCTGTTCGGCCAGGATGCCGACCAGGGCCTCCTCGGAATGCGCGCCTGACAGCCCTTCCGGCTCCTCCTCCAGGGCGGTGCGCCCCAGCAGCACGAGCCTGGGCCGGTACTTCCCGGCGAGTTCGAGCAACGCCGCGGCCGTCACTCCCCGCGCACCACCGGTCGCCACGATGACCAGCTCACCCAGGGCCGGGCCGGGCCCGGACACGGCCGGAATCTCCTGCTCCCGCAGGGTCACCCGGGTCGCGCCCAGCCCCACGTTCAGGGTCGATCCACCGGTGGTCAGCTCCTGGACGATCGCGGTGGCGGCGGCGTCCGGGTCCCGGTGGGCGATGTCGATGGCCTTGACCGAGGCTTTGGGCCATTCCCGGGCAGCGGTTCTGGCGAGGGCCGCCAGCCCGCCCAGCCAGGCACCGGCCGCGTCTGTGCCGGTGAGACCGAAGTCGCCACCGGTGCACTGGACCGTCACGAAGATCCCGCCGGTGGCCGTCATCGCCGGCGCCACCGCCCGGGCGGCCTGAAACGCCGCCCGCTGGATGCTCATCGCCTCCTCCACCGAGGTGACCTCGCGCAGCCCGCCGAGGTAGAGGACGCCGCGGGAGCCCTTGGGCACCTCCGCAACGATTTCTGCGGCGATGCCCTGCGCGGCCAGCAGGTCCGCGACCAGCGGGGCGACCCCGCCCAGATCATCTGTGATCATCAGCGGGGTGTCGCCGAGCCCGGCCATCGCGATTCCGGGCGCCGGTTCGGGCACTGCCTTGACCACCAGTCGCGTGGTCACCGCGGTCTGACCAGAGAGCGGGGCGCCGAGCCGTTCCACGATCGCACCGATGGTCCGGAGCTTGCCGAGACCGGCCTGCTGGGAGATGTCCGCGCCGGCCAGGTGAGGGGCCGCCGCCCGCATCGCTGAGAGGATCTCCACTCGCTTGATCGAGTCGATGCCCAGATCAGATTCGAGGTCCATACTCGGCTCCAGCATGTCCACCGGGTAGCCGGTCTTGTCTGCCACCACGCTCAGCAGCAGCGACTCGATGTCCAGGTCCGCGGCCGTCTCCTGCACCGGCGCCGCCGGAGCAGGGGGGATCTCGGGGGGCGGTTGTGCCGGCGCCGGCACGCTGGGCGCCGGCACGCTGGGCGAAGGCAGGCTGGGCGAAGGCAGGCTGGGCGAAGGCAGGCTCGGCGAAGGCAGGCTCGGCGGGGCGCCGCCACCACCCAGGTAGGTGCTCATCATGGTGAACGAGGCTTCCGCGGTCTTCATGAAAGCCTGATGGCTGTCGGCCATCGACTGCTGGAAGTCGGCCATCACCCGCTGAAAGGCGGCGTAGGTGTCAGCGGTCTGCCGCTGGGACTCCTGCACGATCTGCAACCAGGCAGGTTCGGCCGGGGATCGGGGAGGCTCCGGCGCCTGCCGGTGAACAGCAGCCGGACCGGCCGCGGACGGCGGCCGCTCCTGCGGGTGGGTGGCCGGGGGCTCGCGGCGGTTGGCGCCAACGAGCTTGACACTTGTCCTGGCAGGTTCGGGGACCGTGCTCCGCCGGGGGGGCCGGTAGGACTCCCAGAGCGCCGCGAAATCGAGTGGGACACCGCGTACGGCGAGGCCGGCGAGCGCTTCGTGCAGGCAGGTCACGCCGTGGCCGCCGCGCCGGTCGAGGGCGACCGCCCAGTGCGGGCGCCCGGCGAGGATCGCGCCGATCAGCCCGGTGAGCACGGAGCCGGCGCCTACCTCGATGAACGTCCTGACGCCGGCCTCGTACATCGCCTCGATCTGGTCGGCGAACCTGACCGGGGTGAGCAGCTGGCTGCCGAGCCTGCGGCGGATCTGTGCCGCTTCGGCGGGATAGGGCGCGGCGTCGGCGTTCCCGTACACATCGATCTGCGGGGGCAGGATCTGCGCGTCGGCCAGCGCGGCCGAGAACGGCTCGGCGGCGGCTGCGACCAGCGGGCTGTGGAACGCGGCGGCGGTGTCCAGGTAGGTGCTGATGATCCCGCCCGCGAGGAGTTTCTGTCGCACGGTCTCAAGGGCCTGTACCGCGCCGGACAGTACGAGCTGTTTCGGCGCGTTGTGGTTGGCGATCCACACCTGGTCGGTGTCGCAGGCCTCCAGAACGGCTTGGACCTCCGCTGCCCCGGTGGCCACGGCCAGCATCGCCCCCGGGGCAGCGGCCGCGTCCCGCATCAGCTCACCGCGCCGCCGCGCCAGCCCGATCAGGGTGTCGGCGTCGAAGACTCCGGCCTGGTGCAGCGCGACGAGCTCACCGAGGCTGTGCCCGGCCACGCAGTCAGGGCGCAGGTTCAGCGCGTGCAGCAGGTCCAGGAGTACGAGGCTGTGCGCCGCCAGCGCGGGTTGAGCCTGGTGGGTGGCCTGCAGCCGGAGCCGTTGATCCTCACGCCCGGCCTCGTCGAACGCGGAGATCGGGAACACCACCCGGGAAAGCAGATCGTCAGCGGGACTGAGCCGGTCGACCCGGTCCCAGACGGCCTGCGCTCGAGGGAAGTGCATGGTCACCTCACCGCTCATGCCGACGTACTGGGAACCCTGGCCGGGAAACAGGTAGGCCAGGCGTCCGCCGCCGGGTCGCCCGGCGACGTAGTGGACGCCCTCCGGCGTGGAGAAGGCCTCCCCAGGCCGCCGTTCGATCGCCGCGGCTGCCTCTTGGAGCCGGGCCGCCAGGTCCGCGGTGTCCGCGGCGACCACCGCGAGCCGCGCTTGGTCGGTGGGCCGGAACCGCTGCTGGGAATGCTGTGCGAGGTCGGCCAGTGCCCGGCCTGCGTTCAGTCCCCGGATCCGCTCCACCAGGTGTCGCGGCGTCGGTCCGGACACCAGCACCAGTTCCGTCGGAGCCGTACGCGACCGCCGGGCCGCCCGGCCGCCGCCAGGGGTGTACTCCTCGAGCGTTACATGGAAGTTGGTACCACCGAATCCGAAACTCGACACCGAAGCACGACGTGGGTGGGAGGCGCTGTGCACCCAGGGCCGTGCCGTCGTGTTCAGATAGAAGGGGCCGGTCTCCAGCCCGAGCCCGGGATCGGGACGGTCCACTTTGATCGTCGGAGGCAGGACCTGATGGTGCAGCGCCATCGCGGCCTTGAAGAGCCCGGCCGCGCCGGCCGTCCACTTGGTGTGGCCGACCTGAGACTTGACCGAGCCCAGGGCGCACCACTGCCGATCGGTGCGCCCGGAATCGGCCGCCACCTCCCGCAGCGCCGCCACCTCGGCGGCGTCGCCGGCCGTCGTCCCTGTCCCGTGCGCCTCGACCAACCCGACCGTACCGAGGTCATAACCCGCCGCACCGTATGCGCGGCGCAGCGCCCGGGCCTGCCCCGCCGGAACGGGAGCGAAGATGGCCGCGCCCCGGCCGTCTGAGGAGGAGCCGACGCCGCGGATGACGGCGTAGATCCGGTCGCCGTCGCCTTCGGCGTCCTCCAGCCGCCGGAGCGCGAACATGATGATGCCCTCGCCAAGGATCGTCCCGTCTGCGGCGTCGGAGAACGGACGGCAGTCTCCGGTGCGAGACAGCGCGAGGGACTTGCTGAACGACAGGAAGGAACCGATGTGGTTGAGGGTGTCCACGCCGCCGGTGACGACCATGTCCGCGCGGCACAGGCTCAGCTCGTCCACGGCCATCGAGACGGCAGCGAGGGAAGCGGCGCAGGCCGCGTCCGTCGTGCAGTTGGTACCGTGCAGATCGAACCTGTTGGCCACCCGGCCCGCCACCACATTGCCCAGCAGGCCGGGGAAGGAGGCCTCCCGCCAGGGCAGGTGGTGGGCGGCGATGCGATCGCAGATCGCCTTGGCCTCAGGCTCGGCGATCCCGTGCTCGCGCAGTGCCTTCATCCAGAGTGGTCGCCGGTTGCGGCTCTCCATCTCCCCGAACAGCTCGGTCTGCCCGGTGCCGAGGATGACGCTGACGCTTTCCCGGTCGAGTGGCCGCTCACCTCGTCCCTCGGCCACGTCGTTGAGGACCTGCTCGGCGACGACCATGGCCAGTAGCTGAGCGTTGTCGGTCGCCTCCAGGGTGGTGGGCGGAATCGCGAAGGCCATGGGGTCGAAATCCACCTGCGGCAGGAACGCGCCGCGTTTGCAGTAGGTCTTGTCCTCGGCTGCGGGGTCGGGGTCGTAGTAGTCCTCCACCAGCCAATGAGTCTCGGGGACGTCGGTGATCAGGTCGCGGCCCGCGATGATGGTGTGCCAGAAACCGTCGACGTCGGTCGTGCCGGGCATGAGTGCACCCATCCCCACGATCGCTATCGGAACCTGACGCTCGGGCATGGACTTCTCCTCAAAGGTTCAGGTCAATCGGCGAGGCTGGTAGGCGAATCCGGCCTGTGGCACCGTCAGGCCATAGGTGCGGAGCTGGTGGGCGCGGGTGAGTACGGCCGCGCCCTCCATCAGGTTGCGCGCGATCTGGACGACGGTCCGGCCGGCCGGCTCGGCGAGGAAGGTCCCGGCGGCCCACTGGTTGAACGCACCGGCCGCCGGACCGCACCAGAGCTGGTAGTCGGTACGGCGGCCGGTGTCGCCGTCGATCGCCCAGCGGCTTGAACGCCCCAGGTACCACCGGAAGGCCAAGGCCATCCGATGTTTGGCATCACGCTCTGCCCGGTCGAGCTCGGCCGGATCGCGCTGCTCCCAGAACCGGCGGGTCTCCTGCCAGACCTCTTCGAGTGAGGCGTGCAGCACCGTCCGCTCGAGCTTTTCCCGCACCGGCTCGGGGATCGATTCCAGCGAGGGGTGCTCGCGGTAGATCTGGTACAGCCGGGCGGCGCGGGGGCCGAACATCGTGCCCCGGCGCAGCACCTGCAGCCTGACACCGAGTTCGAACATGTCCGCCGACGGCGCCATCATGACGTCGGCGGGCCCGGCCTCCGCCAGCATGGCCTTGGCCTGCTCTGACACACCCGCCTCGACCGCCATCTGGTTCACCGAACCGGTCATGACGTAGGCGGCGCCCAGCGCGAACGCCGCGGCCACGCCGCCGGGAGTGCCGAGGCCACCGGCCGCGCCGACCCGGATCGGAGCGGCATAGCCGAACCGGCGGCACAGTTGGTCGCGCAACGCGAGCATCACCGGGAGGATCACGACCAACGGCCGGTTGTCGGTGTGGCCGCCGCTGTCGGCCTCGACCGTGACGTCGGCCGCCACCGGCACCCGGGCGGCCAGCCGTGCCTCGGCCTCGGTGAGCTGTCCCCGGCCCACCAGCACGCTCAGCAGCTCTGCCGGAGCCGGCGACATGAACCGCGCGGCGACGTCGGGATGGGAGACCTTGGCGAACAGATGGGTGCGCCGGGTGACACCGCCCTGCCCGTCCTCGCGCAGCCCGGTCGCGGAACACCGGACGACCGCCGGGGTCAGCGTCATGTACGCCGAAGCCGAGATCCGGGGCACCCCCCGCCGGACGAGCAGTTCGGCGACCCGTTCCTCCAGTTCGGGCTCGGCCGGTGAGTGGATCAGATTGACCCCCCAGCTGGGGGTTCCCCGCAGCCCGGCGGACAGCTCATCGACCGCCCGCTCGACCTGTCCGGGCTCGAGTCCGGCGGCGCCGAAGAAGCCGAGCATCTGGGCCCGAGCCATCTCGATCACCAGCCGGGTGGTGGCGATGCCGTTGGCCATCTCACCCGCCACATACGGGAACCGCACGTTGTGCGCCGTGCCGAACGAGCGATCGCCCAGCCACTCCGGGTACAGCGCTGGAAGCGTGCCGAGCGGCCGGCAACCGGCGCTGAGCAGATCTTCGGTGCTGGACGCCACGCCGATGGCCCCGTCGCGGATCCGTGACACAAGATGTACCGGCTGCCGTATCTGCTGGATGTGGGCGAGGAGTTCCCGCTCACCGAAGACGGGAGCCTGCCCCGGGCGGGCCAGAGCGCTCATCTGCGCTCCCAGGGGGCCGTGATCTGCAGCGTCATCTCGGGGCGGCGCACCGCCCACCAGCGCACTGCCTGGGCGAGGCATTCCTCCATGGGGTCGACGCGCCAGGTGACCGGGAGGGGGTCGCGCATCCACAGGTACTCCATCATCGCCTCCATCACCCTGCGGGCTGGCGCCACAGAAGCCGCCGCCCGGCCGCCGGGGCGGACGAGGGGCCCGGCGAAGGGCGGGAGCTCCATGGCGGGAAGCCCCTTGCCGACCCGGAACTGGTTGATGGCGGCGAAGGTCTGTTCGGTGACCATCTGGACGGTCAGCGCACCTGCTCCCCGGCCCAGAGACTCCACCCGGGTGCTGCGTGCCGGCGCCTGGGCGGCCAGCCGCAGGATGCAGTCGGCGACGTCGCAGACCGATACAAGGTCGACCAGTCCCTCGGGAAGGCCCGCGATCGCCGGGACCATTCCCATGCCCAGGCCGTAGACGAACTCGTACAGGCCGCAGAATCGGGCGACGGCGCCATCGCTCCGGCGCCCGATGACCAGGCACGGCCGGACAATGCTCAGCGGCGCGTACCGTTCGGTCGCCACCCGTTCACACCAGGCCTTGGACCACTCATAGCTGTTGCGGTAGTCCCGCAGATCAGCCGAGTCCACCGTTCCGCGCAGGCCCGTCGCGAAGGCGGTGGACACATGGATCAGATGGGTCTGCGGGGTGATGACCCCGGCCAGAGCCAGGACGGGCGCCACGTTCGCGGCCTGGGCCTGCTCCGGGGACATGTCGACCCGGGGCCTGCCGGCCAGATGCACGATCACATCCCAGCCGCGCCGCAGCTCCCGGGGCACCGGCTGCACTCCCATGACCCACGGGATGGCGCCACCGGCGGCAGTGGTCGCGCAGCCCACTACCTCCCAGCCCCGCTCGGCCGCCTGCTGGACCAGCTCATGTCCGATCACACCGGTGGCGCCGGTGACCAGCATCGTGCCGGTCACGACCACACCCACCGGTCGTACAGGGCGTCGTCGGTGCGCATGCCCTTGGCCGCGAGTTCCCACATCATCTCGTCGGTCCCGGCACCTACCCGGCCGATCCGGATGTCGCGCAGGAGCTGGGGGAAGCACGTTTCGTCCTCGACGTAGCCGTGGCCGCCGAACACGTGCGCGCATTCGCTGGCGACGCGCTCGGCCATGCGCGCCACGGTCGCCTTGATTCCAGCGACCTCGCACATGTTCGCCACGCCCGCCGCGGTGAACTCCGCGACGGTGGCGTACAGCCCTCGCTGGGCGAGCGTGGTCTGGGCGATGAGGTCGGCCAACCGCAGCCGGAGCACCTGATGCTCATACAGCGGTACGCCGAACTGTTTTCTGCGCCGCAAATGGGTCGCGGTGACCAGTAAGGCCAGGTTGAGCACGCCGAGCATCATCGCCGCGGTCGAGAGCCGCTCATAGACCAGCGCGGAACCTATCGCGGGCAGCGCCGTCCCCGGGCGGACCAGGATCGCCTCGTCGGGGATCTCGGTGTCGAAAGCCAGCCGGCAGGTCTCCAGCCCCCGCATGCCCATCGTGTCCACCTTCTTGACCACCCGCACCCCCTCTCGGGGCACGAGCGCCAGCGCAAGGCCCTCACTCGCGCGGCACAGCACCAGCACGACGTCCGCGGCTGCTCCCGGTGAGACGAACCATTTCGTTCCGCGCAGCCGCCATCGGCCGCCTTCACGGCTCAGCTCGGTGCCGACCTCGGCCAGATTGGAGCCGACCTCCTGCTCAGAGGTGGCCACACAGCACACGAACCGGCCATCCAAAGCGTGGTCGAGGACCTTCCTGGCGTACTCGGTGCGCGCGAAGCCCCGCAACAGCGGCACCGCCGCCTCGAGATGCAGACCCACCCCCACCCCGACTCCGCCCAGCCCGGCCCGGCCGAACTCCTCGGCGAGCAGCACGCTTTTGCCCAGATCCCCGTGCGGTCCGCCCGACCACCGCTCACGGAACAACCCGGCCAGCCCGAGCACTCCCACCGCCTCCGCCGGGAACTTCCGCTCACTTTCGGCCCCGGGCACCAGCGGCACCACCCGGTCGGTCACCAGAGCCCGCACCCGGGTCCGGAACTGGGTGACCTCTAGGCTCGCCTGCCCCAGGGGCAGCGCCAGGCCGAGATCTGTGGACATGCTTCCTCCTAAGGCTGGGCAGCCACCAGTTCCAGCGGCCGAGGATCCGCATCGCCGCAGGGACCAGCAGGAGCCGGATCAGGGTGGCCTCCACGGCGAAGGCGACCATCAGCACGAAGCCGAACTGCCGGATCTCCAGGATTCGGGAGGTGAACAGTGCGGCGAAGACGGCGACCATGATGGCGGCGGCCAGGAAAATCGGCCGTGCGGTGCGCTGTAGCCCCGCGGCCACCGCATAAGTGTTGTCGCCGGTGGCGCGGTAGATCTCCTGGATGCGGCGGACCAGGAAGATTTCATAATCCATGGACAGCCCGAACAAGAACGCGAACACCAGCAACGGCAAATAGAACTGCACGGCACCGGCGGAGCCGAGGACCCCTCCTGGCAGAATGTGCTGGCAGACGGCGAGCAGCCCGTAGCCGGCGCCTACGGCGACCAGGTTCATCGCGACCGCCTTGAGCGGCAGCAGCAGGCTGCCCAGCATGAGGGTCAGCAACACCAGGGACGCCGTCAGGATCAGGCCGATCAGCCACCACAGCCTGGTGGTGAATTCGTGGTGGGCGTCGACCAGCAGAGCGCTGGGGCCTCCGACGAGGACCTGGTGGCCGGCGGGCGCGGCGGCGGGCACGATCTGGGCGCGGATCCGGCGGACCAGGTCGGCGGTGCGCGGTGAGTCCGGGGCCTCCCGCGGTACCGCGCCCAGCACGGTGACGTCGCGGCCGGTGATGGAGATGACCGCGGCCACCTGCGGGTCGGCGGACAGGGCGCCGGTGAGCGCGGTGACCTTCGGCGGCAGGGTGCGGGGCCGCCGCGCGACCAGCACAGTGATCGTGCCAGGGGCGCCGCCGAAAAAGTCGCCTTCCAGCACCGCCAGCCCGCGGCCGCTGGAGGTGCGGGCCAGGGTCTGCCGCTGGATGTCGGGGTAGGGCCGCAACGCCGAAGCGGGCGCCGCGCAGCCGACCAGCAGGACGCCGGCACCGATCAGGTAGGGCCACGGGTGGCGCATCAGATGCCGGGCCCAGCGTGCCCAGACCCCCTCATCGGACAACACCACCTCATAGGACCTGCGCCGCCACGGCACCATTCCCCGATCCAGCCACGGCGTCCACCACACCAGGAAGGCGGGCAGCAGGCTGAGCGCCGCGCCCATCGCCACCACGATCACCACGAACGCGCCGAAGGCGAACTCACGGAAGATCGCGACCCGTACCAGCAGCAGGCTGAGCGCCGCCACCGCCGCCACCGCCGCGCTGTAGAACACGGTTCGGCCGGCGGTGGCCACCGCCACCCCGGCCGCGTGCTCACGCGCGAGGCCGCGGTCCAGCTCCTCCCGGTAGCGGCTGACCACCAGCAGCGAGTAGTCGACGCCGACACCGAGCCCGACCACGCCGACGACCGTCAGTAAAAACGCGTCGAAACCGGCCACCCTGCCGACGACCGCGAACACCCCGAGCGTGACGACGATCGCCACCGCGGCCATGATCAGCGGCACGACGGCGGCGCCGAGCCCACCCAGCCCCACGACCAGCACGATCAGGGCCAGGGGCACCGCGACGCCCTCGATCTGCCGCACGTCGGCGACCTCGATGTTTCTGACGTCGTATCCCAAAGCCGTCGTGCCGACCAGATAGGCGCTGACCCGCCCGCGGGAGAGCCGCTGCGTGGCCTGTTCCAGCGCCGCGCGCTGCGCGGGGAAACGACGCAGCCGATCCCGCTCGGATCCGGTGACACCGATGAAGGCGTAGAGGTTGTCCGGCGACCGGTAGGGCAGCGCGCCAGGCCGGTACGGGCCGGCCGGAACCGCCCCGGCGGGGGCGCCCCCCGGCCGCGGAAGCGGGATGATCGAGGTGATCCCGGGCTGGCGTTGTAGCGCCCGGTAGCCGCCCTCCACCGCGTGCTGGTACAGCGGATCGGCCGCGGTCAAGCCGGCGGAGTGGAACACCCCGATCATCTGCTCCCGCCCCAACAGGGGCACACCCCGAGCCAGAGCCGCCTCGGCGCGTGCGGAGGCGGAACCCTCCACCGTGAGCGGCGGCGTTCCCAGCGAACCCAGCAGAACCGGCGACAGCGCCAGCGCGAAGGCCACGGCGACCAGCCAGCACGCAAGGACCCTCCGAGGGTTACGCGCCGCCACCACCGCCCAGCGGTAGAACAACCCGGGACCGTGCGGGACCGGCCGGGAACCGGCAAGCGTGCTCAGCCTCACCCGTCCAGCCTCCGATCCCTACAGGTTTGTGCCCGAACGGAAGGAAATGCATGAAAGATGCCCCCGGCATGGGTGGCCTCCAGCCGACCCGCCCGGGGCCTTGCGGGGGCCAGCCCATCCCTGGCCAGGGACAGGACGGTCGTCCCAGGCCAGGACGGTGCTGATCAGGCGATCGCGAAGCTCCCGCCACTGGAGACGCTGGTCACCCCGGTGGTCACGCACTTGGTCAGGTCGGCCGCCACCCCGAGGAACACCGGCAGGACCGTCCCGCCACTGAACAGTCCCGCGGTGACGGTCCCAGAGCCGGAGACGGTGATGGCGCCTCTGGGGTCGATGGTGAAACCGGCCGAACCGGTGACCGTGCTCGTGCCGACGATCCCGCCGGAGGCGTCCTTCCAGGTGACGGTGAACGTGCCGCTCCCGTTGCCGGTCGTGCAGTCGGCGGTCCCCGTCACCTTCGACCACGCCACTGTCCCGCTGACGATGGCGGGCTGGCTGGCAGCGGAACAACCGGTCAGCGTCGGCTTCTGCGGCCCCGTGGCGGAAGTCGCCTCGATCGACTGCGAGGTGCGCGTGATCCCGGGGCTGAAGGTGGTGGAACCGGCCATGCTCGTGCATGCGATCTGAGTGCCGGCCGCCCGCACCCGTGACCCACCACCCGCCGCCACCGCACCTCCCGTCGCCACCGCGACGGCCGGCGCCACCACCCCCAGCACCAGCACGCCCTTCCACACCGGCCGCTGCGCCCACCGGCCGCCGCCCTGCCCGACTCCCCGTCCTGAAGTGCCCATCACAGACCCCTCCTCCGCGAACATCCGCACCCCAACGGCGCGGGGTTTCCCTCAAGCAGCGTTGACGAGCCGATACCACCTCTCCCACCGATCGCGACCGGAAGAACGACCACCCCCTCACGCCAGGTGATCGCACGGGAACTAAGCGCAACTTGACGGGACCATGCGACCCAGACGCAGCGAAAGAAGCAAAACTGTCACTGATACGGACGGCACACAGATCGCTCCGGCCGATCAGCCCTTTCACCTGCGAGGTCACCAGTCCCAAAGAAACCGTGCCACCTGCGCTACCCCTAGTTACGGGGATGGAGATGCCGCACCATAAAGTCAGTCCGCGCTGGCCGCCGGGAGCATGGACACCCGCCCCTGAAGGGTTTCAAGGTCGATGGTGAGGTTGTAGGTGACCATCGTGGCGGTGTAGGTGCGCAGTGCCACGATGGTGAGCGCGTCTCCATCTGCGCTGATGGTGGCGACGCCGCGCAGGCGGTACACCGCCCCATTCGGGCCGGTCCACAAGTACAGGAGAGCGGCCGACCCGCAGGAACGACTCTGGCGGCTCCGTTCTTGGCCAGTTCGTAGCTTTTGGTGCGTCCCAGTCCGAGGGCCTTGCCCGCACTGACCAGGTCCATCACGACCGGCAGCGTGTCGATGCCCGCCAGCGACAACCCCGGCTTCACCGCCGCCCCCTTCCACGGAACTGGCGCTGCGGCACCGGAGGGCCGGTGACGCGTCCCCGCAGCGGAACAGGACGGCGATGCCCAGGCCGACGTCGGCGATTGGGCGATGCCGCGAACGGGCACCCGGGACCTACGGCGGCCCGCAGCGGTCAACTGATGGCCGCCGATCGCCGGGCACCCGCCCACGGCGACCCCCATCGACACTCGCCTTCATGGAGACGGTCAAGGCGCATCCGCAGGTCTGCGCCCCCACGCCGATCAGGTCCCGCCCCGGTCGGCGGTGGGCAGGTCGGCGCGTCGGCTCCGAAGCGCGCCGGGATCCGGTCACCACAGGCCGGAGACAACCCGCCACCGGCGTTCGAGCGGCCTCGGAGAAAGGGAAGAAGAAATCGGTGCCCTGGGCGGTGACCGCGGCCCGGATGTCGGTCGGCGGGTACCAATGAGATTATTTGGCGTCTGTTCGGGACGGTTCAGCGACCATGTGTGCTCCCGGTGCTCCTCGCTCCCGGAGGGAGCACGGATCGGGAGCACGGATCGGGAGCACTCCAGGAGCACTGTCAGGTCATGCTCGGGCGTCGGGGGAGCCGACGGCTTTCAGAACGCGCGCCGAGGCTTGGCGGCGAGGACGTAGGCATCTGATCGGCGTGGGGTGTCGACCGCATGCCTATGAAGTGCCTTCAGGCCGCTGCGGCGGCGAACGTAGCAATGCACTACGGCGAATGGTCAAGGCCCTGACCCGGCCAGGCGCCGGCCCCGGGCGCCCGAACCGGCTCGAGCGTGAGGGCGCCGCCCTGCCACCCGGCCGCCAGAAGGTCATGTGTCTCGGGCCCTCCGCCGCTTCAGCCCAAGCGGTGGGGGAGAAGGGGAGCGAGCCGGGGCGCGGAATGACGATCGCGGTCGAGCAGTTGGGGGTCCGGCGGTTGCGGGTGTGAGTGAAGCTGACTGCGCTGTCTGTCTAGCGTTAAAACCTCAGGCTCTGGGTCGACCCCTTGACGGAGCAGGGAGGACTCAGTAGCTTGCTGCCAATCTTTTTAACGTTAATATCTGCCCAGGGGATGGCGATGGTTCCGCAGCACACGTCTCGGGGGCCCGCGCCGCATGGGCATGTGACGTTGGCGCAGGTGGCGCGGCGGGCGGGGGTGTCGGCGCAGTCGGTATCGAATGCGTTGAACAACCCGGACCGGGTGGCGCCGGAGACGCGGAAGCGGATCTTGGCGGCGGTGGCGGAGCTGGGGTACGAGCCCAACCTGTCGGCGCGGGCGTTGCGGAACCGGAGCTCGTCGCTGATCGCGTTCAAGATGCGCCCGTCGCGGCCGGACAAGGCGTCGTTGCTGATGGACGACTTCCTCTACGTACTGAACGCCGCCGCGGTCGAGGCCGGGTACCACCTGATCCTGTGTCACGCCGAGGACGGTCCGGCCGGCGAGATCAAGGCGTACCGGGACCTGTTGAAGAAGACGTCCATCGACGCGTTCATCCTGGCCGAGACGCACCACAACGACGACCGGGTCGCCGCGCTGCGGTCCTGGGGTGTGCCGTTCGCGTCGTTCGGCCGGTCCTGGGACGGCGACGACAGCCTGGCGTGGGTCGATGTCGACGGCCGTGCCGGTACCCGTGCCGCCACCGAACACGTGGCCGCGCAGGGCCATCGGCGGATCGGCCACATCGGCTGGCTGACCGAGTCCGAGCTCGGCCAGGACCGTCGCGAGGGCTGGCTCGAAGCGTGCCGGCAGCGCGAGCTCGAGACCGACCTGCAGGCCGCGGTGGTGGACTCGCTGGGGGCCGGCCGCCAGGCCGCGCACCGCATGCTCGATTCGTCCCGCCCCGCCACCGCACTGGTCTGCGCGTCCGACACGCTCGCGCTCGGCGTGATGCGCGCCCTGCACGAGCGCGGCCTGCGGCCCGGGGTCGACGTCGCGATCACCGGGTACGACGACTCGCCGACCGCCGCCCTGGTGAGTCCGGGCCTGACCACGCTCCGCCAGCCGATCGACGAGGTCGGCCGGCACCTGATCCAGGCCGTCGACCGCTTGATGGCCGGCGATCCTCGCGACCCACAGCACGTACTGCTGGAACCGGAGCTGATCGTCCGCGGCTCCAGCCTTCCCGGACCGCGCACCCGCGAGCCGTAGTACCGACCGAACTTCCGGCACGCGCCCAAGTCGCTGCTCCGGCGCGCGTCACTGTGCCAACCACCTGAAGGGACACAAGATGAGAGCCGGACCGAGACTGCTCGCGGCCGTCGCCGCCGGGGCACTCGTGGTGACCGCAGTGGTCTCCACCTCCACAGCTCGGGCGGCAGCGCCGCCGGCCGACCCGTTCGTGGTGAACGTCGAGAACCTCCCGAGCGGCCGCGCTGTCGCCGGCGCCATGGACCTGACCACGTACGGCGACCTGGACTGGGTGCATGTCACCGGGTCCGGCGTCGACCGCAAGGCCGGGACACCGTCGATCACCGTCGACGACCTGAACCCCGCCGGCGGCCGGACCCAGCTGGGCGACAGCCCGGTCGCGTTCGGCTGGTCCGACGGTGCCGCACCGACCTCGGCATCGGACGTCACCACCGGCGGTGTCTTCAACTACGACACCACGACCGTCGGTGACACGACCGCCCACGACGCCGGCTACCGGATCAAGGTGCCCGCCGCGGACTCGCCACGGCGCCTGGTATTCGTGGGTGGGATCTGGCAGGCCACCGGCGCCGTCACCGTCGCAGCGGCCGACGGCAGCGGTACGGCGTACACCACGCCGATCACCGCCGGCGGGACAGCGGCCGTGAAGCGCTACAGCGTGACCATCCGCCCGGGTGAAGGCGTCGTGGTCACGGCCAAGTTCGCCTCCAAACTCCAGGCGGCCGGGAACCTGTCGCTGTCCGCCGCCGCACTCTCGCAGGTCAAATCCGCGGCCGACCCGAGCCTGACCGCGACCGCCGCACCGGTCTCGATGAACCTGACCGCCGACGGCCCGGACGACTGGCTGCACCTCGACGGCTCGACGGTCAACCGCCGTACGGGCGTCCCGGACTCGACGCCCCGGCTGGCAGTCACGAACCGGCAGGCCGGCGGCGCGATCGGCGCCCAGAACGACAACCCGGTCAGCTACTCGTGGACGAACGGTACGCCGACCGCGGCCGAGCCGGGCACACGTCACGGCGGCATCTTCTTCGCCGACGACGCGAGCCAGAACGTCGACCTGACCGTGCCGTACGGCTACGACCTCACCGTCCCGGCCGCGGCCGAAGGCCGTACGGTGCGCTTCGTCTCCGGCGCCTGGCGCGCCACGGGGAAGATCTCGGTCTACCTCAACGGTGCGACCACGCCGACGTTCGTGAGTACGGATCTGGTCAGCACCGACGCCTCGGTCACCAGGATGTTCGACCTCACCCTCGGCGCCGGCGACTCCGCCAAGATCAGTGCGCAGCTGCTCCGCAAGACGAACGGCTCCGGCAACGTCACCCTCGCGGGCGTGGCCCAGGCGAGTACGTCGGCCGACGGCTACCGCCGCCTAACCCAGGACCTGCTCACCCAGGCCGGTGCCGCCGACGTGTACGCCGCGACCGCGTCCGCGCAGAAGCAGCTGGACAACGAGATCACCTCGGCCAAGTCGACCCTCGCGAACAACTCGGCCCAGCGCGACGAGCTGCGGCTGTCGTACCTGTTGCTCAAGGCAGCCTTCGACGAGGCCATGTCGTCGGCGGCCAACGCCGAGTACACCAGCGTGACGAACCCGGGGCTCACCTCGTCGTTCGGCTGGGAGGGCGACCTGAACGCGCCGATCGCGTTCATCGACGGCAGCTACCGGCTGCGCAGCCGGGGCAACGCGATGATCACCTTCGGGGTCCCGAACATCCCGGGCAAGATCAAGTGGTACAACAGTGAGGGCTACCTGCCGGCGTTCGTCAGTGAGTACGCCAAGGACGGCCTCGACCTGAAGGTGCAGAACTTCGCCGACCTGGTCGTTGTCGGTGGCAACCGCTTCGAGGTCGCGTACTCGCGGATGACGGTCACCAACACGACCGCGAAGCAGGCACGGCTGCCCCGGGTCTCGAACCAGCTGACCCCGCTGACCGCGGCGGCCGACCCGGCCGTGACGACGATCGACGCCGGCCGGACCGTGGTTCGCGACTACGCGGTCGCCGCCGACCGGTTCGACGGCACGTACGACTGGCCGACCGCGACACAGCTGCAGCGGCTCGGTGGCCTCGACCAGCACTACGCCCACATGCGCCAGTACTGGAACACCCGGCTGTCGGCGATCGCGGACATCACCGATCTGCCCGACAAGCGGCTGATCAACGCGTACAAGGCCGGCTACATCTACACGCTGATCATCCGCGACGACGTCAACGGTGAGAAGCAGTTGCACGTCGGCGAGAACGGGTACGACGAGATGTACGACCACGACACGATCGGCATCGTGTCGACGCTCCTGACGATCGGCGACTTCACGTACGCGAAGGACTACCTGTCCACGCTGCCGGCACAGCTGCAGTACGACGACGCGAAGTGGAAGTACAGCTGGCCGTACGCCCTGTACCTGCAGCGCACCGGTGACAAGGACTTCGTCCGCAACCGGTTCGAGACGATCAAGAAGAACACGCACACGATCGAGACCGACCGGATCGACGGCGGCAAGGGGATCATCAAGCAGACCAACGCGATCGACTCGCACGGGTACTGGACGATCGACAACTGGTCGGCGCTCACCGGTCTGACCACCTACCGGTACCTGGCCACGGCGCTCGGCGAGACCGACGAGGCGGCGTGGGCGAAGGCGGAGTACGAGGACCTGCTGAAGGTCGCGACCAACCGGATCGACCAGACCATGCAGCAGTACGGGCTGGACTACATCCCGATCTCGATGGTCGAGCCGAACGAGACCGGTCCGCGCAAGGACCCGCGGGACGCGAACTGGGTTTCGATGTTCCTGTTCGGCCGGTGGGCCTGGGACGGCTACCTGTTCGGCGCCGAGCAGACCGGCACGATGATCGACAAGATCGACGCCACCTACACGCACGGTTTCGACCGGCGTAAAGGCATCTCGGACTCGATCTACAACTTCGGCGGCTACCCGCACGGGTACTTCTCCAGCGCGTACAACGCCGGGTACGGCAGTTCCGCGCTGCGCGGTGAGCAGTACCGGGACCTGGGGATCAAGGCCTACCAGTACATGATCGACAAGGCGATGAGCGGTCCGTTCGGCTGGTGGGAGGGCGTCGACTACCCGAGCGCGAGCTCGCCGTGGGACATCGACCACGCCCGGGGCGGCGGCGGTTCGAACCAGCACATGTGGGGTCAGTCGACCGCCACCAAGGTGCTGTTCGACTCGCTGATCGCCGAGAAGTCGGACGGGTCGCTGATCATCGGCCGCGGAGTACCGAACGAGTGGCTCCGGACCGGCCAGAAGATCGGGCTCGACCGGTACCCGGTGCAGAGCGGCGGCCGGGTCGGCTACCAGCTGAAGACGGCCGGCAAGGCGGTGCTGATCCAGTTCAGCGGTGACGCGTCGGACGTCGCGGCGTACAGCGTCGAGCTGCCGGCGTTGCGGGACAACATCGTGAACGTGTCGGTCAACGGTGCGGTCGTCGACCAGAAGGCCGGTACGGTCCGGGTTCCGGCCGGCACCAAGAACCTGACGATCGTCCTGCGGCACACCGTCTAGCAGAGCCGACGACGGCCCCGGACCCGACGGCCCCGGACCCGACGGTCCGGGGCCGTCTGCCGTTACTGGGCGGCCTTGGCGAACTCGGTGGTGTACGGACCGCTTCGTTGAAGTTCGCGTTGATAACGAGGTGAGCGGTATGGACCCCAAGGACGCGAATCTTCCGGATGGGTTCGTGCCGCACTCGCTACGTCATTACTACGCCTCGCTCGCCCTGTCCCGAGGGATTCCCATCACCGATGTCTCCCGCTGGCTGGGGCACAAGAGCATCGAGGTCACCTACCGGATCTACGGGCACCTGGTACCTGGCTCGTGGGAACGCGCGCGAGATGTCCTCGACGCCGCCTACCGTGATGGTCAAACGGGCCGATGACCGACCCGTGCTGACCCCTGACCGCTAGCGGATGTGCCGGTCGTTGGCCGAGACGTGGCGCTGGGCTCCGATCATGGCGTACCAGGCGAGGACGTCGGCGTTGTCGACGCTGGTGGGATCGATGAGTGTTTCGAGTCGTTCGCCGCGCAGAATGCGTTTGATGGGGACTTCGAGCTTCTTGCCGGTCCGGGTGTGGGGGATGGCGGGAGCGACGATGATGTCGTCGGGCACGTGGCGCGGTGAAGCGTGTCGCCGGATGGTGTCGCGGATCTGCTCGCGCAAATGCTGGTCGAGTCGTCGGCCGTCGGTGAGCGTGACGAACAGGGGCATCCAGTAGCCCCCGTCGGGTTCTTCAAGGCCGATGACGAGTGCTTCGCCGACGTGGGGAAGGCGTTCGACCGGGGCTGTGATGTCGGCGCTGCCCATGCGGATGCCGTGCCGGTTGAGGGTGGCGTCGGAACGGCCGTGGATGATGACCGAGCCGTGGTCGGTTGTGGTGATCCAGTCGCCATGGCGCCACACTCCGGGGAAGCGGTCGAAGTAGGCGGCGCGGTATCGGCTGCTTTCTGGGTCGTTCCAGAACCGGAGGGGCATCGAGGGGAGGGGCCCCCGCAGGACGAGTTCGCCGACCTGGCCGCGGATCGGTCGGCCGCGGTCGTCGTAGCAGTCGAGTGCCACCCCCAGGCACGGTGCCGACAGTTCCCCTGCCCATACCGGGTGGGTGGGGACGGGGCCGGCGAAGGCGGTGCACGCGTCGGTGCCGCCGCTGATCGAGCCGATCTGCACTGCGGGGTCCAGTCGGGCGGCGACCCAGCGGTGGAGTGCGGCGGGGAAGGCGGAGCCGGTTACGGCGAGCCGGGTGAGCGCGCTCAGGTCGTGCGCGGCGGGATCGGTGTGGTGCTTGCGGCAGGCGGCGAGGTAGCCGGGACTGGTGCCCAGCAGGGTCGCTCCGGTAAGCGATGCCAGCCGCCACAGGGTGTCGGTGCTGGGATGGGTGGGGCTGCCTTCGTAGCAGACGATGCTCGTCCCGAGCAGCAGCGTGCCGACCATGGAGTTCCACATCATCCAACTGGGGGTGGTGTGCCAGAGGACCCGGTCGCCGGCGTGCAGGTCCAGGTGCAGCGCGGAGGTCTTGAGCTGCTCGAGGACGATGCCGCCGTGGCCGTGGACGATGCCTTTGGGCAGGCCGGTGGTGCCGGAGGAGAACAGTACCCACAGCGGGTGGTCGAAGGGTACGTCGAGGGGCTGCAGCGGTGGCGTCCCCTCCCGGTCGGAGACGGCCGCCCAGGAAAGGGTGTCGGAGGTTTCGCCTCCGACCAGGATGGTCGCTTTCAGGGAGGGCAGCGCCGTCCGCAGCGCCGCGACCTCCGCCCGGCGGTCGATGCGCCGACCGGCGTTGGTGTACTCGTCGGCGGCGATGAGCACGGTCGGCTCCAGCTGACCGAACCGGGCTTCGGCCGCGGTGGCGGCGTAGTCCAGGCCGCAGATCGCCCACACGGCGCCGATGGCGGCGGTGGCCAGGAACGCGACGGCGGCCTCGGCGCCGTTGGGCAGGTAGCCCACGACCCGGTCTCCTGGCCGGACTCCGAGTTCGCGCAGGGTGGCCGCCACCGAGGCGGTCTGGCTGCGCAGGGCGGCCCAGGAGATCTCACGAGGAACGAATCGCTCGTCGACGACGGTCAGGGCGGTCTCGGTGTCGCTGCGACCGCGGAAGACCTCTTGGGCGTAGTTCAGGCGGCTGCCGGGGAACCAGGTCGTCCCCGGCATGCTCGGGTCGGCCAGCGGCACCGCGCCGGGGGGACGTGCCGGGAGGTCGAAGTAGTCCCAGACCAGGGCCCAGAATTCGCCCGGCTCGCTGACCGACCACTCCCACAACCGCGGGTAGTCCCCCGTGAGGTGAAGGCCGGTGCGGTCGGCGGCAGCGCGGGCGAAGTCACTGATGCGGGCGGCCGCGATCCGCTCGGGAGAGGGCGTCCAGTCGGGTGTCGCGCGCTCGTTGATCGAGAATTCGGTCATTGCCCATCACCGTTGCCGGGGGACGCGGCGGTGACACCGCTGATCAGGATCTCCGTCGTGTGGGCGATGTGGTCGCGGAGCAGCGTGGCGGCACGGTCGGCGTCACGGGCCAGTGCGGCGTCGGCCAGCGCCTTGTGCTCGCCGGCGAGGTCACGGTCCGGCTCGGTCCCCAATGGGCCGGCCCATCGGCGGTAGAGCTCCGCCTCATCGCGCAGTGTCTGAGCGGTCTCTCGTAGCCGTCGGCTGGGACAGCCGCCCAGCAGGGACTGGTGGAAGGCCTCGTGCGCCCGGCTCCACTCCTGCATCGCGTCGCTGCCCACGTCGGTCGGCAGCGGTGTGCGGGAGAGCAGGTGGTGGGCGGCCAGCACTTGCGCCTCCCAGGACGCGTCGCCGTGCAGCACCGATTCGCGGAACACCAACGACTCGATGTGGACGCGGGCGGTGGTGAGGTCGGCCAGCTCGTCGCCGGAGAGTTCGACGACCGTGTAGCCCTGGTGGGCCTTCGACACGACCAGCCGTTCGGCGGCCAGCCGGGTCAGCACCTCGCGCGCGACGCCGACGCTGATGTCGTAGGTCGCGCACAGGTCCGGGAATTTCAAGCGCTGGCCCGGTGCCAGCGTCGCATTGAAGATGTCCGCGCGCAGCCGCTGGTACACCTGCTCGGCCCGCCGCTGCTTGCTACCGCCTTCGCCACTCGCTCGGTCTGCCATGTCCAAGACCCTAGCTGGCAAGCGCATCTCAGATCTAGATGCGCATCTGATTGACAGATGCGCATGTTTGGGCGCAGGCTGTGCGACACGGACATGGAGTCGTGCCACCTGGAGGGCGAAAGGTGACGTATGAGGATCGGGAACATCGCGGGCCGGGCGAAGGTGATCGTCGACGAGGCTCACGCCGTGGACATCGAGACCGCCAGCGGCGGCCGGTTCGGCTCTGATCCGGGCGAGCTGTACGACCGGTGGGAGCAGTTCCGCGGCTGGACGCCACCGGCGGACGCCCCGGTCGAGAGATTCACCGGCGGCGACATCGGCAACCCGGCACCGGCGCCGCGGCAGATCTTCGCGATCGGTCTGAACTACCGCGACCACGCCGCCGAGTCGGACATGGCCGTTCCCGCGGAGCCGGCGGTGTTCACCAAGTTCGCCAGCTCCCTGGCCGGGCCGTTCACCCAGGTCGCCCTGCCGGTCGGCCACGTCGACTGGGAGGTGGAGCTGGTGGTCGTGATCGGCCGCGGTGGCAGGCACATCCCGGCCACGGATGCCTGGCGGCACGTCGCCGGAGTGGCGGTGGGCCAGGACCTGTCCGAGCGGCGACTGCAGGCCATCGGACCGGTGCCGCAGTTCAGCCTGGCCAAATCCCACCACGGTTTCGGTCCGATCGGCCCCTTCCTGGTCACGACCGACGAATTGCCGGACCCGGACGACCTGGTGCTCGGTTGCAGCCTCAACGGAGAGCAGGTCCAGAAGTCCCGAACCTCGCACATGATCTTCCCGGTACCCGAGCTGATCGCGAGGCTCTCGGCGGTGACCGAGCTGTGGCCCGGTGATGTGATCTTCACCGGTACGCCCTCCGGCGTCGGCGCGGGTCGTACCCCACAACGGTTCCTCGCACCCGGTGACGAGCTGGTCTCCTCCATCGACGGCGTCGGCGAGATCCGGCAGACGTTCGTCGCGGTCGCCTGAAAGGACATGACAGTGGCGCTGCACAGGCTCAACTCGGTCACGATCGGCGTTCCGCAGGTGGCCGAGACCGCCCGCTACTACACCGACTTCGGTCTCGCCCCGGACTCCGACGGCTGGTTCACCACCGTCGACGGCGGGCGCCAGCTGCGCGTCGTGCCGTCCCCGGCGCGGCGGCTGGTCGAGATCAATATCGGCGCGGGCGACCGTGACGACATCGCCCGGATCGACCGCCGACTGGCGAGCCTCGGCGTAACGGCGGAGGTCGACGGGGATCGGCTGGCCGCGGTCGAGCCGATCTCCGATGTCCGCGTCGTCGTCGAGGTCACCGGGCCGCTGCACCAGCCGGCACTGCCGGCACCCCCGTACAACGCCCCTGGCGTGGCCGCCCGCGGCACCGGCCGCGCCCCCGGCATCCTGCGCGAACACCCCGTGACACCTCGCAAGCTCGGGCACGTCGTGATCGGCTCGCTCGACCAGGAGGCCACTCAGCGGTTCTTCACCGACGGGATCGGTCTGAAGATCAGTGACGTCGTCCCCGGCATGGCGGCGTTCCTGCGTTGTTCGACCGACCACCACAACGTGCTGGTCACGCAGGCGCCGGTGAACTTCCTGCACCACACGTCGTGGCAGGTGGACGACGTCGACGAGATCGGCAGGGGAGCCGCGCGGATGCTCGACGGGCACCCGGAACGGCACGTCTGGGGACTGGGACGCCACCACATCGGCTCGAACTTCTTCTGGTACCTCAAGGACCCGGCCGGGAACTTCTCCGAGTACTACTCCGACCTGGACTGCGTCGTCGACGACGCGCTGTGGACCCCGGAGGTGTGGGACGCCGCCAAGAGCCTCTACAGCTGGGGGCCGCCGCCGCCACCGTCGTTCATCGAGCCCGAGGATCTCGCCGCGCTGATGACCGGCGCCCACCACCCCGCCTGAACCGCAGCCTCCGGGAAAGAGTCGTCATGACCGCCACGACCTCTGACCAGTACGACGTGATCGTCGTCGGCGCCGGCCCCACCGGGTTGACGCTGGCCCGCCTGCTCGCGATGAAGAGCGTTCGCGTCGCCGTCGTCGATCCGAACCGCATCGCGTGCCCCCATCCCCGCGCCACCCACATCGACGATGAGATCATGCGCACTCTGCAGACCGTCGGCGCGGCCGACCTCGAACCGGGCTTCCTGCGCATGGACGGCTGGATACTGCGCGACCCCGGCGGCGACCCGTTCCTGTCCCTGCGATCGCCGAACGCCGAGACGGACCAGGCGTGGTACGCCGACTACCAGTTCCACCAGCCCGACTACGAATCACGCCTGCGGGGCCTGCTCGCCTCCAGCGAGCACGCCGAACTGTGGCTGGGGTGGCAGGTCACCGCGGTGGGCCAGACCGCGGACCACGCCATCGCCCAGATCAGCGACCGCGCCACCGGCGGCACCCGTACCCTCCAGGCCGCCTACATCGTCGGGGCCGACGGCGCAGGATCGTTCCTGCGCCCGTACGTCACGCACGACGTGGAGGACCTGCACGGCACCCAGCGCTCGCTGATCGTCGACATTCATCCGTTCGCGCACCCGGCCGAGCTGCCGGCCACCAACGGCTTCATTGTCTGCGAGGCCGACAAGCCGGTCACGTACTGCCCCATCTTCCCGCCCAAGCTGCGGTTCGAATTCATGCTCGGCGACGGGGACGACGCCGAGGAGTACGAGCGTCCCACGACCGTCTACCGGCTGCTGGCCCGCTGGCTGGCGCCGGGCGATTACCGGATCCAACGCACCGACGTCTACGAATGGCACGCATGCCTGGCCGGTCGCTGGCGCAACGGCAGGCTCTTCATCGCCGGCGACGCCGCCCACGAGATGCCGCCCATGCTCGGCCAGGGCATGTGCTCGGGCCTGCGTGACGCCGCCAACCTCGCATGGAAGCTGGCGCGGGTGGTGACCGGACGGAGCAGGCCGGATCTGCTCGACACCTACGAGGCGGAACGCGCCGCCCATGTGCGCCCCTTCATCGAGGAGTCCGCGCGCCAAGCCAACATGATCGAAGCGTTCGGCTACGCCGAGCACCGTCCCCACGTGACCGAACCCCAGACCCTCGACCGGCTCCGGCCGCCACTGGGCCGGGGTCTCGCCGACACCGCCGGGGAGGCGATCAACCGCCTCGCCCCCCAGCCCCGTACTGCGGACGGAACCCGCTTCGATGACCTGGTCGGGTACGACTTCGCCGTCCTGACCACCCCGGACGTCGCCGCCGATGTCACCGATCGGACCCGCGGCGCCTGGGCGGACCTTGACGTGGCGGTCATCACGCTGCGCAGCCCACACCTGGCCGCCTGGCTGCGGGACCATGAGGCCGACGCCGCGATCATCCGTCCCGACCGCTACACCTACGCACTCACCCGCGGCGGCGCGGCGCTCGACGCCGCCACCCTGGCTTTGCGTCAGCGGCTGGCCGTTGCGGAGGTCTCGGCGTGAACACCCGCGACCTTCAGATCTACGCGACGGGACTGACCTGGGGCGAAGGCCCACGGCGGCATGCCGGGGCGCTGTGGGTGTCCGACACACAGGCCTCCCGGCTGTGGACCGACGCCGGCGGGACCTGGAGGGCGACCGAGCTGGACTCACCCGCCAACGGCCTGTGGTTCCTCCCCGACGGCACGCTCGTCGCCGCGATGATGACCGAACCGCGGCTCGGCGTCTGGAACGGCGCCGGCTTCGATACCTACGCCGACCTCACCGCGCTCGCCTCCGGAGCGCTGGGGGACCTGGTCGGCGACCGCGCAGGCAACCTCTACGTCGACGACGTCGGCTACGCCCCGCACAAGGGCGAGGCACCGCGGCCGGGGCGTGTGCTGCGGGTCGGAACAGATCGCACCGTCAGGGTCGCCGCAGAGGGCGTGCGGTTCCCGAACGGCCTCGCGCTCATCGACGACGAAACGACCCTTGTCGTGGCCGAGACCGCCGCCCAACGCCTCACCGCGTTCGACGTCGGCCCCACCGGTGCTTTGTCCGGCCGCCGTACCTACGCCGACCTCGCCGCCCTGGTCGGGCCGGCCGCCCGGCCGGACGGCATCTGGCCTGTCCACGACGGCGGCATCTGGGTGGCCACCACCTCCGGCCACGCCGTCGTCAAGGTACGCGACGGTGAGCTGCTCGACTCCATCGACACCGGCGACGGCTATCCCATCGCCTGCTGCGCGGACGGGCGGCTGCTGTACGTCACCGTCGCGGACGCGCACGGCCAGGACCTCATGCGGGCGCTCGCGGCCAAGACCGTGGAGACCGCGGTCGCCACCGCCACCCTTGACGCCACGCCCCTACGACACACTCCGTGACGGACAGTGGTGTCGGCGGGCGTTCGCGGTGGTGTGGCGGACGCCCGCCTCGCTCACCGCAGCTCCTCCAATACGAGCCGCTCGTCGTCCGATCCGGGCGGTGCTTCAGGCGTGTCGATGGCCGATCGGGTCCGGTGCCGGCGTAGCCGGAGTGCGGCGGCGACGAACGAGGCGACCAGTGGCCGGTGGTCGTGTTCGTTCCAGGCGAGGACGAGGCGGTTGGGCGGGGTGTCGGTCACCGGGACGCCGACCAGGCCGGCCGGGAGTGGTTCGACCAGGGAGCGGGGCAGTACTCCGATCATCCGGCTCACCGTGATCATGTGGAGCAGTTGGGTGACGTCGGCGACCTCGGGGCCGGTGCCGTCGCCTCCGGGGACGCCTTTCCAGCGCGGCAGCGTCTCACCCTCCAGATCGGAGAGCCGTACCGAGGCGCGTCCGGCGAGCCGGTGCCCGGCCGGGAGGATGACCACGCGGTCCTCGGTGTGCAGTGTCTCGTGGGCCAGGCCGTCGAGGTCATCGAATGGGACGTAGAGCAGGCCGACGTCGGCCCGGCCGTCGTGCAGGATGTCGGTGCGGTCTGCGGGGCCGCTGAACAGGATGTCCACCCGGCGGGCGTCGGGCTGGTGGGCGTACTCGGCGAGAATCCCCGACAGCAGGCCGGCGTCGCCGCCGGGTTTGAGCACGAGGCGCAGGTGGGCGTGGGGGTCGCCGGCACGCCGGGCGTTGCGGACGGCGGCGTTGACCGCGTTGAGCGCGTGCCGCCCGTGTTCCTGCAGCGCCTGTCCGGCGGGGGTGAGCCCGACGTGCCGGCTGGAGCGGACGAACAGTTGGACGCCGAGCCGGGTCTCGATCCGCCGGATCGCCTTGGACAGCGCCGGCTGGGCGATCGAGAGCCGGATGGCGGCCCGGCCGAAGTGCAGTTCGTCGGCGACGGCGAGGAAGTACTCGAGCTCGCGGGTCTCCAGTTCAACCATGCCTCCAGGTTATCACCGAAGATCGAACGGGTCTTGGACACCGGCGGCGTGCACCCTCAAGAATTGAAGGGTGATCAACCATCTGATGGTCGTTTCCTTCGACCGTCCCCTGTCTGTCACCCAGTCAGAGCAGTTCCTCACGGATATCGAACGGATGGAGGTCTGAGCCCGAATGAACGTTCCCGGAAGGGCGGGACTGGTCACCGGCGCCGGCAGTGGGATCGGCCGTGCGGCGGCGCTGGAGTTCGCCAGGAGCGGTGCCGCGGTCGCGGTGCTCGACATCGATGAGGGCGCGGCGGCCGAGACCGCTGAGCTGATCGGGAGGGGCGGTGGGGAGGCGCTGGCCGTGACGGTCGACATCGCCGACGAGTGTTCCGTGCGGGCGGCCGTCGAGCGGACGGTCGCGGCGTACGGCGGCCTCGATTTCGCCGTGAACAACGCCGGTCTGGCCTCGCACCACCGTCGGCTGGATCAGATGACGCTGGAGGAGTTCGAGCGGGTCGTCCGCGTGAACCTGGCCGGGACGTTCTTGTGCATGAGGTACGAGTTGCCTCTTCTGCGGCGGCGTGGTGGTGGTGCGATCGTCAATGTCGCCTCGAACGGGGGTCTGTACGCGATCCCGACCGCTCCTGCTTACGTGGCGGCCAAGCACGGCGTCGTGGGGCTTACCAAGGTCGCCGCGGTCGACTACGCGCCGGATGGCGTCCGGGTCAACGCCGTGTGTCCCGGTCCGACCCTCACTCCCGGGTTCGAGGAGGTCGCGGCCGGTACCGACATGATCGCGCGGCAGGCGGCGATCACGCCGCTGGGCCGGCTGGCCACGCCGGAGGAGGCCGCGGCGGCGGCGGTGTGGCTCTGCTCGGACGCCGCGTCCTTCGTGACCGGGATCGCGTTGTCGGTCGACGGCGGGCGGCGGGCATGAGCGTCATCGCGGGAATCGACGATCAGACACCTGGCGCCACAGGCGCACGGCGGCTCGTCGCCAAGGTCCCCGAAATCACCGCGCTGTTCTGGATCATCAAGATCCTCACTACTGGAATGGGCGAGACCTTCTCGGATTTTCTCGTCAGCCACTTCAATCCGGGACTCGCCTTGGGCGGCGCCGCAATCGCGTTGGCGGTCGCGCTGATCGCCCAATTCCGCAGCGATCGCTACCGCCTCTGGATCTACTGGTCAGCCGTGGTCATGGTGGCCATCTTCGGCACCATGATCGCCGACGTTCTCGACTTCGTGGTCGGCCTCCCGTACCTAGTCACGACGGTGGGGCTCTCGATCGTGCTGGCCGTGATTCTCGTCTGGTGGTATGCCCGGGAGAGAACCCTGTCGGTGCACAGCATCACGACCCCACGCCGGGAACGCTTCTACTGGACGATGGTGATGACCACCTTCGCGCTCGGCACCGTCGCCGGCGATCTGACAGCCAACTGGCTGCACCTCGGGTACCTGGGTTCGATCGTCCTGTTCGCCATCGCCATTGCCGTCCCGGCCGCCGCGTACCGCTGGGCGGGCCTGGGCACCGTGACCGCGTTCTGGTCCGCCTACATCATCACCCGTCCGCTCGGCGCGTCGATCACCGACTGGCTGTCCTCGTCTCGCCAGGACGGCCTCGGCCTGGGCACCGGATGGATCAGCCTCGGCGCGACGATCGCCATCGTCGCGCTGCTCGGACTGCTCGGGATGCGCGGAGCCGACCCGACCGCCGACCTTCGCTCTGACGCCGTCCGCCCCACCGAGAAGACGGACGGCTAAGGAGCCTTCTCCGAGTGCCGCTCCGATATGGACGCCACAGTCGACGACCGGCTCTGAATCCCGCGGTCGTTCGAGGGCGTCCAGGCGCTCTACGAATGGCGGCGACCGCCCCCGCCGTCCGTCGTTCATCAACCCTGATGCCCTGACCGCGTACACGACAGACGTGTGGCGGAAGGCATTTGAGAGCCGCCGAATGTGCGGCGCCAGCAGAAAGGCATGTGCCTTGGGTCTCATCGCAATGGAAGAAGCCTTCGCCGTTCCCGAACTACAGGCCAAATACCCCGTGCCCAGGACGGTCACCGCCGGCCACTGGGCCGAGGACTGGGCGAAACGGCTGTGCGACTACACGACCTACCGACTGCACGACATGGACGAGCACGGCGTCGACATCCAAGTGCTCTCGCTGACCGCCCCGGGTGTCCAGTGCGTGACCGACGCCCGGCAGGCGGTCACGGATGCCCGCGTGGCCAACGACCACCTGGCCGGCGTGATCGCCGCTCATCCGACCCGGTTCCGCGGCTTGGCCGCATTGCCACTCCAGGATCCCGAGGCCGCCGTGGCCGAACTCCACCGCGCCGTCGGCTCACTCGGACTCAGCGGGGCGCTCGTCAACGACCACACCGGAGGCGGCTATCTCGATGATCCGCGGTACGAACCGGTGTGGGCCGCCCTAGAGGACCTGGACGTTCCGCTGTACCTCCACCCGGGTGCCCCGCCGACTGAGCCCTGGCGAGTGCTCGCGGGCCGTCCCGAGTTGCAGGGCCCGCTGTGGAGCTGGGCGGCCGAGACGGGGGGACATGCCCTCCGGATCATCTTCGGAGGGGTCTTCGACCGGCACCCACGTGCCAGGATGATCCTCGGTCACATGGGCGAATTCCTGCCCTTCCAGCTCGCGCGGCTCGACTCGCGCTATTCCCGCCAGGCACAGCGGACACTCACCCGGAAGCCGTCGGAGTACTTCGGCAGCAACATCCTGATCACCACCAGCGGCGTCTGTTCACCGGCCGCTCTCGCCGGTGCGGTCCTGGCGATCGGCGCCGACGCCATCATGTTCGCCATCGACTACCCGTTCGAAGACACCGCTGAGGCCGTTCGCTTCCTCGACCAGGCGCCGCTCAGCGATACCGACCGCGCGAAGATCGGTCACGGCAACGCCGTACGGGTCCTTCACCTGCACACATGAACGGGTTCGTCCCGACTGTAGGCACGTCACGACGAAGCCGTGACCTGAGAGGATGAGGAATCCGTACGTGAGCACAACACGACCCGGCGTATCACCGGCGCCGCCGTCTTCTCTGCTGCGGAAGGCTGTGGGAATCGGGCTGGCCGTCATGACCCTGGAAGGGTATGACCTCGTCGCCTTCGGCGCGACGGCGCCGCTGTTGCACCGATATCGGCCATGGGGCCTTTCTCTACCAGCGCTGGGCGTGCTGGGCAGTCTCACACCCGTGGGAATGCTGTTCGGGGCACTGCTGGTCGGGCAGCTCACCGATCGATACGGGCGACGACGAACGGCGTTGGTCAGCCTCGTGGCCGTCTCATTGGGAATGTTCACGTGTGCGTTCGCCCTCGATCCACAGGTGTTCGGCGCCGGCCGATTCATGGTCGGGCTGGGGGTCGGTGCGATCTACCCCGCCATAACACCGCTGATCTTCGAGATCACACCGGTGACGCGAAAGAACCTGTACTCAGCGATCGTTCAATGCGGCGTCACGATAGGAGGATCGTTGGCTGCCATGGTGGCCAACGTCCTCCTGCACAAATCTGATTTCCGGCTGGAGTACCTTGTCGGCGGTGGCGTCGGACTGCTGCTGTTGGTGATGAGCCACAGATGGCTGCCCGAATCACCGGCGTATCGGCGGACATCCGCTGAGGCGCAGAGGACGCCTGGAGACGGCGGATTCCGCCTTGTGCTGCGGCCACCGTACGTGGGAACGACAACGCTGTTCTGCGGCGTGGTGATCTGTTCTTTCCTGCTCATCTTCGGGATCAACACATGGTTGCCGCAGTTGATGCAGGCGGCGCGGTACCCCCTGGGCTCCTCATTGACGCTCCTCACGCTCCTCAATCTCGGTGCGACGGTCGGAGGACTCGCGATAGCGATACTCGCCGACCGTGCTGGGTCGAAAGGACCCATCATCGCGTGTTTCGTCGTGGCCGCAGGCGCCATCACCGGCTTGAGCGTCAAGTCGCCGCCGGCGATCCTCTATGCGGTAGTGATGATCGGCGGCGCAGGCGCGCTCGGCGTTCAAGGGCTTATCAACGTGTACATCTCACGCACTTACCCGGTGGACGCCCGGGGCAGCGCGGTGGGTGTCACGCTGGGAATAGGCCGGATCGGCGCCATCGCCGGCCCGACTCTGGGAGGCTGGGTACTCGCCGCCGGTTTCGCGCCGCAGTGGAACTTCGTTCTCTTCGCGATACCGGCGATTCTCGGCGCAATTCTCGCTCTCGCCATCGGATCAGGAACTCCCCGGCGATTCACGGGGAAGGCCGCTGTGATGCGGCCGCTCGAAGAGCCGGCCGAACCGGCACTGTGAGATGGAACCGCACGTCGATCAGTGATTGCTTGTCAGATCCCATCCGGGGTGGATCATCAGATCCAGGTGGGCACGTGCCCCTCGGTGCAGCGGGCGACGAAGCCGATGCCGAGCTCGTCCAGGGTGGGGAAGAGCTGCTCGACGTCCCGTTCGAACAGGGAGTACTCGGTCTGCAGGACGGAGACCGGCTGCACGGTGTGCGCCTTGCGGATCGTCTCGGGTCCGGCCTCGCTGAGGCCGAAGTACTTCACCTTGCCCGCGTCGATCAGCTCCTTGACGGTGCCCGCGACCTCCTGGCCCGGAGGTGGGGCGGCCGGGGCGGTTCACGGATCGTTGTGTCAGTGCGTTGCGGCGGTCAGTCCGGCGCGGTGGACGCGGGTGTGCTCGGCGACGCGTCGGCCGAGGTGGCGAGCGGTGTTGGTGTCTGCGTCGTGGACCGCGGCGGTGTCGTTGCAGCTTTGTGCGCCGGCGCCGAGGTAGAAGCCGAGGCGGTTGTCGTCCTGGGGGCTGGATGTGGTGGTGTTCCAGCCCGGCAGGAGGTTCAGGCTCACCCAGAGCATTCCGTGCTGGGCCGCCAGGAGTAAGAGGTACTGCAGGGTGTGCAGCTTGTCGCCGCTCATGGAGCCGGAGTTGGTGAATCCCGCCGCGAGCTGCTCCAGGCGCGGGTCATCCACCGCTTGCTGCTGGCCTCGGCGAAGGCGTGGAACGCCCCCGACGCGGTGCCCATGTAGGTGGGGGTGCCGAAAGTGATGGCGTCCGCAGCGTCCATCAGTTCCCAGTCGGCGTCGCTGAGGGAGGCGACGTCCACGCGGTGGACGTGCGTCCCGGCGATGGAGCGCGCGCCGTCGGCCACGGCCGTGGCGATCTGCGCGGTGTGGCCGTAGCCGGAATGCGACGCGATGACGATCGAGATATCGGACACGGGTGTTCCTCTCCTGCCGCATGGCGGCGTGTTCGTCAGACGCCGTCACCGCGGCCAGTGACGCAGGTCTCCCGGACGGGTTCGTGCCGTAGGCATCGGCGCCAACTCAGTTGTGCGCCCGCGGAGAGGCCTCGGCGACCGGCCGACCGCCAAGGGCTTGCGAGGCCAGTGCTCTCCGCCAGGATGCGACGGGCATGGAGCTCTTCGCGTTGCTGAACGCTGCCGCCTGGATCTCCGAGCAGGTGGAGAGGCGCCGGTGTGCGTGCGCCGCAGCCGTGCCGACATCGTGGCCGGCACGCGCGGCCATTGCCAGGAAATAAGACCTGTTTTGTCTGGTATTGTCCTTCCCGTCACGAGCTCCAGCGTCAAGCCCCGGCTTGCTGGACGGCAACCCTCCGACCGCGGTGGGGTGCTCCGGGTGAGGACATGGTCGTCGAACCGGATACGACGGCAAGCGCGGTTTGTGCGGCCGAGCCCCCGCGGGGTCGGTGAGACCAGTCACGTCGCGCGTGGTCGACGGCCGGTCGTGCAAGGAGGAACAGACGTGAGAAGGCGATCGGTGCTGGCCGCCTCGTTCGGCGCGCTGGCGCTGCTGGCGGCCGCGGCCTGCGGGGTGGACACCGCTGACACCGGAGGTTCGGCCAAGAACGGTGATCAGCTCACCGTCACCGTGTACGCCGGGCCGTGGGAGGACCTGTTCAAGAAGTCGTTCGTCGAGCCGTTCGAGCACGACACCGGGGCCAAGGTGAACCTCGTTCCGGGCGCCAATGCCGAATGGCTCACCAAGCTGCGGGCCTCGGGCGGTGAGAACCCGCCGTTCGACCTCGTCGTGTTCACCCCCGACGCGGCCCGGCCGGCCGCCGCCGCCAAGCTCATCCAGCCGCTGCAGACCGGCAAGCTTCCCCACTGGAGCGAGCTCGACCCGGTGCAGGTGCAGGTGGACAACCTCTCCGGCGCGCAGTACGGCGTACCGCTCACCATCGGCTCGACCGGGCTGCTGTACCGCACCGACAAGATCAAGCAGCCGCCGGTCGACTGGCAGGACATCTTCGACAAGCAGTACTGCGGTCACGTCGCACTGCCGCCCCTCACGTACAACCCCGGGCTGGAGTTCTTCAGCGCGCTGGTCCGCAGCGAGGGCGGAAAGCTGTCCGATCCCGCCGCCGTCGACCGGGCGTTCACGCAGCTGAAGAAGTTGAAGGGGTGCGTGTCCTCCTACCCGGCGAACGCGACCGCGGTTCAGACCGCCGTCCAGAACGGCGACGCGTGGGTGGTGCCGTACTGGGACGGGCGGGCCTTCGCCATGGCCCAGGCCGGTTCCAAGGTCGGGTTCACCTACCCCAAGTCCGGTGCGGTCGGCGCGCTCAGCAGTTACTTCCTGACGACCGGAACCAAGAAGAGCGACCTGGCCTACAAGTTCCTGAACTACCTGAGCGATCCGGTGCACCAGAAGCCGTTCGCCGAGGGCAACTGGTACGCCGGCTCGAACAACAAGATCGACTACAGCAAGGCGTTCGACGAGAAGATCAAGCACGGCCCGGACGTCTACAAGTCGTTCAACTGGGTCGACTACACGATCGCCACCCCGAAGCTCAACGAATGGCAGCAGCGGTGGAACCAGATCTTCAGCTGACCGGCGCGCCGTACGGTTCCGGGGAGAGCGGCGAACCGGACGGCGCCGGTCACGTCGAGATCGAGCACCTGACCGCCGGCTACGACGGCGTCCGGGTGCTCGACCTGGAACGACTGTCCATCCGCCGGGGCGAGTTCCTGTCGATCCTCGGCCCGAGCGGCTGCGGCAAGACGACTCTGCTCAACTGCGTCGCCGGGTTCGTGACGCCGGCCGGCGGCCGGATCCTGGTCGATGGCACCGACATCACCCGGCTGCCTCCGTACCGGCGTGAGCTGGGCATGGTGTTCCAGAACTACGCGCTGTTCCCGCACCTGACCGTCGCCGACAACGTCGCCTACGGGCTGCGGGTCCGCAGGCTCGGCAGGACCGAGCGGGCGGAACGGGTCGATGAGGCGCTGCGCCTGGTCGGGCTGGAGGAGTACGCCGGGCGGCGTCCCCGGCAACTGTCCGGCGGGCAGCAGCAGCGGGTGGCGATGGCCCGCGCGCTGGCCACCCGCCCGGCGGTGCTGCTGCTGGACGAGCCGCTGTCCAACCTCGACGCCAAACTGCGCCGCGAGATGCGCGTGGAGCTTCGCTCGATCCAGCGCCGCGTCGGCACCACCATGGTGTTCGTCACCCATGACCAGGAAGAGGCACTGTCGCTGTCGGACCGCATCGCGGTGCTGAACGGTGGCCGGCTCGAACAGCTCGGCACGCCCGACGAGGTGTACCGGCGGCCCGCGACCCGGTTCGTGGCCCAGTTCATCGGCGCCGCCAACGTGCTGGAGGGCACGGTGCGCGAGGACGCGGCCCTCGACGCGGGCGGGGTCACGTTCGACGCGCCGGGCCTGGTGCCCGGGCGCGAGGCCGTCATCGCGATCCGGCCCGAACGCATCCGGCTCGTCCACGGGGACACCGCGAAGGCGGGCGCCGGGGCGACCGGGACGGTCGCGTACCGCGCGTTCACCGGCGACGCCTGGCAGGTGGAGGTGCGCGTGACCGGCGGGCCGACGCTGACCGTCCAGGTCGCCGACACCGGGGCGGGCAGCGTGGACCCGCCGGGTGTCGGCAGCGCGGTCACCCTGAGCTGGGATCCGGCCGACCTGGTCGTGCTCGACTCCGGGGGCGATCGGCCGTGACGGCTCAGGTGGGGGACGAGGCGGCCCCGGAGGCGCCGGGCCGGCGGACGAGACGGTGGCGCGGTGCGGCGTACACGCTGCCGCTCGTCGTCTTTCTGACGGCGCTGTTCCTCGTGCCGCTCGTGCAGTTGCTGCGGCTCAGCCTTCGCCCGGTGGACGCGAACAACACGGCGCTGTCGGGCTTCACGTTCCACCAGTACGGCCGCGTGTTCACCGAGTCGTACTTCTACACCTCTCTCGGCCGTACGGTGATCACCGCCCTGCTGGTGACCGTGCTGTGCGTGGTGCTGGCCTACCCGGCCGCGTACGCGCTCGCGCGCCGGCGTCCGGGGGTGCTGCGGACGGTGCTGTTCGTCATCGTGATCTCGCCGCTGCTGACGAGTGTGGTGGTGCGCAGCTACGGCTGGGTCGTGCTGCTGTCCGGGGCGGGCCCGGTGAACCGGGCCCTGGTCGCGACGGGCCTGCTGCGGCAGCCCGCACACCTGCTGACCAGCTACACCGCGGTCGTGGTGTCCGTGACCCACGTACTGCTGCCCTTCGCGATCATTCCGCTGGCCACCGCGCTGGGTGGGCTGGACCGCGACGTCCACCGGGCCTCGCAGAGCCTCGGGGCCGGCCCGGTACGGACGTTCGCCCGCGTCACGGTGCCGCTCAGCCTGCCCGGGGTCGTCACCGGCGCGCTGGTCGTCTTCGCGCTGGCGATGGGGATCTACATCACTCCGCTGCTGGTCGGCGGCGTGAACCAGCCACTGGCCGGAATCCGCGTCTATGACCAGGTGTCCACCGTCTACGACTACCCGGTCGCGGCGGCGCTGAGCTTCGCGCTGCTGGCGATCACCGTGGTCTCCACGTCGGTGCTGGGCACCGCCTTCCGACTCTGGGAGCGCCGTCTCTATGGCTGACCTTCCGCGGACCGGCCGGACGGGAGTGTCCGCCGGCCGCCTCGCCTCCATGGCTGGCCGCCTGCTGGCGGCGCTGGTCTTCCTGTTCCTTCTCGCGCCGCTGGTGGTGCTGGTCGCGAGCTCGTTCAACCCGCGCGCCTCGGTGGCGTTCCCGCCGCAGGGGTTCTCCACGCGCTGGTACGCGGCCGTGCTGCGTTCGCCGGACTGGCTGGTCTCGTTCCGGCTCAGCGGGTTGCTGGTGCTGCTCGTGGTGCCCACCACGGTCGTGCTCGGTACGCTCGCGGCGTACGGGCTGGTGCGCGGCGACTTCCCCGGTCGTGGCCTGCTGCGCGGGCTGGCGCTTTCGCCGCTGATGGTGCCGGAGGTCATCACCGCGCTCGGCCTGCTGTACTACCTCCATGGGCTCGGGCTGATCGACACGGTGCCGGGACTGTGGCTGGCCCACTCGCTGGTCGCGCTGCCGTTCGTGGTCCGCTCCGTGATGGTCAGCGCCGCCGGGCTGGACCCCACTCTCGAACGGGCGGCGGCGAGCCTTGGCGCGAGCGGCCCCCGAATCTTTCGCACCGTGACGCTGCCGCTGCTGCGCCCCGGCATCCTGGCCGGCGCGCTGCTCGCCGCGGTCACCTCACTGGGGGAGGTGGCGGTCACCGCGCTGGTGGCGGGAGCGCACACCACCACGGTGCCGCTGCGCGTCTTCTCCGCGGTGCAGTTCGAGCTCGACCCGTCGGTGACGGCGGTGTCCACGCTGCTCATGGCGGCCAGCGTGATCGTGATGATCGCGGCCGATCGGTTCGCCCGGATATCGGAGGTGCTGTGACCGAGGTACGGGTGGGAATCGACGTCGGCGGAACGTTCACCGACGTGGTCCTGTCGGTGCCCGGCGACGGCCGGGTGCTGCATCACAAGGAGCCGAGCACGCCCGGCGACCCGTCGCGGGCGGTCGCCGACGGCCTGGCCGCCGTCGTCGCGGCGGCGGGTCTGTCGCCCGGGGATCTGACGAGCGTCACGCACGGCACGACGATCGGCCTGAACGCCGTCATCCAGCGGCGCGGGGCCCAGATCGCGCTGGTGGTCACCGAGGGATACCGGGATGTGCTGGAGATCGGGCGCAGCCGGATGCCCTCCTCCTTCGACCTGTACGCCGGCAAGGAGGAGCCCCTCGTTCCCCGCGACCGGATCGTGGAGGTCGCGGCACGGCTCGGGCCGGGCGGCGAGCGAGTGGCGGTGCCGGACGACGCCGAACTGGACCGGGTGGCCGCCGCGCTGACCGCGGCCTCGGCCGAGGCCGCGGCGGTCGTGGTGCTGCACAGCTACACCGATCCGGCGTTCGAGGAGGAGGTGACCGCGCGGCTACGGGAGCGGCTGCCCGGCATGCGGCTGGCGTCCTCCGCGAGCGTCTGGCCCGAGGTCCGTGAGTACGAACGCACCCTCGTGGCCTGCCTGAACGCCTACATCCAGCCGCTGATGCGCGACTACTTCGACCGGCTCGCCGAGCGTCTCGCCGGCATCGGCGTCACCGCGCCGATCTACATCGCCGCCTCCAACGGCGGGTCGCTGGGCCTGGCGGCGGCCGCCGCCAGACCTCTGGAGACGGTGCTGTCCGGGCCCGCCTCCGGCGTGATGGCGGCGGCCCGGCTGGCCGGCGCGGGAGGAGCGGGCCTGGACCGGCTCGTCACCTTCGACATGGGCGGGACCAGCAGTGACATCGCCGTCGCGGTCGCCGGCCGGCCCGAGTTCACGACCCACACGACCATCGGCGGGCTGCCGCTGATCCTGCCGGTGGTGGCCGTCACCGCCATCGGCGCGGGCGGCGGCTCCGTGATCTGGGTCGACGATCAGGGCGTGCTGAAGGTCGGGCCGGACAGCGCGGGGGCGGACCCCGGCCCGGTCGCGTACGGACGCGGCGGCACCCGCCCGACCGTCACCGACTGCTACATCCTCACCGGGATCATCGACCCGACCGTCTTCCTGGGCGGCCGGATGAGCCTCGACGCGGACGCCTCCGCCGGGGCGCTGGCCGGCGTCGCGGCCCGCCTCGGGTGGGACTCCGGTGACGGCGAGGCCGCGGCGCGGGCCGCGCTCGCGGCGCTGCGGGTCGCGACCGCGGGAATGGCCACCGAGTTGCGCAAGACCCTCGCGCAGCGCGGTCTGGACCCCGCTCGGTTCACGCTCGTCCCGTACGGCGGCGCCGGGCCGACCCACGCCGCGATGCTCGCCGAGGAGGTCGGGATCGCGCACATCGTGGTGCCGCCCACCGCCGCGACCTTCTGCGCGCTCGGAGCGGCAGGCGCGGATCTGCGGCGCGACTTCGCGCGCAGCATCCGGCGCCGGCTCGACGAGGACAGCGCGGCGCGGCTCCGTGAGATCCTCGCGGAGCTGGCCGACCGGGCGCACCGCTGGCTGGCCGCCCAGGGAGCCGCGACCGGCCCGCCCGAGCTGCTGTTCTCCGCGGATCTGCGGTACGAGGGCCAGGCGTACGAGTTGCGGGTGCCGCTCGACGGCGCCGCGCTCGAGGCCGGGTCCGTGGCCGAGGCGCTGCACGCCGGGCACGAGCGGCTGTACGGCTTCCGCGACCCGGAGGCATCGATCGAGCTGGGCACGGCCCGGCTGGCGATCGTGGCCCCGACCGGTGAGATCCCACCGCCCGCCGTGCCCCGGGGCGAAGGGACGCCCAGCACGGCGAGCCACCGGTCCGTCCTGCTGACCGGCGGTCGTTTCACCGCCCGGGTGTTCGACCGGGCCGGGCTGCGCGCCGCCGACCGCCTGTCCGGACCCGCGATCGTCGAGCAGGACGACACCACCGTGCTCATTCCGCCCGGCTGGTCGGCGGACGTCGACTCGGCCGGCAACCTGCACCTGCGCCGGAGGACCTGATCATGCGGCTCGACCCCGTCACCCTGGAGATCGTCGGCAACAAGCTCGGCGCGGTGACCGAGGAGATGTGCCTGACCCTGCAGCGGACCAGCAGGTCCCTGTACGTGAAGGAGACCGCGGACTTCTGCTGCGCGGTCGCCGGACTGGACGGAGGGTTCGTCGCCTACCCACGGGGCATCGGCGTCTCCGGGTTCGTCGGCCTCAACGTGCTGACCGCCGTCGAGCGCGCCGGCCCGCTGGAACCGGGCGATGTGATCATCACGAACGACCCGTACACCTCGGGCGGGCTGGCCACGCACCTGACGGACATCCAGCTCATCGAGCCGTACTTCCACGACGGGCGGCTCGTCGGTTACGGCTGGGCGTTCATCCACTGCTCCGACATCGGCGGCCGGGTGCCCAGCAGCCTGTCGCCGGTCAACGACGAGATCTTCCAGGAGGGGCTGCAGATCCCGCCGGTCAAGCTCGTACGGGCCGGTGAGGTGAACCGCGACGTCGAGGCGTTCCTGACCGCCAACAGCCGGACCCCGGAGGCCAACCTCGGTGACATCCGCGCCATGCGCGCCGCGCTGGGCACCGGGCGCGACCGGCTCGCCGGCGTCATCGCCCAGCACGGCGTGGACTCCGTACTGGACGCGTACCAGGACCTGGTGGACTACACGGCCGAGAAGGCGCGAGCGGCGCTGGCCCGGCTGGACGACGGCACCTACCGGTTCGTCGACTACCTCGACGATGACGCGGTCTCCGACATCCCGGTGCGTCTGTC
>NZ_JBFAUT010000013.1:0-162915 GCF_040679475.1 Actinoallomurus sp. NPDC052274
TACTGCACTGGAGACGGTGTGGGAGAGTAGGACGCCGCCGGACACTTACATAGATCAGGAAAGCCCGCCAGGTATCTGGCGGGCTTTCCTGCGTTCAGGCCATGAACGACGGTCTCCCTACTTCGACGGCCTACTCGCGGGTGCGCGTGCCGGCCTGCGGCGAGCCTTTACGATCTTCCGCACGCCGCGTCAGGTGGCCTGCCGAATTCGCCCTTTCGAGCCGGTCCGGAACTGGGAAGAGCGGGTTCGATACGGTCGGTGCCTGCTAGGTTTTAGCCGTGCCGTTCAGCAGGCGGTGCGTCAGCGGTCATCCGACCGCCCGGGGAACTGAGGTGCGTGGTGTCCAACGAGGGCCAGGGCGAGCGCGTCATCGCGGTTCGCGACAGCAAGGACCCTGACGGTCCAAAACTGTTCTTCAGCGTGAGCGCATGGCGTGATTTTCTCGACCGCATCAAGGCGGGCAAACACGACCTGCCAGAGGACATGCGCGAGGGGCTCGACGAGCGTTTCGCGCGCTGACCCGCGCGTCCGGCACTGCTCGGCGTGCACCTCGCTCCTGCTCGCGTACGGCGCCCAGGAGCGCTACGCCCCGGCGGCCGGTCGACGACCTGGCCGCCGGGCCGACCGTCGACCGCGGCCTCTGCTCCGCTGTGGCCGGGACGGTCGCTCAGCTCCCGAGCCGCTTGCGGGCCTGCCCGCGCAGCCGCCGTCGCTGGGACGGGTCGAGCATCAGGTAGCCGGCGACCGGCGCGGCGATGAGGCCGAGCACGATCAAAAGGGTCACCCATCCGGGCAGCAGCCACCAGGCGATCAGCGCCACGGCCACTCCGCCTACGACATATCCGGTGCGTCCCACGACAGCCTCCGTTCCGAGGACTTCGTCTAGAAGAACGACTACCACCGCGACCGGTGTTCCGGAATCCGCGATATATCTTCTTTTCCTGGATGGCATGGCCGTACGGCGGCGGCCGGCCACCCGGGAGGGGCCGCTGACGGCGATGCCGACGCCCGAGGTGACCTCGGTGGTGGTGGGCGCCGCGCCGACCGAGGTTCATTCTCCCGCAGACCACGGAACACCTTGATCGCGGCGACAACACCGACCACGCCAATCCCGGCGGTCACGAGCACGAGTGCGATCGCCGCCCATACCCCCCGAAGCAGCAGACCGTAGACGTCGCTGTGCAGCACCGCTGGCCTGGTGGCATGGAGTTGGTCGTGGCGGGACATGCCCCCTCTGCGGTGACGTTGCCGCCGTTGTGGTCACATTGCCGTCAACGTTGACGGGGCGATGACCGGTATGCCGGGCCTGCTACGTCGACACCGACGTCAAAGTGGCTGATCGATCCGGTCGGAGGACGCGATGACCCGATTGAACGGCCCCGTCGGCATACTCCCCGGACGGATCGGCCGGTGGCTGCGCCGGCGCCGGGCGGCGCGGCGCCGCATGGTCGGGGGCGTCTTCTTCGGCCTGGGTGTACGCCTCTCGAAAGGTGATCGTCGCGGGGCGGCCGGACTTCGGAGGGCCCCGCCGAGGAATCGACCTGCGCCGACCTGGTCAGGCACCCCACATGGGCGTCAGGAGGCCCTCAGAGGCGCTCACGCGGCGCCGTAACGTGCTCACGCGGCGCCGTACGCCCCGGGAACTCCTCCGGGCGGCTCAGACTCGGAGGGTGAGCGGGCCGCCGCCCAGCTGCTCGAGGAGCTTGGCGTGCAGCAGGCCGTTGCTACAGACGACGCTGCCGCCGTCCGGGCTGGGCACGCCGGACAGGTCGGTGAAGATCCCGCCCGCCTCCTCGACGATGATCTGCACGGCCGCGACGTCCCACAGGGAGACCTCGGGCTCGGCCGAGGCGTCCACGACGCCCTCGGCGACCATCACGTGCGACCAGAAGTCGCCGTACGCCCGAGTGCGCCACACCTTGCGGCCCAGGTCGACGAACTTGTCGAGGCGGCCCTGCTCCTCCCAGCCGGTCAGGCTCGAGTAGGAGAACGACGCGTCCTCCAGCTCCGTGACGCCCGACACGCGGCAGCGGGTGGCCTTGGCGAGGCTGCGGCCGGTCCAGGCGCCGCCGCCCCGAGCGGCCCACCAGCGGCGGTTCAGCGCGGGAGCGGACACCAGCCCGACGACGACCTCGTCGCCCTCCATGAGGGCGATCAGCGTGGCCCAGACGGGCACGCCGCGCACGTAGTTCTTGGTCGCGTCGATCGGGTCGATGACCCAGCAGCGCGGGCCGTAGCCGGTGCGCCCGTACTCCTCGCCGTGAATGGCGTCCCGCGGCCGGGCCCGCTTCAGCGTGTTGCGCAGTGACTCCTCGACGAGCCGGTCGGCGTCGGTCACCGGGGTGAGGTCGGGCTTGGTCTCGACACGCAGATCAAGGGCCCGGAACCGTCGCGTGGCGACGTCGTCGGCCGCGTCAGCCATGACGTGTGCCAGTCGCAGGTCATCCGAATAGTCCGCCACGAAGGGCAACGGTATCGCGACAGCGCCCGTGGCAGAGACACTAGACGGCGTGAACACCCTAATATCTTCCGAGTCCAGGCCGATGCCCGAACCTCCGACGCCGGCGCTGCTGTTCGATCTTGACGGAACTCTCATCGACAGCGTGTACCAGCATGTGATCGCCTGGCGTAACGCGCTGACGGTCGTGGGGATCGACCTGTCGGTGTGGCGGATCCATCGGCGCATCGGCATGAGCGGTGGTCTGTTCGTGTCGGCCCTGCTGCGCGAGACGGGCGTGTCATTGACCCCCGCGGAGATCGAGGAGCTGCAGAATCTGCACGCCCGTGCCTACCTCGACCAGGTCGACTCCGTACGAGCGTTGCCGGGCGCGGCCGACCTCCTGGGCTTCCTCACCGATCGCGGTGTGCCGTGGGCCATCGCGACGAGCGGCCGGATGGAGACGGCGCACACGGCGCTGGGAATGCTCGGGCTGCCGGAGGACACGCCGATGATCACGCGGGACATGGTGCGGTTCGCCAAGCCCGACCCGGACCTCTTCCTCGCCGCGGCCGCCCTCGTCGGGGTCGATCCGCAGCACACCATGGTGGTCGGTGACAGCGTGTGGGACCTCCTCGCGGCACGCCGCGCCGGGGCCCTGGGGATCGGCCTGCAGTCCGGCGGCTACGGCCGTGAGGAGCTCGAGCGGACGGGCGCCTTCCGCGTGTACGCCGACCCCGCCGACCTACTGGCCCGCATCGACGAACTCGGCCTCCGGCAGACGACCTGACCCGCGGCGACCTGACCTGCGCCGGCTCGACCCGCGGCGACCGGATGGCGGCGACCGGCCGGCGAACACCGGCGGCTCGGCTCGCGGCGGCCGGTCGACGGGCACTCGCCGGTCGGGCGGGTCCGGTCGGCGGGGCGCCGGGTCCGGTCACCCGACCGGCGCCTCGGTGTTCCAGGAGGCCAGGAGGCGCAGGTTCGTCTCCGATGGGGAGTTCGCCTCCACGGTGTAGGCACGAGGACCTGGTCCGGATCGTCCGGCAGCCGCAGCGACTCGTAGTCCAGAATGAGGTCGCCGACCAGCGGATGGTGCAGGATCTTGCGGCCGTTGCTCTTGTCCTTGACGTTGTGGTCGGCCCACCAGCGGCGGAAGTCCTCGCTCTTGACGGACAGCTCCCCGACGAGGGCCGCCAGCTCTGGGTCGTCGGGGTGCTCCCCGGCCTTCAGCCGAAGGTAGGCGACGGTCTCCCGCGCCTTCACCGTCCAGTCGTCGAAGACCGCCTGAACGTCCTCGTTGAAGAAGATCAGCCGGGCCCAGTCGCGCTGCGGCGGCGTGAGCGCGTCGAAGTCGGTGAACAACGCCGCCGCCAGGCGGTTCCACGCCAGGACGTCACAGCGCCGCCCGACGACGTACGCCGGGACGTCTCCGGCCATGTCGACCAGCCGCCGGACCCCGGGCCGTACGCGCTCGGTCCGCGGCGGCCGCCGCCGGGACCGTGTGGGCTTGGCGAGGTTGCGCAGGTACGCGCGCTCGTCGTCGTCCAGCAGGAGGGCCCGGGCCACGGCCTCGAGGATCTCCTCCGAGACGTTGACCGCCCGGCCCTGTTCGAGGCGTACGTAGTAGTCGACGCTCACCCCGGCGAGCTGTGCCAGCTCCTCCCTGCGCAGCCCCGGAACCCGCCGCCGGCCGCCGTACGGGTGCAGCCCGACGTCCTCGGGCCGCAGGCGCGCCCGCCGGGTGCGCAGGAACTCCGTCAGCTCGGCTCGCTTGTCCATGCCGTCCAGCATCCGAGAGATCCACCTTTTCAGGGTGGCCCTGCCGGACCCAGGAACGGTGGGCCCGCCTCCGCAGGCGTGGCCGGAGCCGGGTCAGTCGGTGTCGTCGCCCTCGCGGGCCGCGAGCAGACGGCGCAGCGAGTCGAGGCGGGCCGCGTCGGCGTGCCCCGCCGCGACCCACGCGTCGAGGGCGCAGTCGTCCTGTAGGTGCGTGCAGTGCGGCGGGCACTCAGCGGCGCCCTCGAGCAGGTCGGGGAAGGCGCCCAGGATGTCATCGGGCGTGACATGGGCCAGGCCGAAGCTGCGCACGCCCGGGGTGTCGATGATCCAGCCATCCGCGGAGGGCAGCTCCAGCGCGACCGCCGACGACGACGTGTGCCGGCCGCGCCCGGTCACCGGGTTCACCTCGCTGACGGCGCGCTCGGCGTCGGGGACCAGGGCGTTCACCAGGGTCGACTTGCCGACGCCCGAGTGCCCGACCAGCACGCTCAGCCGCCCGGCCAGGCGCTCGTCCAGGTGGTCGACCGGCTCGTCCTTGCGCGTGACGACGTACGGGATGCCCAGCGGCGCGTACGTCTCCAGCAGCGGATCCGGCGCCGCGAGGTCGGCCTTGGTCAGGCACAGCAGCGGCTCCAGGCCCGCGTCGTAGGCGGCGACCAGGCACCGGTCGATCATCCCCGGGCGCGGCGGCGGATCCGCGAGGGCGGTCACGATGACGAGCTGGTCGGCGTTGGCGACGATCACGCGCTCGACCGGGTCGGTGTCGTCGGCGGTCCGGCGCAGGGTGGAGGTGCGGGGCTCGATGCGGACGACCCGCGCGAGGGCGTCGGCGTGGCCGGACACGTCGCCGACCAGCCGCACGCGATCACCGACGACGACGCTCTTGCGGCCGAGCTCGCGGGCGCGCATCGCGGTGACCGTACGCGGGCCGTCGCCCTTCTTTCGCGCGGCGCGACCGGTGCCGTCGCCGCCGACGAGGCAGGTGTAGCGGCCGCGGTCCACCGCGATCACGAAGCCGCCGACGGCGTCCTCATGGGCCGGGCGTCGGCGGGTCCGCGGCCGGGAGCCGCGGCCCGGGCGCACCCGAACGTCGTCCTCGTCGAGTTTTCCCCAGTCGCGCGCCATGGGTTACCGGAGCATCTCCGTCCAGAGCTCGCCGAACTCGGGGAGCGTCTTGCCGACGGTCGGGAGGTTCTCCACCTCGACGTCGGGCACGGCCAGGCCGAGGACCGCCCCGGCCATCACCATGCGGTGGTCGTCGTAGGTGTGGAAGACACCGCCGCGCAGCGGCTTGGGCCGGATCTCCAGGCCGTCGGGCAGCTCTCGCACGTCACCGCCGAGCCCGTTGATCTCCGTGGTCAGCGCGGCGAGCCGGTCGGTCTCGTGGCCGCGCATGTGGGCGATGCCGCGCAGCCGGGACGGGCCGTCGGCCAGCGCGGCGAGGGCCGCGATCACACAGGTGAGCTCGCTGACGTCGCCGAGGTCGACGTCGATGCCGTGGATCGCGCCGCCGCCGCGCACGGTCAGGTCGCCCCCGTCGTACGCCGCCGCGCCGCCCATGTCGGCCAGCAGGTGGCGCAGCGCGTCACCGGGCTGGGTCGTCTCCGCCGGCCAGTCGCGGACCGTCACCCGACCGCCGGTGACCAGGGCGGCCGCGAGGAACGGCGCGGCGTTCGACAGGTCCGGCTCGATGTCGGCCTCGCCGCCGCGCACGCCGCCCGGGTGGACCCGCCAGACGTCCCGGGCGCTCTCGACGGAGACGCCCAGGTCGGCCAGCATCCGCATGGTCATCGCCAGGTGCGCCGCCGAGGGCACGGGCGAGCCCTCGTGGCGGACCTCGATCCCCTTGGCGTAGCGCGGGGCGGCCAGCAGCAGGCCGGAGACGAACTGCGACGAACCCGAGGCGTCGATCGTCACCGAACCGCCGGGCACCGCGCCGGTGCCGTGCACGGTGAACGGAAGCGCGTCACCCTCCACGTCCACGCCGAGCGCGCGCAGGGCGGCCAGGATGGGGCCCATCGGCCGCTTCCGGGCGTGCGGGTCGCCGTCGAAGGCGATCGCGCCGGTCGCCAGTGCCGCGACCGGGGGGACGAACCGCATCACCGTGCCGGCGAGCCCGACGTCGAGCGTCGCCGGGCCGCGCAGCTCATCCGGAGTGACGCGCCAGGCGCCCTCGGCCGCCTCGTCGACGGCCACGCCCAGCGCGCGCAGGGCGCCCGCCATGAGGAGGGTGTCGCGGCTGCGCAGGGGGCGCCGGATCAGCGAGGGCTCGTCGGCCAGCGCCGCGAGGACGAGCGCGCGGTTGGTCATCGACTTGGACCCCGGCAGCGCGACGACGGCGTCGACCGGCCCGTCGGCGGCGGGTGCGGACCACAGAGGATGCATGACTGAAGGGTACCGGTCGCGGCCGCCCGCGAACGGCGGGTAAAGCGCTGGTGCCGAGACCGTCGCGGAAGGTGAACGCGCCGGTAGATCTCCCGGCGGGCGGCTCTGACCGGTCGTTATGTTGACGGCAGCCGGATCGAACGAACGACGAAGCTCACGCGACCATCGAGCCGAGGGCTGAGCGACCAATCGACAGGAGGACTGTGGACGCTTCGCCACGGTCACGACGCCGGGCCCGGCGTGCGCAGGCCGACCCGGACACGCCTGCGGCCGGACGGCGATCGGTGCCGCTTCCCCCGGGACCGTACGAACTGCGGCTCGCCGACCTGCGGACCCGATGGCCCGGCGGTGAGGTCATCGGCTTCGGCGACACGGACCTGCTGCTGCCGCAGGGCCGCCGGGTGGCGCTGCTGGGCCGCAGCCGCGTGGGCGCCTCGGCGCTGGCGGCGGTGCTGCTGGGATTCCTCGACTACCAGGGCGTCGCCACGCTGAACGACGTGCAGCTCCGCGATCTGGCCGACGAGGACGTCCGGGGGGTCATCGGGCTGTGCGCGCACGACGCCCACCTCTTCGACACCACGATCGCCGAGAACGTCCGGGTCGCCCGGCCGGACGCCACGGACGAGGACGTCGCCCGCGCGCTCGCCGAGGCGGGGGTCGACCTGCCGCCCGACACCCGCGTGGACGATCAGAGCGTGGTCGTCGGCGCCGGACGCCGCCGGATCGCCCTGGCCCGTGCCCTCCTGGCCGACCTGCCGATCCTCATCCTCGACGAACCGGACACCGGTCCGGAGGAGACCGAATCGGGTGCCGCGGACGCGGCGCTGGCCGAGCTGATCGCCGCGACGGACGGCCGTACGCTCCTGCTGATCATGCACCGTACGGTCCTGCCGGGGGCCGCGCCGATCCTCCGCCACGTCGACGAGGTCCTGGAGATCTGACCGTCGCGGGCGTCCGAAGTCGCTGCGGCGGCCCCGGCGGTGACCGGTGTCAGTGGCCGACCTTCGCAGCGGCCTTCTTACGGGTGTTCGTCACGCGCTTGGCGGCCTTGCGCCGCGCGCGCTCGGCCTTGCGGCTCGCCTCCGACCGGGCGAGCGCCGCCTGCAGCTTCGCCTCGTGCGCGCCCGCGCGGGCCGTCTTGATCGGGCGGTACTTGCTCGGCGCGGTCGCGGCGACGAGCAGCGCCCCGAACAGCCCGGCGGTCTTGAAGAACTGGGACCGCTCCGTGGCGCGCCGCTCCGGGTCGTCCTCCGCCCAGAACCGGTGCTCGGCCAGGAGACTGGGGACCAGTTGGCCGGCGAGGACGAGCGTCGACAGCCGCTGGAACCGGCCGAGGGCCAGCAGGGCGCCGGTGCTCAGGCATACCGCTCCCTGCAACCGTACGAGCGACTCGGGATCCTTGGTGGGGAGCCAGGACACACGGTCGGCGAGGGGTTTGATCACGGGGGCGATCTTCTCGGCGCGGGAGCCGGGATCGCGCAGCGTCTCGATGCCCGTCACGACGAACGGCGCCGCCATGAGGGGACGAGCGAGAGTCCTGATGGGTTGCATGACACCCGTCATGCCCACCGTACGCGCGACCAAGCCCACCTCTTTGGCAAGCTTGGCGCGTCCGGCGCGCGGTGCGCCGTACGGACGGGAAGGGGACGCGGGGAGCCATGTGCGGGCGGTATTCCACGGCGCGCGGGCGCGAGGAGATCATCGACGCCTTCGACGTCGAGCGCGACACGACCGACGCGCTCGAACCCGACTACAACGTCGCACCCACCAAGCCGGTGCCGATGATCCTGACGCGGGACGTCCGCGAGCTCCACGTGGCGCGGTGGGGCCTGGTGCCGTCCTGGGCGAAGGACCCGGCGATCGGCTCCCGGATGATCAACGCGCGGGTCGAGACGGTGCACGAGAAACCCGCCTTCCGGCGGGCCTTCGCCCGGCGCCGCTGCCTGCTGCCCGCCGACGGCTACTACGAGTGGTACACGCGTGAGGAGGGCGGCAAACAGCCGTTCTTCATCCGGCCCTCCGACGGGAGCATGCTCGCGATGGCCGGCCTGTACGAGGTCTGGCGGCCTGGCCGGGAGGTCGGTCGGGGTCGGTTGGTCGGGGGAGACACAGAGGCGCCGGAGGAGGAGTGGCTGCTGAGCTGCACCGTCATCACCACGGAGGCGAGCGACGACGTGGGCCGCATCCACGAGAGGATGCCGATGCTGGTCGAGCCGGAGCGGTTCGGCGCGTGGCTCGACCCGGAGCTGACCACCCCGGAGGAGGTCCGGTCCCTGCTGGTGCCGGCCGCCGCAGGCCGACTGGAGGCGTACCCCGTCTCCACGGCAGTGAACAAAGTCCGAAATAACGGGCCTGAACTGGTCAAACCACTGTCCGATCTGGGTATCTCTCCAGGCGAGACCCCCACGCTGTTCTGACCGCCTCGCCGGGAGGTACGCATGGTCGTGGACACGGCGCAGAGGCGCCTGGAGGACATGCTCGCCGATCTCGATCAGGCGATCGCCGTCCTACGGAGCGAACACCCGGAGGCCGACCAGCACACCGCCGACGCCGGCGCGAGCCTGTCCGCCACCGACCGGGCGGAGGCCGCGCTGGACGCCATGCGCCGCGAGCGCGCCGAGGTGCTGGCCGCCCTCGCCCGTGCCCGGGCGGGCACGTACGGCAAGTGCGTCGACTGCGGCCGGCCGGTCCCGGAGGGGCGGCTGGAGGCACGGCCCGCCGCCGCCCGCTGCGTCACCTGCCAGGCCAAGCACGACCGCTTCCGGCGCTGAGACTTCCCTCGGGGCCCGCGCGGGTCCCGGCCGCCCCCGATCGGGCGGCCGTACCCGCGCGGTCCTCAGAAGCCCTTGATCGCGCTCGCCACCAGGTGGATGCCGACCGGCTCGTCGCCGAGCGGCGCCGTCAGCTCCGCGCGGACCAGCCGCGGGAGCGCCTGCGGGCTCGTGCTCAGGACGTGCTCGACCGTCGAGGGCGACAGGGTCGTCCGCGGCCTGATCCACTCCAGCTCCAGCCCGCTGTCGGTGAGCAGCTCGCGCAGTTGCTCGGCGCCGAAGCACCGGGTGATCGAGCCGTCCGGCCAGGGCACCAGAACCACCTCGGAGCGGGGCACGTCCGACAGGTGCGCCCAGAAGTTCTGCTCGGCGAGGATGGCCATACCGAGCACGAGCGAGTCGACGCACATGAGCACGCGGCCGCCCGGCCGGAGCACCCGCGAGATCTCCGCCACGACGTTCTCGGTGACGAGGTGCCGGGAGAGGACGCGGCCCTCGGCGACCACGGCGTCGAAGGAGCCGTCGGCGAGGAACCCGAGCGAGGCGGGATCGGCCACCACCGGCCGTACCCGCCGTGAGTGCGGCCCGCTGCGCGGTGTCTCCCGGACCTCGACGACCGTGTGGCCCGCCGCGGCCGCCTGCGGCGCGCAGCGGGCCTGCGGACCCGACAGATCGAGCACGCGGGACGGCCGTCGCGGAAGCCAGCGGGAGAGCTGGGCGGCGGCGACGGCCCAGTAGAAGGTCCAGTAGCTCGCGAGCGACTCGGACTCGCCGACAGCGGGATGCTTCGCCGGAATCGACAGCACGGCGGCTCCTCGGGGATGCATTTATCCCAATCCTTCCCTGTCGACGGCATCGCTTCACCCGTTGTCACTGGTGACCGAGCATTCCTCTTTCCCGGGAATCCCGCGGCCATGCGAGGTGTTGCACTGCGTCATAACGGTCGGTGACATGGATTAGTTCGAGGTGATGATGAGCCTTCTGCTCGCGGACCGTCGGCAGGCGTCGCCGGCGGACCCGCTATCGTCTGGTGCGTACGGTTCCGATGCCGACGCCGGCCGGATGGAGGAGGTGGGTCAGGTTCCCGAGGCTGTGGAGACACTGGAGGAGCGGACCAGGCGCTTCGAGCGCGACGTGCTGCCGTTCCTGGACCAGCTCTACTCGGCCGCGCTGCGGATGACGCGGAACCCGGCCGATGCCGAGGACCTGGTTCAAGAGACCTTCGCGAAGGCGTTCGGGTCCTTCCACCAGTTCCAGGAGGGTACGAACCTCAAAGCCTGGCTCTACCGGATCCTCACCAACACGTTCATCAACTCCTACCGCAAGAAGCAGCGGGAGCCCAAGCAGTCCGCAGCCGAGGAGATCGAGGACTGGCAGCTCGCGCGGGCCGAGTCCCACACCTCGAGCGGGCTGAAGTCCGCGGAGGCCGAGGCGCTCGAGCACCTGCCCGACTCCGACGTGAAGACGGCCCTGCAGGCGCTGCCCGAGGACTTCCGCATGGCGGTCTACTTCGCCGACGTGGAGGGCTTCTCGTACAAGGAGATCGCCGACATCATGGGCACTCCGATCGGTACGGTGATGTCCCGGCTGCATCGCGGTAGGCGTCAGCTGCGCTCGATGCTCGAGGACTACGCGCGTGAGCACGGCCTCGCCCGCGCGAACGGCGGACAGCGTAGGGAGGACCAGTCATGAGCTGCGGTAAGCCGCACGAGACCCCTTGCTCTGAGGTGCTGGGCCGGATCTACGACTACCTCGACGGCGAGCTGGACCAGGGCGGCTGCTCCGACATCCGGCAACACCTCGACGAGTGCGGGCCCTGCCTGCGGGAGTACGGCCTCGAGGAGGCCGTGAAGAAGCTCGTGCACAAGTCGTGCGGGTGCGACCCCGTGCCGCCGGATCTGCGGTCGAAGGTCATGGGGCGCATCGAGCAGGTCCGCTCCTCACTGACCGAGTAAGGCGGATCGGGACCGTAGGTGACGATTGGTTCACGCTTTGCTCACGTTTCCGCGGGCGTCTGCGTGACCTGTCACACTCGGGTTAGGCTTACCCCCGATCATTCGGGCATCGTCGAGTCGTAGCCGGGCCGCCGCACCGTCCAGGTGCCCAGGCACGACAGGGGAGGCAGAAACACATGCGAGTAGGCGTGTCCTGGGCTTAGCCCATTACCTCGTGGGGGCGGCATTGCGTGGACTACCCCTGGCCGCATGGGCTTACGTCTGTACGGTCGTCGCGCTCGGCACCTCATGCATCGCTCTCTCGTCGTTCCACCACATCCACTGGACGACGCTCGCGGTGCTTGCGGTGCTCTCCGTGATCTGCGAGTCGGTGCCGGCGCTGCTCAGCAGCGCCAGCGCCCGCGTCTCGCTGAGCTATTCGGCCGGCCTGGCCTCGGTCGTGCTCCTCGGCCCCGTCGGCGCCGCCCTGGTGGGCGCCTCGGCCGTCGTCACCGGACGGCGCGACGTCGCCCTCGTCAAGAGGGTGTTCAACGGCGCGCAGTTCGCCCTCTCCGGATACCTCGCCGGCGTGGTCTACCGGGCGGCCGGAGGCACGGTCGGCAAGCCGTCCGACGGATCGTTCCCCGGCATCATCCCGCCCTACGTCGCGGCGCTGGCAACCTACGTCGCCGTGAACCTCGGCCTGATGGCCATCATCCTCGTGCTGATCAAGCAGGCGCCCATGTGGGGGTTCCGCTGGGGACCCGTCGGCCAGCTCGCCATCGGTCAGCTCGCGTACGGCATGTTCGGCCTGCTGATCGCCGCGCCGTGGGGGGTCGTCGGCCCCTTCTCCGCGGTGCTGGTGCTGCTGCCGATGTTCATCGCCCGGTGGGCCCTCGAGCAGACCCAGGCCCAGCAGGAGGCCCAGGCCGCCACGATCGCGGCGCTGTGCCAGGCGGTGGAGACCAAGGACTACTACACGCGCGGCCACAGCGAGCGGGTCTCCCGCGGCGCGTCGATGATCGCCAAGGAGATCGGGATGCGACCCGACCGGGTCGGCGCGGTCCGGTACGCCGGCATGCTGCACGACGTCGGCAAGCTCGGCGTGCCGACGAAGGTGCTGCAAAAGTCCGGCGCCCTGTCGGAGGAGGAGTTCGCCGCCATCCAGTTGCACCCGATGCGCGGCCTGGAGATCGTCCGCGACATCGGCTTCCTCGACGAGGCACTGGCGGGGATCATGCACCACCACGAGCGGATGGACGGCACCGGATACCCCATGGGCCTGGCCGGGTCGGAGATCCCCGAGTTCGCCCGGGTGATCTCGGTCGCGGACGCGTTCGACTCGATGACCTCCACCCGGTCCTACCGCCCGGCCATGTCCCTCGAGGCCGGCATGACCGAGCTGCGGCGCTGCGCGGGCACCCACTTCGACCCCGCGCTGGTCGAGGCGTTCGTCACCGCGGTCGAGCGCGACGGCTGGAACCGGCCCGATCCCGTCGCCCCGCCCGAGGGCGAGGAGACGGCCCAACAGGACCACGACGACCCCAGCGTGCCGCTGCGCGTCGCGGGTGAAGGCGTCCGCTCGTGACCGGGCGGTTTCGAGTGGGAGGCCCCACATGAGGAGGCGCCCATGAGCGCGTCGGCGCGCGCGCGTCGACGCGCCGTCGGCCCGGCGCTGGACTCCGCGCAGCTCCTGCTGATCGCGGTGACGGGACTGCTCGTCATCGGCTCGGTCACCCAGGTCGCCGCGGTCGGCGTCGTCGACTCCCGCACCGCCGTGCTGTTCGGCGCGTTGATCGCGGTGGGCGAGCTGCTGCGCATGCTCGTGCCCGGCAACCGCGAGGTCGCGCCGATCGCCAGCGCGGGCGCCCTCGGATACGCGCTCCTGCTGAAGGTCGGCGCCGAGTCCGCCGTCCACTCGGCCTTCCAGGTCGTGACCGTCACCGCCTGCGGGACCCTCGCCGGCGCGCTGCCGCACATCGCGGTCGGCCGGATTCCCCGGCTCGACGCGCTGGCCCGGCGGATCCTCACCCCCTCGGTGGTGGCCTTCATCTTCCGGCCGATCATGGACTCCTCGCTGCGTGAGTACTGGCCGGCGCTCATCACCGTGATGGTGCTCACCGTCATCCTGTCGTGCGTCGTCGACATCAGCGTCGCGGCGGTGATCCGGGCGGAGGCGGTGCGCGCGCGGTTCGGCATCGCGCTCGGCGACGAGATCCGGGCCATGGGGCCGCTGTGCGCCGCCTCGGGCGCGACGGGCATGCTCCTCGCGGTCAGCACGTTCGTCATGGGCCCGGCCGCGCTGCTCGTCTTCACCGCGCCGATCCTCGTCACGCAGGTGGCGTTCCGGCGGTTCGCCGGGATCCGGGCGACCTACCTGCAGACCGTCCGGGCACTGTCCCAGGTCACCGAGGTCGGCGGGTACGTCGAGGCGGGACACTCCCGGCGCGTCAGCCGGCTCGCCGTCGCGATGGGCCGAGAGCTCGGCATGACCGAGGAAGCGCTCCTCGAACTGGAGTACGCCGCGTTGATGCACGACATCGGGCAGCTCTCGCTGCGCGACCCGATCCCCGGCGGCGCGACCGTCCTCGCCTCCCCCCAGGAGCAGCGCCGTATCGCCGAGCTCGGCGCGGGCGTGATCACCAAGACGGGCGTGCTGGACGAGGTCGCCGAGATCGTGCGCCGCCAGTCCGACCCGTACCGCGTGAGCGACGGTTCGGCGCCACCCCTCGCGAGCCGTGTCATCAAGGTGGCGAACGCCTACGATGATCTCGTCGGTGACTCGGCCGACCGCGACCGGTCGGCGGCCGTGCTGGAGCGGCTGCGCCTCGACTCGGCGGCGGAGTACGACCCCACGGTGATCGAGGCGCTCGGCCACGCTGTCGACCGCATGCGGTGACAAGTCGACCCCACGGGTTTTTGTCGCCGCGCGCGACGGTACATCGGGCATCGCGTGGTTATTCTCGCTGGGCCGAGTGCGAATGAGGAGGATCGGTGTTCGAGTCCGTATTGGTGGCCAACCGCGGAGAGATCGCCCGACGGGTGATCCGCACGGTGCGTGCCCTCGGGATCAAGGCCGTCGCGGTGTACTCGGAGGCCGACGCGGATCTGCCGTACGTCGATGAGGCGGACGAGGCGATCCTCATCGGGCCCGCCCAGCCGGCCCAGAGCTACCTCGACGTGGACGCGGTGATGGAGGCGGCCAAGCGCACCAACGCGCAGGCGATCCACCCCGGCTACGGCTTCCTCGCGGAGAACGCCGCGTTCGCCGAGCGAGTGATCGCCGAGGGACTGGTGTGGATCGGCCCGCCGCCCGAGGCGATCGCCGCGATGGGCGACAAGATCAACGCGCGGAACCTCATGGAGAAGGCCGGCGTGCCCGTCGCGTCCGGCACCCGCGAGCCCGTCCCCGACGCCGACGCGGCGGTGGCCGCGGGCATCGGCTATCCGGTCATGGTCAAGGCGGCCGGCGGAGGCGGCGGCATCGGGATGAGCGTCGCCCGCGACGAGGCCGAGCTGCGCAAGGCGTACGACACGGCCCGCACCCGCGCGGAGCGGTTCTTCGGCAACCCGGACATCCTGCTGGAGCGGTACATCGAGCACGCCCGGCACGTCGAGGTGCAGATCCTCGGCCTGGCCGACGGCACGGTCGTGGCCCTGGGGGAGCGCGACTGCTCCGTGCAGCGCCGGCACCAGAAGATCGTCGAGGAGACCCCGTCGCCCGCCGTCGGCCCGGAGCTGCGGGCCCGCATGCTCGCCGCCGCGGTCCGCGCCGGTGAGGCCGTCGGCTACCGCGGCGCCGGCACGGTCGAGTGCCTGGTCGACCCGGTCGCGCAGGACTTCGTGTTCCTGGAGATGAACACCCGGCTCCAGGTCGAGCACCCGATCACCGAGCTCGTCACCGGCCTGGACCTGGTCGAACAGCAGTTGCTGATCGCGGCCGGCGAGCCGGTGTCCTTCACCTCAGTCCAGCCGCGGGGCCACGCCATCGAGTTCCGCGTGTACGCCGAGGACCCGAAGCGCTTCCTGCCCAGCCCGGGCACGATCACCGTCTGGGAGGAGCCGACCGGCGAGGTCGTCCGGGTCGACTCCGGCTACCGCGCGGGCAACAAGGTCACCCCGTTCTACGACCCGCTGCTGGCCAAGCTCTGCGTGTACGGCCCGGACCGGGCCCAGGCCCTGGCCGCCGCCCGCCGTGCGGTGGCGGACTTCCGGATCGAGGGCCTCAAGACCAACCTGCCGTTCTTCGTCGAGCTGCTGGACGACGCCGGCTTCACCACCGGCGAGTACGACACCGGCCTCGTGGACCGGATGCGCGCCCGGTGATGGACCGTACGGCACACTGCCAAGACGCGAACGAGAACCTTCGTCCGATGAACAACGTGCGTCCGGCGCAAGCCGGCGTCTGAGAGAGGAGCCGCAGTGGCTGAGGTCCGCGCGGAAATGGTGGCGAACGTCTGGAAGGTGCTCGTCAGTGAGGGTGACCAGGTCGAGGACGGCGACACCCTCGTCATCCTGGAGTCGATGAAGATGGAGATCCCGGTGCTCGCCGAGGATTCCGGCACGATCACGACCCTGAAGGTCGCCGAGGGCGACGTCATCCAGGAAGGCGACCTGATCGCCGTCATCGAGTAGCCCGCCGGCCGAGCAGAACACTCGGCGAACCGCCGCTCCCGATCGCGGCTTCGCCGAGTTCGCCCCCTCCGCCACCCGCCTTCACCGAGACTTCGGTCCGCCCCTCAACGGCGAGCGTCCCCACCGGAACGCCCGCGCGCCGTCCGAAAAGCGCTCATCGGCCGGCGGTCGCCGGGGCGCGGGTGGCCGCGCCGGGTGACGGCCCAGCTCAGAGGGCCAGGGCGTAGGTGAGGAGGTCGACGCCGGGGGCGGGGGTCCAGTCGCGGTCGGGGGTGCGGACGAAGCCGAGGCGGCGGTAGATCCGGTGCGCGGCGTGCATGACGGGCTCGGTCGACAGGCGCAGGGTCGTGCAGCCGTCCTCGCGGGCCCGGCCGACGCAGTACCGGACCAGGGCCTCGCCCAGGCCCAGGCCGCGGGCCATCGGGCTGACCGCGAGCATGCGGAACTCCGCCTCGTCCGGTCCGGCCAGCTGGGCCCACGCGCTCTCGTGCGGGCAGTAGGTGACGGTCCCGATCGGCTCGCGGTCCCGTACGGCGACGACGAGTTCGGCCTCGCGGGCGCGGGCGGCGGCGTCGCGCAGGTGCGGGACGTAGCTGCCGTTCGGGCTGATGTATCCGGCGGCGACGTACACCGCCGCGGTGAGCTCGCCGATCGCGCGCAGCTCGTCGGGACGAGCGACGCGGATCTCCACGCCGGCCGGCTTTTCGGCTGCGGGCGGTTCCCCCGGTGAGCCCAGCACCGGAGGCGTTTCCTGGCTCACGAGGGAAGCTTAGAACACCGCAAAAGCGACCATGTACCCCATGGCCTGCGGTGGTCTCGGGGAGACCGCCGCAGGCGTTCAGCCGGTCGTCAGTTCGGGGAGGTCACGGACGCGCGGGTCCTCGGCGTCCGCGAGGAAGTCGGACGGACTGGTCTCGTCGACGCCGTCGGCGACCTTCACCGCTCTGAGCAGGACGGTGAGCGCCACCACGACCAGCATGTTGAGGACGAACGCGGTCAGCGCGATGTACCCGGTGTGGTGGATGAGGGGGATGTCGGCGATCGGCTGGCCGAAGTGCTTCTGCGTCGGCGACGGCTGCCGGTAGGCCGTGACGGTCCCGTACACCATGGCGACCGCCCAGCCCGCCAGCAGCGCCCAGCGGTGGAACCACCGGGTGAACAGCCCGAGGGCCAGCGACGGGAAGGTCTGCACGATCCAGATGCCGCCCAGCAGCTGCAGGTTGATCGCCAGGGACTTGTCGAAGGCCAGGACGAAGATGAGCGCTCCGACCTTCACCAGCAGGGACACGAACTGCGACACCCGCGTCTCCTCCGCGGGGGACGCCTCCGGCCGGAAGAAGGTCTTGTAGACGTTGCGGGTGAACAGGTTCGACGCGGCGATCGACATGATCGCCGCCGGGACGAGCGCGCCGACGCCGATCGCGGCGAACGCGACCCCGGCGAACCAGCTGGGGAAGACGTGGTCGAACAACGTCGGCACGGCCAGCTGCGGGTTCTTCGCGGCCTTGACGGCGGCGGCCACGTCGGGCCTGGCCAGCGCCATGTAGCCGAGGAGGGCGAGGAGCCCGAGCAGCAGGGAGTACGCCGGGAGCAGCGCGGCGTTCCGGCGGATCACGTTGCGGCGGCCGGCGGCGAGCGCCCCCGTGACCGTGTGCGGGTAGATGAACAGCGCCAGGGAGGAGCCGAGGGCCAGCGTGCCGTACGCCCAGTGGTTCAGGTCGCTGGTGACGATCGATCCGCCGGGTTTGTGGGTCGCCGGGTTGACCTTGGTGAGGGACGCCTGGGCGCTGTCGAAGATGTGACCCCAGCCGCCGAGCTTCGTCGGGATGTAGATGATCGCCACGATGATCACGAGGTAGATCAGCGCGTCCTTGACGAAGGCGATCAGCGCCGGGGCGCGCAGGCCGGACGTGTAGGTGTAGGCGGCCAGGAGCGCGAAGGCGATGAACAGCGGCAGGTCCCGGGCCAGGCCGGAGCCCTTGACCCCCATGACCGTGAGGACGGCCTGGATGCCGACGAGCTGCAGCGCGATGTAGGGCATCATCGCCAGGATCCCGGTCAGGGCGACGGCCAGGCCCAGGCTCTTGGATCCGAAACGGCCGCGGACGAAGTCGGCGGGCGTGACGTAGCCGTGCACGTGGGAGACCGACCACAGGCGAGGGCCGATCAGGAAGACGATGGGGTAGGCGATCGCGGCGTACGGCAGGGACCAGAAGCCCATCGCGCCGCTGGCGAACACCGCGGCGGGCACCGCGATGAACGTGTAGGCCGTGTAGAGGTCACCGCCGAGCAGGAACCAGGTGACGAACGTCCCGAAGCTCCGCCCGCCGAGGCCCCACTCGTCCAGGTGCAGGAGGGTCTGGCCGCGCCGCCAGCGGGCGGCGGCGAAGCCGACCACGGTGACCAGGGCGATGAAGAAGACGAAGACCGTGAGTTCGACGCCGTTGACGTTGTCCATGGGACCTCACTCGCCCTTCTCGTCGGCCTGGTCGGGGGAGGGCGCGCCGCCGCCGCGGCGGGTGAGGGCGTACGCGATGCCGATGAAGGCCGCCGTGAGGATCACCCAGGCCAGCTGCCACCAGTAGAAGAAGGGGAAGCCGCCGAGGCGGGGCTTGATCCGCGCGTAGCTCGGGACGGCGAGGTAGATGACGAACGGCGCGATCAGGAGGGTGGCGATCACGACCCGTACGAGGGGACGGGTCGGTTGGGCGGCTTTGTTCGGCATGTCGGGCCCCTTCGGAACAAAGTTTCGCTCCCGCCACTGTGCTGCCATCCGGTCACGATCAGATCTCGGCCTGCGGCGTCCCGATAACGAACGGGTAACGTCCCGGCGCTCAGCCCGTCGGCTTCACGACCGAGGGAGCGCCGTTCCGGGGCCAGGGCGGCCTCTTCTGGCCGACGGGGGTGGTCGGATCGTCGGTGGGCGAGGACCCGATCCCGCCGGTGTACGGGGAACCGCTCGGGGTCGGGGACGGCACCCCGGCCGGGCCGTCGGGCCGGGCCCCGGCCGGGTCGCCGCCCGTCAGGCACCCATCCGCCTGGTACACCTTGGCGAGGACGCTCTGGTCGAGGCGGTCCGGCGCCTTCACGAGCGGCGCGCCGGGCAGGAGGCGTGCCGTGCAGGAGATCTGCAGGTATCCGGCGATCTCCTGGTGGGACATCTGCTGGCGCCGGGACTCGACGAAGACCGTCCGTGTGCCGATCGCGCGGACCGTCACGTCCGGCGTCAGCTCCGTGCGCAGGCCGCGTTCGCGTTCCTGCGCGGTCGGGCCGGCCAGGAGGGCGTCGAACACCGCCTGGGTGTCCCACGGCGGCACCGCCCGTTCCACGGGCTCCGGCGTGCCGCCGAGGAGGAAGAAGACCTGCGCCTTGGGCAGCGAGGTGGCGGTCGCGGTCGGCGCCTCCCCGGCGCTCACGACGCCGGTCGGGCGTACCCCGCATCCCGCCAGCACGCAGACCGCCGCCGCCGCGGACGCCGCGCGCACGGCCCGCGTCATGCCGGGATCCGTACGGTGAAGACCGCGCCGCCGCCCGGCGCGTTGCCGGCCTCGATGCGCCCGCCGTGCAGGGCGGCGTTCGCCTGGGCGATCGACAGGCCGAGCCCGGTGCCCTTCCCCGCCGGACGCGCCGGGTCCGCCTTGAAGAAGCGGTCGAACACGTACGGCAGCACGTCATCCGGGATGCCGGGACCGCTGTCGATCACCCGTACCTCCAGTCCGGGCCGTGCGGTGACGCGCACGGGCGGGGCGCCGTGCCGGAGCGCGTTGGCCACCAGGTTGGCGATGATGACGTCGAACCGCCGGGGGTCGAGCCGTACGCGCAGACCGGGCGGTATCTCGATGACGACCCGGTCGGCCCAGCCACGGGTGGTCACGCACTCGCGGACGAGGGCGGCGAGCGGCACGTCGTCCAGGGTCAGGTCGGCGGTACCGGCGTCCATCCTGCTGATCTCCAGGAGATCCTCCACCAGGGCGCCGAGGCGCCGGGTCTGCTCGGCGACCAGCCGGGCCGCCGTTCCGGTGTCCGCGGGGAGCCGGGCGGCGTCCTCCTCGAGCATGTCGGTGACGGCGGTCATGGCGGCGATGGGGGTGCGCAGCTCATGTGAGACGTCGGCGGCGAACCGCCGGGCGGTCGCCTCCAGACGGCGCAGCTCTCCGACGGTGTACTGCAGAGAGGCGGCGCTCTCGTTGAAGATCCGCGCGACGTCGGCCAGTTCGTCCCGGCCGCGCACGTCGACGCGGGCGGCGAGATGACCCTTGCCGAGCGAGCGGGCGGCCCGGGCGAGGCGGCGCAGCGGCCGTAGCACGCTGCGCCCGAGCAGCGCGGCGAGGACCACGGCCAGGATGACCGTCAGCGCGCCCGCGCGCGTCAGGGCGCTCTGGATGCCGTGCAGGTCGGCGCTCTCCTTGGCCAGGGACGCGAACACGAAGACGGTGAGCGGCAGCGGTGCACCGTCGCGGCCCCGCACGCGCGTGGCGGCGACCAGCCAGGGCGTCCCGTGGATGACGACCCGCTGGAAGTACAGCCCATCGGTGGCGTGGGCGGACAGACCGGCGGGCACGTCGCGCAGACCGAACTCGCCGGTGGCGACCGACGTGGTGCCGTCGGTCACGACCACGTACCGGTCCGGCCGGACCAGCCCGGAGGCCACGTCGCTCAGCGTCCGCTCCGGCACCGGGGCGGTCAGGTCCCCGGGCACGTTGTGCGCCAGCGTCTCGCGGGTGTCGATGAGGACGGCGTCCTGCGCCCGCTGCAGGATGGCCCGGCGGACGAAGACGTACCCGATGCCGGCGACGAGCGCGGTGGAGGCGAGGCAGGCGGTGACGAACGCGAGGAACAGGCGCCCGCGCAGTCCGCTGATCACGGGGCCGTGAACCGGTAGCCGAACCCCCGCACCGTCTGGATCAGCGTCGGCGCGGCCGCGTTGGTCTCGATCTTGGCGCGCAGCCGTTGCACGCAGGCGTCCACGAGGCGCGAGTCGCCGGCGTAGCCGTGGTCCCACACCTCCCGGAGCAGGTGGCCGCGGGTCAGCGCCTGTCCGGGGTGACGGGTCAGCTCCAGCAGCAGCCGCAGCTCGGTCGGGGTGAGGTGCACGTCCGCCCCGGCCTTCGTGACGCGCAGCGCCGCGCGGTCGATGACCAGGTCGCCGAAGCTCGAACGACTCATCGGAGTCTTCTCCGCGCGCCGCAGGACGGCGCGGATCCGCGCGTCCAGGACGGCGGGCTCGACGGGCTTGACCACGTAGTCGTCGGCGCCCGCCTCCAGCCCGACGACCACGTCCAGGCTCTCGCCGCGCGCGGTCAACAGGATGATCGGGATCTCGTCGGTCCTGCGGAGGCGACGGCAGACCTCCACGCCGTCCAGTCCGGGCAGCATGACGTCGAGTATCACGATCTCCGGGCGGCGCGCCCGCGCGTATTCGAGCCCCTCCTCACCGGTCGTCCGTGCGGTGACCGAGTGTCCCTGACGGGTCAGGGCCAGCTCCAGACCCGTACGGACCGACGGATCGTCCTCCACGAGCAAGATCGCGACCATCGGCCCATTATCGAGTGGCCGGTCCGGCGGGCGGGACTCTGTCACGGGATCCGGACATTGTCCGGAAAGCGGGACCGCACCCCGACAGCTTGATGACGCTTCTCGACCAGGGTTGATCGACATGGCGGGACGGCGCAGACGCGAGCGGAGACGATGGGCCGGGATCGCGGTACGGGGCCTCGGGGGCCTCGTACCGCGCAAGGGCCGCAGGCTGCGGCTGGTCCGGCGGGCCGGGTACGCGCTCGGCGGTCTCGTCGTGCTCGTCGGGATCTGCCTGTGGGTGGTCTACACGCAGGTCAAGGTGCCGCCGGTCAGCGCCGCCGCGCGGGCGCAGGCGAGCATCCTGTACTACCGGGACGGGACCCCGATCGCCCAGGTCGGGCGGCTGAACCGCGTCGCCGTACCGCTGCGGGCCGTCCCGGCCCACCTGCGCGGCGCGGTCCTCGCCGCGGAGGACCGCGGCTACTACCACGAGCCCGTCGTCTCGCCCACCGGACTGACCCGGGCCGTGTGGGCCGCGGTGTCCGGCGGAGCGCGCCAGGGCGGCTCCGGCATCGCCCAGCAGTACGTGAAGGTCGCCTACCTGGACCCCCGCCAGACGCTCACCCGCAAGGTCAAGGAGCTGTTCATCGCGGTGAAGCTGAACCGGTCCCGGTCCAAGGACTGGGTCCTCGAGCAGTACCTCAACACCGTCTACTTCGGGCGCGGGGCGTACGGGGTGCAGGCGGCCGCGCAGGCGTACTTCCGCAAGGACGTCGGCGCGCTCACACCGGCCGAGAGCGCGCTGCTCGCCGGGGTGATCCAGGCGCCGTCGTACCTCGACCCCGCGCTCGGGCACACCGCGCAGACGCAGGCGCGCTGGCGGTACGTCATCGACGGGATGATGAGCACCGGCGTGCTCCCGAAGGGACCGCGGCCGGCGTTCCCGCGGGTCGCGCCCGCGCACACCGACCCGCTGTACGGCGGGCAGCGCGGCTACCTCATCGAGCGGATCACGAGCGAACTGCGCCGGCGGGGGTTCGACGACGACGCGATCTACCGGCGCGGCCTGCGGGTGACCACCACCCTCGACCGCGCGACGCAGGACGAGGCGCCGCGCGCGGTGGCCGACGCGGTCGGCGGGGACAAGGACATCGAGACCGGCCTCGCCTCGGTCCGGCCGGGCACCGGCGAGATCCTCGCGACGTACGGCGGACGGGACTACCTCAAGCACCAGTACGACAACGCCTTCCTCGCCGACCTGCCCGCAGGCTCCTCCTTCCACCCGTTCATCCTGGCCACCGCGCTGCAGGACGGCGTCGGCCTGCGCAGCGTGGTGGACGGCTCGCCCCTGAAGGACGTCCGCAACGACGACGACGCGAAGGCCGACGCGCCGAACCTGCTCACGGCCGCCGCCAACTCCTACAACACCGTGTTCGCGCGGCTCCTGCTCAAGACGGGTGCCTCCGCCGCCGGCCGCGTCGGTCTCCCGACCCGGCCCGCGCCGCCGCGGATCCACGCCATCGACCAGGCCGCGGCGTACGCGGCCCTGGCCGACGGCCGGTACGCCGAACCGCACATCATCGCCCGTGTCACCGACTCGTCCGGGAAGACGCTGCTGACCGTACGGCCCCGCGTGCGGCGGGCGCTGTCCCCGGGCGTCGCGGCGGACGTCACCTTCGCCCTCGGCCTCGGCGCGAAGGCGGACGCTGCGCGGCGCATGCTCGACACGAAGGCGGCCGGCGCGCGGCCCGTGCTCGACACGAAGGCGGTCGGCACGCGGCCCGTGCTCGACCGCCCGACGGCCGGCGCGATCGGCACCACGGACGCCAACGCCGCCGCCTGGTACTGCGGCTACACCCCGAGCGTGGCCACCGCCGTCGGCACCTACCGCGCCAGCAACCGGCCGCTGATCAACCGCGGCGACGCGCCCCTGCGGGAGGCGGCCGACCTGCCGGCCGCCATCTGGAACGCCGTCATGACCACCGCCGTCGCCGACCGGCCCGTCGAGGACTTCCCGCCGCCCGCCTGGGTCGGCACGACCCGCCGTTTCGCGACGCCCACACCGAGCCCCACCCCGCCGACCTCACCACCCGCCGCACGCCCGTACGTGCCGCCGCGCGTGCCGACGCGGAAGAAGACGGTTCCCGAGTCGCCACGGTCCGTCGACCCGTCGGACCTGCGGAAGAGCAAGGAGGCGAAGGCGGGCGGGTCTCCGAGCGTCAAGCCGGGGGCGACCCCCTGACCGGTCACGCGATGGCGGAACGGTCCGTCAGAGCGGCCGGCTCGTCTCACCCAGCTCTGCGGCGGCTTGGGCGAAGGCGCGGATCAGCGGGCTCTTGTCGGCGGTACGCCACACGAGAGCCCATTGACAGGGCGTGGCGTCGCGGATGGGGACGAAGACGAGGTTCGGCCAGGGGTAGAAGCGGGCGGCTTCGGCGGCGACTCCTGCGGCGGCCTCACCGGAGCAGACCGCGCTGATCACCTCCTGCCACGTCGTGACCCCGGGGCCGCGACGGATCGGGCGTCCGGCAGGAGTGTGGTGGGGGGCGAGGGTCTCCTCCATGTAGGCGGGGATGGAGTGGCCCGTCACCAGGGTGCAGTCGCCGAGGTCTTCCAGGTCGATCGCGTCGCGGTGGGCGTAGGGATGGTCGGCGGCGACCATCAGCAGCACAGGAGAGGTGTGTGTCACCGGGCCGACGGTCAGGTCGGGTTCGCGGACCGGCAGCCACAGGAGCGCGACGTCGACCTCGCCGGACCGCAGAGGGTCCAGCGGGGAGGGTGGCTGAACCTCCCGGTGCCGCAGCCGTGCGCCCCGATGACGGGCTCGGAACAGGTCGATGAGTCCTGCTTCCGGATCGCCTGACTGACCCGGGACGGAGTGATGTGAAGGCGCTCGGCGGTACGCCCGAAGTGCAGATGTTCGGTACGTTCGGGGACATCGGCTGGCCGTAATCGGCGGATGATCCGGCAGCGGCCGGCCTCCCGACTTCGGGAAGGGCCGGCCGCTTGATCATGTGTGGGGCGTCACCCGAGCGCCGAGCAGTCCGCCTCGTCGGGCAACAGCGGCCGGAGCAGCACCCGGTAGGACCGGCCGTGATCCGCCCAGTCGCGCCACCGGCCGATCGGCGCCTTGCGGGCGGCCGCGCCGGTGAGGACGGTGCAGGTTCGGGTGCCCACCCGCGTCCCGGAGCCGAGCGGCGTGGCGTACGGCCACCGTGGCGCCCCGGTCGCGGACCCGGGGAGCGCCAGCGCCGCGACCTTGGCCGGGCGGTACGGACGCGGCGCGGCGGCCAGATCGCCGCGCGCCCAGGTCGACGGATTGAGCATGCCGAGCACCGCCGCCGCCTTCGTGTCGCTCACCGGCTCGACGAACCGGGTCGTACGCGGGCGCCCGTCGGCGACGAAGGTGACGACCGCGTACATGGCGTCGGCCGTGTTCGGGCTCTCCACCGTCCGCGGCGTCGCGAGCCCGGCGTCCTGAGCCGCCGACACGATGCGCCGCACCGCCTGCGGCGTCAGCCGGTACTCGGTCAGCGTGCCGGACGAGCCGGCGATGGCACGCCCGTCGCCGTACAACGAGAAGTCCGGCAGGCTCCCCGGACCGCCCAGCCCGGCGATGCCGCCGCTCGTGCTCGTCCGCAGCACCAGCCCGGTGCCCGTCGACACGGACGCCGACGGCGCCGGCGTGGGATCGAGCTTGGCCTCCGAACGTCCGGCACAGCCCGCCGCCAGCAGCGCGGCGGCCACCACGACCATGGCCTTCATAGGTGATCGCTCCTCAATGCGTGGCGCGTCCCCGGAACTCAGACGTGTCCCGAGGCCGCGCGGTTCCCTGACAGGTCGGGGGGAGCGGGTCGTACGCGAGGGGTCAAGGTATGAGATCCCAGCCACGGGCGCGGGCGGCGCAGTCCGCGCGGAAGGCCGCCGCATCGAACACACCGCCGAGATGCGGGGCCAGGCCGGCCCGGGCGGCGAGCAGGAACTCCGGCCCGGACAGCCGCCCGGACCGCTCGGGCAGCGCCCCGGACAGCGGGCGGGCGGCGATCGTCTCCAGGTCCCGGACGTTGCACAGGTCGTCCAGGCCGGGCCGGCGCGGCCAGGCCCCGATGACGACCCCGGCCAGCTCGAGCCCGTGGTTCGCCATCGCCTCCAGCGTCAGCGCCGTGTGGTTCAGCGTGCCCAGCCCCGGCCGCACGGCGACCAGAACGGGCGCCCGCAGGGAGTGCGCCAGGTCGGCCAGCGTGGCGCCGTCCTCGTCGTAGCGCACCAGCAGCCCACCGGCCCCCTCGACGATCACCAGGTCCCGGTCGAGCGCGCGGATCCGCTCGGCGGCGGCGACCAGGTCGGGCGGCGGCAGCTCGGCCTGCCGGGCGGCCGCGGCCGGGGAGAGCGCGTCGGTGTAGCGCGCGAACTCGTGCAGGTCGCCGACGCCCGCGAGCCGCCGGACCTCGTCCAGATCCCCGGCCTGGTCGGGCCGTACCCCGGTCTGCGCCGGCTTGACCACCGCGACCGACGCCCCCCGGGCCCGCGCCAACGCCGCGAGGGCCGCCGTGACGACCGTCTTGCCGACCTCGGTATCCGTCCCGCTGACCACGAGCACACTCACCTGAGCGAGGGTAACGAGTAGCGGAGGCCGACGACCGTCTCAACGCCGAGGATTTCCGTCCCCCTGGCGACACCGATCCTCGGCACAGACGTTCTCTGGCGGGTCAGTCGTCCCAGGGTTCCCACTTGTCGGTTTCGACCGTGAAGCCGAACGGATCCGGCAGGCTGATCGTCTCCCCGAACTCCCATGAGCGCAGGTGCTGGTACGTGCCGCTGCTCCGATCGGGGTTGGAGAAGAACAGGGCCTGTGCGGCGCGCGGATCCCGGTCGACCAAGAGGTAGTTCGGGATTCCCGCCTGGGCGTAGCCGCTCCATTTGGTGGCGGCGCCGCGTCGCGGCCCCGGCCGGCGGTCGCAGCCGGCGTTGGAGCGCGAGGTGACCTCGACGACCAGGCTCACCTGGCCGGGCAGAAGATGCCGGGCATCGGCCTTGCGGGCGTCGTCGTGCACGCCGACGTCCAGGATGATGAGATCCGGGACATAGCCGTCGTGGATGTCGCTGAGGTTGAGATCGGTCACCTGAACGCAGCGCCACGGAAAGGCCGGATCCGCGATCCGCGCTTCGACCATGCTGTCGGCGATGTCCTGCACCATGCCGTTATGGCCGACCGTCGGACCCGGTGACACGACGATTTCCCCCCCGATGACCTCGACCCTCGTGCCGTCGTCAGGGAGGTGGAGGAAGTCGGCCAGCTCGCCGCGGACCCACAGGTCGTACGGGGTGTCCGGGAGCGTGTAGTAATGGGCCACCGCGCTCACGATGCGTGACTCCTCCCTCACGATCAGCTCCGGTCATCGTAGGGATACTGCTCACTGTCCGTATGCAGAACCGTACATTCTTCGGCCCCGCTGTTCGGGCAGGAACGGGTCAGGGGGTTTGGCCCTGGCGGCGGAGGCGGGTGATGAACTTGTAGCGGTCGCCGCGGTAGAAGGACTGGGCCCACTCGACGGGGTGGCCGTCGACGTCGAAGGCGTGCCGGGAGAGCAGGAGGAGCGGCAGGCCGACGTCGACGCCGAGGAGCTGGGCGTCGTCGGGGGTGGCCAGCACGGTCTCGATCGTCTCCTCCGCCTCGGCGAGGTGCACGTCGTACGCGGTCGCGAGGGTTTCGTACAGCGAGCCGTGGCGCGGCAGCTCCTTGCGGAGGCCGGGGAAGCGGCGGGCGGGCAGCAGGGACGTGTCGATCGACATCGGCTCGCCGTCGGCGAGGCGGAGCCGGTGGATGCGGAGGGCGCGGCCGCCGGGGCGGATGCCGAGCAGGCCGGCGACCCGCTCGTCGGCGGTGACGTAGTCGATGTCGAGGATGCGGGTCTCGGGGTTGAGGCCGTGGTGCCGCATGTCCTCGGTGTAGCTGACCAGCTGGAGTTCCTGGGCGACCTTCGGTTTGGCGACGAACGTGCCCTTGCCCTGGATCCGCTGCAGGCGTCCCTCGATCACCAGCTCGGCGAGGGCCTGCCGGACGGTCGTGCGGGAGGTGCCGTACTTCTCCGCGAGCGTGCGTTCCGGCGGCAGCGGGCTGCCCGGCGTGAGCGCCTCGGTCAGCTCGATGAGGCGTTTCTTCAGCCGGTAGTACTTCGGGATCCGTGGCTCGGCCCCGAGTTCAGGTGCCTGCTCAGCCGTCACGCGCTCTCCTCATGTTCACCGCCGCGTCCCTCCGGCGTTAGGAGCAGGGTACGGTCTGGTCCGCTTCTTGACAGTAGCCAGTGCCTTCGTGACCGCTGTGAGATCCGCCTCGCCCAGGTCGGCGCGGGCGGTGAGCCGCAGACAGGCGCGTCCCACGGGTACGGACGGTGGCCGGAAGCAGCCGACCCGGACCCCGTGATCCGCGCACAGGTCCGCGGCGCGGACGGCCTCATGCGGGTCGCCGATGATCACCGGGACGACGGCCGCGGCCGGTTCGGTCGTCGCGAGCCCGAGTTCGCGGGCCGCACCGGCGAGCCGGACGGCGTGGGCACGGGCGCGCTCCGGCAGGTCCGGCTCGGCGGCCAGCACGTCGAGCGCGGCGAGGGCCGCGCCGGCGCACGCCGGTGCCAGCCCGGTGTCGAAGACGAACGAACGGGCCGTGTCGACCAGCGTCTCGATCACCTCCGGGGCGCCGAGGACCGCGCCGCCCTGCGTGCCGAGTGCCTTGGACAGGGTGGCGGTGAGGACGACGTCGGGCTCACCGGCGATCCCGGCGGCGTACGCCGCGCCCCGCCCGCCCGGTCCGACCACGCCGAGCGCGTGCGCCTCGTCGATCACCAGGACGGCGCCGTGGCCTCGGACGACCCGGTGCAGCTCACGGAGCGGGGCGAGGTCGCCGTCCACCGAGAAGACCGCGTCGGTCACGACGATCGCGTCTTGCGCGCCGGCCAGGGCGGCGTCCACGGCCGCGACGTCTCCGTGCGGGGTGACGGTGACCGTCGCCCGGGACAGCCGGCAACCGTCGATCAGTGACGCGTGGTTGCCCCGGTCGGAGACGATCAGCCGGGGCCGCAGCGCGGTGAGGACCCCCAGGTTGGCCAGGTAGCCCGAGGAGAAGACGAGGGCGGACGGCATGCCGGTGAACTCGGCCAGGCGGTCCTCCAGCTCGGCGTGCAGTTCCGTCGTCCCGGTGACGAGGCGGGACCCGGTCGAGCCGGCCCCCCACTTCCGTACGGCCTCGATCGCCCCCTCGGCGAGCCGGGCGTCACGGGACAGCCCGAGATAGTCGTTGGAGGCCAGGTCGAGGAGCGACGGGCCGGGCGGGCGCGGGCGGAGCGTGCGGCGCAGGCCGGCAGCCGTACGGTCGCGGGTCGCGGTCGTCAGCCGCTCAAGTGGGTCCACCCGGAAATCATTCCAGCCCCGCCTGCGATTATGCAGACGTGCCCACCTTGACCGACCTCACCAGGCAGCACACCGATCTGGACGCGGCGGACCTCGAATGGATCCACGCGCTGGTGTCGGACTGGCAGCTGCTGGCCGATCTTTCGTTCGCGGACCTGGTGCTCTGGGTCCCGCTGACCAGGCGCCGCGCGCGCAGGGGCGGCAGTCCCGGCGACCTCGGAGGCTGGGTGGCCATCGCCCAGATCCGGCCGACGACCGGCCCGACCGCGTACACGGACGACCTCGTCGGCCTGGTCGTCGAGCCGGGCGGGCGCGGCCTGATCGATGTTGCCTGGGGGGAGGAGCGCATCTGCCGGGAGGGCGACCCGGAGTGGGGGAGCGGCATCCCGGTGCGTGAGGAGGCCATCCCCGTACGCCGGGACGGCCGGATCCTCGGCATCATCCAGCGGAGCACGAACCTCAGCTCGGCGCGTACGCCCAGCCACCTGGAGCTGACGTACCTGCAGAGCGCCAGCGACCTGGCGAAGATGATCGATGAGGGGCGGTTCCCGTTCCGGGAGGTGGAGCCGAACCTCGCCCGTTCGCCGCGGGTCGGCGACGGCCTGATCCGGGTGGACCGGGACGGGCGGGTGCTCTACGCCAGCCCGAACGCGCAGTCGGCGTACCGCAGGCTGGGGCTCGCCACCGACCTGGTCGGCACGCTGCTGGGGGAGACCACCGCCCGGCTGATGAACACCGCGGTGGACGACTCGCTGGCGGTGGCCGCCGGCGGACGCGCCCCGAGCGAGACCGAGATCGAGACGAACGGAGCGATCGTGCAGCTCCGGGCAATCCCGCTGATCGTCGAGGGAGATCGTACGGGCGCCCTGGTGCTGTTGCGGGACGTCACCGAGCTGCGCTGGCGCGACCGGGCGCTGATGAGCAAGGACGCCACGATCCGGGAGATCCACCATCGGGTGAAGAACAACCTGCAGACCGTCGCGGCGCTCCTGCGCCTGCAGGCCCGTCGGCTGCGGGTGCCGGAGGGGCGGGCGGCCCTGGAGGAGGCGGTACGCCGGGTCGGCTCGATTGCGATCGTCCACGAGACGCTCTCGCACACGCCGGAGGAACTGGTCGACTTCGACGACATCGCCGACCGGGTGATGGCCATGGCCGGAGAGGTCTCGGCGCCGGAGACCCGGGTGCGCCCGAAGCGGATCGGCGGTTTCGGCGTGCTGCCCGCGGTGATCGCCACGCCGCTCGCCATGGTGCTCGCCGAACTGCTGCAGAACGCCCTCGAGCACGGCCTGGCGAACCGCCCCGGGTCGCTGGAGGTGGTGGTGACGCGCGGCGAGGAGCGGTTGAAGGTCCTGGTCGCCGACAACGGGAGCGGGCTGCCCGAAGACTTCGACGTCGAGTCGGCGGCGAGTCTGGGCCTGCAGATCGTCCGCACCCTGATCGTGGGGGAGCTGGGCGGGGTCATCGACCTGCGGCCGCGCGAGAATGGGGGCACGGAGGTCGCCCTGGACATCCCGCTGGACCAGGGGCCGCGGACCGCTCCGCCCGCCTGAGCCGATTCGCGCCCGGAAAACGTGGACGCCCGTGACCTGGGGTCACGGGCGTCGGAGCCGGCGGATGTCGTGGGCCGATCTGCGAGCCACGATGCGGCGTCGTCGTCTTTCAGGCGTGGGCGCGAGCGCGGGCACGGGCGTTGCGGCGCTTCAGGGCGCGGCGCTCGTCTTCGCTCATGGCGCCCCAGACCCCGGCGTCCTGGCCGGAGGTCAGTGCCCAGTTCAAGCAGGCGTCGGTCACCGGGCAGCGGCGGCATACCTGCTTGGCCTCTTCGATCTGTACCAGCGCGGGGCCGGTGTTCCCGATCGGGAAGAACAGCTCGGGGTCCTCGTCACGGCAGGCAGCGCGGTGGCGCCAGTCCATGCGGTCCACTCCTTCGTAGCGCGTGAAGTGTCGACTCCACTTGTGAACGGTTTCACGATGTCGCGAACAGTCCAAGGACCGTGGGTAAGGTCCGGGAAGTGTTCATGGCGGTCTCGACCAGGGGTGATACCCGATGCCGCGCGCCACTTAGAGATTCCCAGGGCGTCAGAGAGGGCGCAAGAGCTTTGAGAAACTTTTCGCAAAGTATGGCTGTCGCGTGTGTCACATGACCGAAACATGAACGTCACTTCGTGACTCAGATCACGACGCGCACCGCCTTGGGAACGGACCGGAAGGTCACCGCCTCGCGTTGTCCCAGGTAGTCCCCGTCGACCTGGAACGCGATCGGGCGATGCGACCGCAGCGTGAACTCCGTCAGGTCGTGCAGACCGAGGACGTGGCCGCCGCGCGGCTGCCGCTGGAACGGAGGCAGGATCTGCGACAGCACGTTCAGGGTCGACAGCACGTCGAGCCGCCGCAGCCCGAACAGATCCAGCCCCGTCGCGAACGCCGCCCGCGGGCTCGGGTCGACCGGCCAGGGGCCCGCGTACGTCCACGGCGAGGTGTTCGACACGATGCTCAGGAAGATGTGACCGAGCGGCGGCTTCCCGGGCACCTCGAGGGTGAGCGCCGGGCGGCGCCGGTCCGTCAGCACGAAGAACTGGCGCAGCGCCGCGCGGATGTACAGCGTGGAGTACGCCCGGGAGCCGGCGGCCCGGAGCTGCTCGACGGCGTGGACGACCTCCGCGTCCAGCCCCAGACCCGCGCAGAACGTGAAGTAACGGTTGTCGGCCATGCCCAGGCCGACCGTGCGGTGCCGCCCGGCCCGAAGAGCCTCCAGGACCTGCCCGGCCGCGTCGAGGGCGTTGTTCGGCAGCCCCAGGGACCGGGCGAAGACGTTCGCGCTGCCGGCGGGGACCACCGCCAGCGCCGGCAGGTCCGCCGACGGACCCGCGGCGAGCAGCCCGTTGACGGCCTCGTTGACGGTGCCGTCCCCGCCCAGCGCGATGACCACGTCGTAGCCCTCGCCGGCCGCCTGCTCGGCCAGCTCCATCGCGTGCCCGCGCCGTTGGGTCTCGGCCAGCTCCAGCCGTACCTCGCCGGCGAACGCGCGCATCAGCACGTCCCGGGCTCGCCGTGACGTGGTCGTCGCCTTCGGATTGGCGATCAAGAGAGCGCGCACGCAAAAAGGGTAGCTTCACCGCAGACCACCGGAAGGCGCGGGCTGGGCATCACGGCGGGTCGCGCCCGACTAGTGTTCCTGGATGTGTCCACACGTCCCGCCACCCTGAGCGCCGCAGCCGTCGTCGAGGCCCTGGAAGGAGTCGCCGTGCTGGCCGTCGGGCTGTACGTCGGCATCGAGGCCGTCATCGGCCGCCCCCACGACCTCGCGAGCGCGGTCGCCCTCGCCTTCATGGCCGTCCTCGGCGGCGCCGGCATCATCGCGGTCGGCTGGGGACTGTGGCAGGTACGCCGCTGGGGACGCGCCCCCGCCCTGCTCACGCAGATCTTCACGCTGATCATCGCCGTGTCGATGTTCCAGAGCCACCGACAGGTCCTCGGGGTGGTCCTCGTCGTGGTCGCCGTCGTCGGCGCCGCCGCCCTCCTCAGCCCCCCGACGACCCGCGCCCTCATCGACGAATAGCCCGCAAACGCCGCGCCCGCCGAGACGCTGTCGTCTCGGCGGGCGCGTTCGTTCGTTGGTTCGTGTCTCGGGCCTCAGTCGTCGGCGGTCAGGCCGTCGCGGAGCTGGGCCAGGGTGCGGGCCAGCAGCCGGGACACGTGCATCTGCGAGATGCCGAGCTCGGCGGCGATCTGCGACTGCGTCATGTTGCCGAAGAACCGCAGCAGCAGGATGCGCTTCTCCCGGGCCGGGAGCTTCTCCAGCAGTGGCTTGAGCGACTCGCGGTACTCGACGCCTTCGAGGGCGTCGTCGACGATGCCGAGGGAGTCGGCGACCGCCGGGGCGTCCTCGTCGCCGGAGTCGGGCGCGTCGAGGGACACGGTGGAGTAGGCGTTCGCCGACTCCAGACCCTCCAGCACCTCCTCCTCGCTCATCTGCAGGTGCTCGGCCAGCTCGCTGACGGTCGGCGCCCGGCCCTCGCGCTGGGCGAGGTCGCTGATCGCCTTGGTCAGCGACAGCTTCAGCTCCTGGAGCCGGCGCGGCACGCGGACCGCCCAGCCCTTGTCGCGGAAGTGCCGCTTGATCTCACCGACGATCGTCGGCGTGGCGTACGTGGAGAACTCCACGCCACGCTCCAGGTCGAACCGGTCGATCGACTTGATCAGCCCGATCGTCGCGACCTGGACGAGATCGTCGAGCCACTCGCCGCGGTTGCGGAACCGGCGGGCGAGGTACTCGACGAGCGGCAGATGCAGCTCCACCAGCTCGTCCCGGATGCGCTGGCGCTCCGGGTCGCCTTCGGGCAGGGTGGCGAGCCGCTCGAACAGCCGACGCGCTCGAGCGCGGTCGGGCACGCCGTGCTCGTTGCCGGCCACCGTGGTCTTCTCGGTCACGCGTCCACCTCGCTCAGCGGCCCGCAGCCGCGTGGGCGGTGGTCGAGTGCCGTAGGGATCGCGGCGTTCACGACGTCTTCCCGCGCCGCTTGTTCATGACGATGGTCACCCGGTCGTCGACGCCGACCTTGGCGTCGACGTCACCCGCGAGCGAGCTCAGGACGGTCCAGGCGAACGTGTCGCGACTGGGCTCCAGGCCGTCGACGGTCAGGACCGAGACCGAGATGCTCATCGCGTCCTCGGTCAACTCGAACTCGCAGGTCAGATCCGTGCCCGGCACCGCCTGGGCCAGGAGCATCGCGCACGCCTCGTCGATCGCGATCCGCAGATCCTCGATCTCGTCGAGGTTGAAGTCGAGGCGTGCCGCCAGCCCGGCCGTGGCCGTGCGGAGCACGGAAAGGTAGGCGCTGTCGGCCGGCAGCCGCACGGTCACGACGTCGCGCACGTCGGACACACTCGCCGGCCTGGCCGCGGTTTCCTCGGTCACGTCACTCCCTCGTTGGGGCTACCCGCTGATGTCGAAACTACCGCTTCAACGCACCTGCGCGCGCATCCGCCGCGCTCGGTCGTCGAAGTGATGATCGTAGAGGTCGGGCGGCGTGTCCGCGAAAGCCGGGGTCGTCCGTACGGCCGGCGGTCGCCGGAGACCCGTGGGCACGGCGTTTCCCGCGGCCGCGGCCGCCGACCGGGCCTTGTCGCGCCCGTCGCGCGGCGGTCCGGCGGTGGAAAAAGGCGTGTGGCGGATCGCCCGATCCCGCGAGGGGAACGGCCGACCCGCCACTGTCCGATCCTGGCCGAGAAGAGGCCCGGATCAGGCGTTCTTGGTCTCCCAGAAGATCTTGGCGATCTCGTCGATCTTCGCCAGGAGCTCGTCCGCCTTGGCCACGTCGAGAGTGCCCTTGGTGCCGCCGGCGCCCGCGAGCTTGGTGGCCTCGTTGAACAGCTGGTGCAGCTGCGGGTACTTCTCGAAGTGCGGGGGCTTGAAGTAGTCGGTCCACAGCACCCACAGGTGGTGCTTGACCAGCTGGGACCGCTCCTCCTTGATGATCAGAGCCCGAGCGCGGAACACCGGGTCGTCGTTGGACTGGTACTTCTCGATGATCGCCTTGATCGACTCGGCCTCGATGCGGGCCTGCGCCGGGTCGTACACGCCACAGGGCAGGTCGCAGTGGGCCGACACTGTGGTCTTGGGGCGCAGAAGTCGTGCAAGCACCTGCGTGTCCCTTCCGTTGTTTCGGATCATGCTCCGTTGGCAGACACTACTCCTGGTACCCTTCCCGCGCGCAGAGAGGTAACCCACGTGCAGACGGTCGAGGTCACGGGCGAGTCGATGCTGCCGGTGCTGCGGCCCGGCGACTGGCTCCTCGTACGCCGTGGCGCCCGCCTCGCTCCCGGGCACATCGTCGTGGCACGGCATCCCCGCGAGGCCCGGCTGATCGTCAAGCGGGTGGCCTGGCGCGACCGCGACGGATGGTGGCTGGAGAGCGACAACCAGCGGGCCGCGGGCCGGCAGGACAGCTGGGACTTCGGTGCCGTACCGGACGATCTGATCCTCGGGCGCGTCATCGCCCGTTACTGGCCCCGGCCCGCCATACGGCTCCGCGCGCCCCGGCGAGGCCGGAGCGCGCGGACGCGGAGCGATTCCTGACTCAGAGGACCTTCGACAGGAAGTCCTGGGTCCGGGCGTGCTGCGGGTTGGTCAGCACCTCGCGGGGGTCGCCCTCCTCCACGACGACGCCGCCGTCCATGAAGACCACCGAGTCGCCCACCTCGCGGGCGAAGCCCATCTCGTGGGTGACCACGACCATGGTCATGCCGTCCTCCGCGAGCTGCCGCATCACGTCGAGGACGTCGCCGACCAGCTCCGGGTCGAGGGCGCTGGTCGGCTCGTCGAACAACATGAGCTTCGGCTGCATGGCCAGCGCCCGCGCGATGGCCACCCGCTGCTGCTGGCCACCGGACAGCTGCCCCGGGTAGGCCTTCACCTTCTCGGCCAGGCCGACCTGCTCGAGCAGTTGCACGGCCCGCTCCTGGACCGCGCGCTTCGACTCGCGCCGGACCCGGCACGGCGCCTCCATGACGTTCTCCAACGCCGTCATGTGCGGGAAGAGATTGAACCGCTGGAACACCATGCCGATGTCCCGGCGCTGCGCGGCGATCTCCTTCTCGCGCATCTCGTGCAGGCGCTCGCCGCGCTGGCGGTAGCCCACGAGGTGGCCGTCCACCCACAGCCGCCCGCCGTCGATCTTCTCCAGGTGGTTGATGCACCGCAGGAAGGTCGACTTCCCGGAGCCGGACGGCCCGATCACGCACATCACCTCGCCGGACTGGACCTCCAGGTCGATGCCCTGCAGGACGTGCAGCCGGCCGAACCGCTTGTGGACCTTCTCCGCCTTGACCATCGGCGTGGGAACGGCGTCGACCTCGCTCACTGTGCCCCCTGCTCTGTGGAGCGCTGCGCCTTCAGCTTGGTCAGGAACCGTTCGAGCATGGTCTGCCGCTGGGCCGTGCCGCGGCCGAAGCGACGCTCGAGGTAGAACTGGCCGACGCTGAGGATGGACGTCATGGCGAGGTACCAGAGCGACGCCACGAGCAGCAACGGGATGGTCTGGTACGTACGGCCGTAGACGATCTGCACGGAGTACAGCAGATCGGAGACCGCGATGACGCTGACCAGCGAGGACGTCTTCAGCATCGAGATGACCTCGTTGCCGGTCGGCGGGATGATCACCCGCATCGCCTGCGGGAGGACGATCCGCCGCAGCGTCTGCCCCCGGCTCATCCCCAGCGCGGTCGCGGCCTCGTCCTGGCCCGGGTCGACCGACAGGATGCCGGCCCGCACGATCTCGGACATGTACGCGGCCTCGTTGAGGCCGAGGCCCAGGCAGCCCGCGATGAACGGCGTGATCACCGAGTTCGCGCTGAAGTGCGCGAACGTCGGGCCGAACGGGATGCCGATCGAGAACTGCGGGATGAAGGCGTTGATGAAGCCCCAGGCCAGGATCTGCACCAGGACCGGGGTGCCGCGGAAGAACCAGACGTACACCCACGCGATGCCGGAGATCAGCGGGTTCGGCGACAGCCGCATCACGGCGAGGAGCGCGCCGCCCACGATGCCCATGACCATCGCGATGACGGTCAGTTCCAGCGTCACGCCGACGCCCTGCACGACGGCGTCGATCGTGAGGTACTGCCGGATGACGTCCCACTGGAGCCGCTCGTTGTGCGCGACGCTCCAGGCCATCCAGACCACCACGTAAGTGATCAGGACAGCCGCGATCCAGCGTCCGTAGTGGCGGACGGGGACGGCCCGGATCTCCTCCTGCCGTCCCTCGCTCACCGTCTCGTCGGAAACGGTCATGCTGTCAGCCCTTGGCACCGTTGATCACGGGGTTGGTGTTGGCGCCGTCCTGGATGCCCCACTTCTCGAGGATCTTGTTGTACGTGCCCTCCGACTGCAGCGCCTTCAGCGCCGCGAGGATGGCGTCCTTGCTCTGGCCCAGGTCCTTGCCGACCGCGATGCCGTACGGGGCGGTGTCGTACGCGGCGCCGGAGACCTCGAACTGGCCGTTGGACTGCTTGGCCGCGTAGTCGATGACCGGCGAGTCCGCCAGCACGGCGTCGGCGCGCGCGGTGGACAGGGCGAGGTTGGCGCCGGCCTGGTCGGGGTACGGCTGCGCGATCGGCGCCGGCTTGCCGGCGTCCTTGCACTTCTTCGTCCGGGCGCCCAGGCCCTTCTTGGCGTCGATGGTCGCGGACAGCTCGTCGAGCTGCACGGTGCCCTTCTCGACGGCGACCTTCTTGCCGCACAGGGACAGGTCGTCCGGCTTGAGCCCCTGCGGGTTGCCCTTCTTGACCATCAGGGAGGAGCCCGCGATGTAGTAGGTCACGAAGTCGACGACCTTCTCGCGCTCCGTGTTGTCCGTGAAGGACGACATGCCGAGGTTGTACTTCCCGGATGTGATGCCGGGGATGATCGCGTCGAAGCCCGCCTGCTGGAACGTGAACTCGACGCCGAGCTTCTTACCGAGTGCCTTACCGAGGTCGACGTCGAAACCGATGATCGTCTTGTTGTCGGTGTCGAAGAACTCGTTCGGCGCGTACGACGGGTCCGCCGCGACCGTGAACTTGCCCGCGCTCTTGATGTTGGCGGGCAGCATGGCGTTGAGCTTGGGATCCTGCTTGATCGAAGAGAAGATGTCGCCGACGTTCTTGCCGCCGGCCGGCGCGCTCCCTCCCGTCTTGCTGGATCCACAGGCGGACATGGCGAGGGCCGCCGCCAGGACTGTGATGCCCGCCCCAAGGGCGTGACGGCGAAGACCGCTGTGCACGGCGTCCTCCTCCAGGCTTACGGGGCGTCACGCCCCGGTTGTTTGCACGGTGGTTGCCCGACATCTTGGCGCAACCCTGTCCGAAGTGCGATTACTGCCGTGAAACAATCCCACAACAGCCGATGATCTTGGTACTGGGCCGTCAGACTCCGGCGTTGATCCGTGGCTCGCGGACGGCTCCTGCGGAGATGCCCCACTTGTCGGTGAGCTGCCGGTACGTACCGTCGCTGATCAGGTCCTTCATCGCCTTGAAGACCGCGTCCCGCAGGTTGTCGTGGTGCTTGGGGATGGCGATCCCGTACAGCGCGGTGCCGTACGGCTGCCCCGACAGTTCGAAGCGGTCGGCGGCCTGCTTCGCGCCGTAGACCGCCGAGGGCGCGTCGGCGAGCACCCCGTCGGCGTGCCCCTTGGCGAGGGCGGTGTTGGCGGCGGCCTGGTCGTCGAACGAGAGACGGACGGGCACCGGCCGGCCGGCGTTCCGGCACGCGCTCAGCCGCGAACCGGCGTTGGGCTTGGCCGGGCTGGGGGCGGTGAGCTCGTCTTCCTGTGTGGTGCCCCGCTCCACGGCGATCCGGCGGCCGCACAGGGACGGGCCGTCCGGCTGTAGCCGTTTCGGATTGCCCTTCCGGACCAGCAGCATCGTGCCCGCGGACAGGTATGTGACGAAATCGAGCTGGCTCTCCCTTTCGCGGGTGTCAGTGAACGACGAGAGGCTGATGTCGTACTTGCCCTCGCTGAGCGCGGGCATGATCGACTCGAATTTCACGTCCTGGAACTCCACTTTGACGCCCAGTTTCCGGGCGATGGCGGTGCCCAGGTCGATGTCGAAGCCCACGATCTGCTCGCCCTGCTTGAACTCGTTGGGCGGGTACAGGGCGTCGGTCGCGATGACGATCTTGTCCGCCTTCCTGACGCGGCCGAGGGCGCTGGCCGGGTCGGCGTTCTCGCAGGCCGCGAGCGCGGGGGCCGTCATGAGTGCGGTGAGGCCCGCCGCGATCAGGCGGCGGACGAAGGGACGGGGACGCAGTGCTCCTCCTCGGGGCGGAGGTGGGTACGTACGGGGGAGTCAGACGACATCTTGGCCTACTCCCGCCCGGATGGTGATCAACAATGACACGAATGGATAACGGGCGATGCCGTGACCCGCCCGTTGCGCCCCCCTGACTGGAGGCCGCCTCGGCGTGTGGGACAATTGGTCGACGGGTGACCCCCGTACGCACATCGAGAGACGGCCGCGCTGTCCATTGACCCGGAGGCAAATGCGGTCGTCTGCCCGTATTTCCACTAGTAGCAGGGGTCGCTGTGGCCGTTGAGCCTGTCGAACCACACAATTACGATGCTGATCCGGCCTTCGCGTTGCACCGCGGAGGCAAACTCGAGGTCCGTTCGACCGTCCCGGTCCGGGACAACGACGACCTCGCCCTCGCCTACACTCCCGGCGTCGCGCGCGTGTGCTCCGCGATCGCCGAGCGCCCGGAGCTCTCCTACGACTACACCTGGACCTCCAAGGTCGTGGCCGTCATCACCGACGGCACCGCCGTGCTCGGTCTCGGCGACATCGGCCCGGCCGCGGCCATGCCGGTGATGGAGGGCAAGTCGCTGCTGTTCAAGGAGTTCGCCGGGGTCGACTCCGTGCCCATCTGCCTCGACTGCACCGACACCGACGAGCTCGTCGAGACGATCACCCGGCTCGCACCGAGCTTCGGCGGCATCAACCTGGAGGACATCAGCGCGCCGCGCTGCTTCGAGATCGAGGACCGGCTGCGGGCGGCCCTCGACATCCCGGTCTTCCACGACGACCAGCACGGCACCGCGATCGTGGCGCTCGCCGCGCTGCGCAACGCCTCGCGCCTCACCGGGAAGCCGCTGGCGAAGATGCGCGCGGTCGTGGCCGGAGCCGGCGCGTCCGGGGTGGCCGTGTCCCGCATCCTGCTGAACGCCGGGATCGGCGACATCGCCCTCTCCGACAGCAAGGGCCTGATCCACGAGGGCCGTGAGGGGCTGAACCCGATCAAGCAGGCGCTCGCCCGCGAGACCAACCGCGCCGGGCTGCAGGGCTCGACCGAGGACGCCCTGCACGGCGCGGACGTCTTCATCGGCCTGTCCGGCGCGACCATCCCGGAGGACTGCCTCGACGTGATGGCCGAGGACGCCATCGTGTTCGCGCTCTCCAACCCGGAGCCGGAGATCCACCCGGAGATCGCCCGGCGGCACGCCCGGGTGGTCGCGACCGGGCGGAGCGACTTCCCCAACCAGATCAACAACGTGCTGGCGTTCCCCGGGGTGTTCCGCGGGGCCCTCGACGTCCGCGCGCACACGATCACGGAGGGGATGAAGCTCGCGGCGGCCGGCGCGCTGGCCGACGTGGTCGGCGACGACCTGTCCGAGGACTACGTCATCCCCAGCCCGTTCGACGAACGCGTCGCGCCCGCCGTCACCCAGGCGGTCGCCGACCAGGCCCGCAAGGACGGCGTCGCCCGCCTCTGACCCCCGGACGCACCGCCGCGGCCCGCGCACCTCACCAGGCGCGCGGGCCGCGGCATGTTCTACGCGATGGTGACCGCGCACGGTAATCACCGTGAAACCGGTTGTGATCATTGACATCTTTATGTCACGCTGCCGACACTGAAGGCATGCGGAGGACCACGGTGCGGATCGACGATCAGCTACTCGCGGACGCCAAGGCGTTCGCGGCTCAGCATGGCCGAAGTCTCAACTCAGTCGTGGAGGACGCCTTGCGTCAGATGCTGAACCGGACGGAAGCAGCCGGCGCGCGGCCAAGGGTCGAGCTACCGGTCTGCGGCGAAGAGGGTGGCCGGCCTCTCGTCGACGTCAGCCCAGAGGGCCTCAAGCGGCTCCTTCTCGACGAGGACATCGAACGGTACCGAAAGGTAGAGCGTGATGAGGCTGCTCGACGTGAACGTGCTGGTCAACGCCCACCGGCGTGAGGCGGTCGATCACAAGGCATATCGGGCATTCGTCGATGATCTCGTGCACGGGGACGAGGCTTACGCGGTCTCGGATTTCGTCATCAACGGATTCGTGCGGGTGGTGACCAATCGGCGAGTCTGGGGACCGCCGAGCTCGATCGAAGAGGCGTTGCGCTTTGGTGAGGTCATGCGGAACCAGCCACACGCCGTCGTGATCGCTCCGGGTCCGCGTTTCTGGGGCATCTTCAGTCGGCTGTGCCGGCAGATCGATGCCAAGGCCAACCTCGTGCCGGACGCCTACCTGGCGGCCCTGGCCATCGAGCACGGATGCGAATTCGTGACGGCTGATCGGGATTTCGTTCGCTTCCCGGGGTTGCGGTGGCGGCATCCCCTCAACTGATCGGTCGGAAGTCACCGGGTTAGGCTGCGGGCATGTTCGCCGTCACCGCCGCACGCATCGATGCCGACAATCCGCTGAACGGGCTGGAGCTGGGGGAGCGTCCCGATCCCACGGTTCCCGAGGGCTGGACGACCGTCACCGTCAAGGCGGCCGCGCTCAACCATCACGACGTCTGGACGCTCCGCGGCGTCGGGATCCGGGAGGACCGGCTGCCGATCGTCCTGGGCTGCGACGCGGCCGGTGTCGACGAGGACGGCAACGAGGTGATCGTGCACTCGGTCATCGGCGATCCGGAGCGGGGCGGGGGCGACGAGACGCTCGATCCGAAGCGCTCGCTGCTGTCGGAGTCCTACGACGGGACCTTCGCGGAGAAGGTCGCCGTGCCGCGCCGCAACCTGGTGCCCAAACCGGCCTCGATCTCGTTCGAGGAGGCGGCCTGCCTGCCGACCGCGTGGCTCACCGCGTACCGGATGCTGTTCGACAAGGCCGGGTTGCAGCCGGGCTCGACCATCCTGGTCCAGGGGGCGGGCGGCGGGGTCGCCACCGCGCTGATCGCGTTGGGCGCGGCCGCCGGGTACCGCGTCTGGGCGACCAGCCGGACCGAGGACAAGCGCAAGCGGGCCCTCGAACTGGGCGCCGACCAGGTCTTCGAGTCCGGCGCGCGGTTGCCCGAGCGGGTCGACGCGGTCATGGAGACCGTCGGCCAGGCCACCTGGTCGCACTCGCTGAAGTCGCTGCGTCCCGGTGGCCGGATCGTCGTGTCCGGCGCCACCAGCGGCCAGGTGCCGCCGGCCGAGCTGAGCCGCGTGTTCTTCCTGCAGTTGTCGGTGGTCGGCTCCACGATGGGCACCCGGGATCAGCTCGTCCGGCTGGCGCGCTTCCTCGACAAGACGGGCGTGCGCCCGCGGATCGACCGTGCGATCCCGCTGCGGCAGGCCCGCGACGGCTTCGCCGCGATGATCGACGGCGACGTCTTCGGGAAGATCGTCTTCACGGCCTGACCGGCGCCGGCCGGCGCGCGGTCAGCCCTTGCCCAGGATCTCCGTGCGCAGCCGCTCGGACGTCTCGGCGAGGAGCGCACGGGCCGCGGTGACCTGCTCCTCGTCGACGCCGTCCCGCGCCGCGGTGCGGATGTCGTCGACGAACTTGCGCAGCGCCCGGTCGAGCTTGACGCGGACCGCGTCCTCCTGCGTGCCGGTGGCGGTGGCCCAGGCGTCGTCCCAGGTGGTCCGCCATTCTTCCTGCAGCGCGCGCTTGTGCTCCTTCCACTGCGCCTTCTGCCGCTGCCACTCGTCCTTCTGCCGACGCGTCGTCTCCTTCAGGTTCTGCGCCGCGCCGACCGGGTTCTGCCGGCGCATCTCCCGGGCGGCCTGGGTGAGTTCCTCGCGCAGCGACCGCACGGTGTCGCGTACGTCCTCCTGGACCTCGCGGGCGATGTCGCGTACGGACTCGGTGAGCTCCTCCTCCAGCTCCGCGAGCTCGTCCATCCGGCGCTCCAGCTCGGCGCGGCCCGCGTCGGTGAGGCGGTAGACCTTCTTGCCCTGCACGACCTCGTGGGTGACCAGGCCCTCCTCCTCGAGCCGGGCCAGCCGCGGGTAGATGGTGCCGGGGGAGGGGGAGTAGACGCCGAGGAAACGGTCCTGGAGCAGCCGGATGACCTCATAGCCGTGTCGCGGGCTCTCCTCGAGCATCTTCAGCAGGTACAACCGCAGCCGACCATGCCCGAACACTGGACTCATTACTCGCTCTCCCTTCTCACTCGCTCGCCGATCGCGTCAGTTCCTCTGGATCCGGTCGGCTGAGCAGTGTGATCGCACCGGAGACCGAGTTGACCGTGAGGGACGCATCGCCGTCGCCGAGCGTACCGCTCACGTACTTGCCCACCGGGCGGTCCGGCCGCGTGCGCGTCAGCTCGACGAAGGCCGCGTCGACGCGGCCGGTCATGGAGTTGAGCGACACCTTGGCGGAGCTGGATTCGGGCAGCCGCATGGTGACCTCGCCGGAGACGGTGCTCACCTGGGCGCGGCTGCCGGTGCGCAGGTCGACGTCGGTGGTGACCTTCCCGGCGACCGAATGGGCGGTCAGCCGGTCGAGGCTGCCGCCGGCGAGGGAGAGGCTCCCGGAGACGGAGTTGAAGGTGACCGAGCCCGCGAGCCCCTGTGCCTCGATGTCCCCCGTAGCGGTGTTGGCGTCGATCGACCCGGTCACGCCGTCGAGGGTGACGTCGCCCGAGGCGGTCTTGACGGACACCCGTCCGGCCAGGCCGGTGACGATCGCGTTCGCGGTGCCGAGGTTGAGGGTGACCGGGCAGTCGGGCGGAACGGTGATCGTCACGCTGACCCGGCCCCGGGTGTTCTGCAGCCACTTGAGGACGCCGTCCCAGCCGGCGCTCTTGTGGTTGAGGTTGAGCATCCCGGCCTCGTGCACGATCTCGAGAGGTTGTCCGGAGATCTCGCCGACCTGGAGGGTGGGTCGCTCGTCGCTCGGCAGGATCGAGATGGTTCCTGCCACGATATTGGCCTTGATGGCCACCACGCCGTCGAAGTCGAGTTTCGTCGGCTCATCCACGGTCCAGCGCGCCACGGCACGATTCCCTTCCGTCGGGAGGCTTCGCTGTTAACAAGATATGTCGTGTTATGCGAAAGTCAAGATGTATCGTGTGACATCGCCGGGAAGGCGGGCGAGGATCTACGACCCGACGAGGGGACCGGCCTGACCGCCGTCCCGCAGCCCGCCGCCGCGAGACGGCCGACGGGTCAGTCGTCGTCCTCGTCACCCAGCCGGGCCAGCCAGGTGGCGAGCCGCTCGACCGGGGTCTCGAACTCGGGGTTCAGATCGACGAACTCCCGTAGCCGGTCGGCCAGCCAGACGAAGGAGACCTCCTCCTCGCCCCGGCGGTCGGCGAGTTCCTCGATCCCCCGATCCGTGAAGTACATGGCAATCGTTCTCTTTCGCTGTCGTTCGTGCCCTGCGAGCGGAACGGCGCTCCACACGTGACCGTGTGGAGCGCCGTGCGCCGGATGTGACCGCTACTCGCTGAAGACCGCGGCCACCAGGCCCTGCTGCTCCAGAGCGTGCATCTTGGCGGACCCGACGGCGGGCGAGGAACTCGCCCGGCGGGACACCCGCTTGAGCTCCCGGCCCTCCAGGTGCGGCGGCAGCTTCAGCGCCATGAAGGGCCACGCCCCCATGTTGGCGGGCTCATCCTGCGCCCAGACCAGCTCGGCGTCGGCCGGGTACTTCGCCAGCTCGGCCTTGATCTCGTCCACGGGCAGCGGGTAGAGCCGCTCGACGCGGACCAGCGCGACCGACGTGTCACCGGACTTCTCCCGAGCGGCGGCCAGGTCGTAGTACAGCTTGCCGGTCGTGAGCACGACGCGGCGGACCTGGCCGAGCTGCTTCGGGTCACTGATCACCGGCTGGAAGGAGCCGGAGGTGAAGTCGGCCGTGGCCGAGGTGGCGGCCTTCAGCCGGAGCATCGACTTCGGTGTGAAGACGATCAGCGGCTTCTCCCGTGGCGACAGGGCCTGCCAGCGCAGCAGGTGGAAGTAGTTCGCCGGGGTGCTCGGCTGCGCCACCGTCATGTTGTCCTCGGCGCACAGCTGCAGGTAGCGCTCGATGCGCGCGGAGGAGTGGTCCGGCCCCTGGCCCTCGTAGCCGTGCGGAAGCAGCAGGACGACGCTGGAGCGCTGGCCCCACTTCTGCTCGCCGGAGGAGATGTACTCGTCCAGGATCGACTGCGCGCCGTTGGCGAAGTCGCCGAACTGCGCCTCCCAGCAGACCAGCGCGTCCGGGCGGGTCATCGAGTAGCCGTATTCGAAGCCCATCGCGGCGTACTCGCTGAGCAGCGAGTCGTGCACGTAGAACTTCGAGGTGCCCTTGCCGAACTGCTTGAGCGGGGTGTGCTCCTCGCCGGTCCTGCGGTCGAAGACCACGGCGTGCCGCTGGCCGAAGGTGCCGCGCCGGCTGTCCTGGCCGACGAGCCGCACCGGGCGGCCGTCGATCAGCAGCGAGCCGAACGCGAACATCTCACCGGTCGCCCAGTCGATCGCGTCCTCTTCCACCATCTGCGCGCGCTTGGCCAGCAGGGGCTGGACGCGCGGGTGCGGCGTGAAGCCCTCCGGCAGGTTGAGCTGGGTGTCCACGATCCGCTTGATCGTCTCGTCGGAGACGGCGGTCGGGACGCCCGCGTGGTCCACCGGGATGCGCTCGACGTCGGGCTTGGTGAAGCCCGCGGGCGGCTGCTGCTTGGTGGCCTCCCGGGTCTCGCTGAACGCCCGCTCCAGCTGCTGCTGGTAGTCGCGCAGCGCCTGCTCGGCCTCTTCGACGGTGATGTCGCCGCGACCGATCAGCGCCTCGGTGTAGAGCTTGCGGACCGACCGCTTGGCGTCGATGAGGTCGTACATCAGCGGCTGCGTGAACGACGGGTTGTCACTCTCGTTGTGACCCCGCCGCCGGTAGCAGATCATGTCGATGACGACGTCCTTGTTGAACGCCTGGCGGTACTCGAACGCGAACCGGGCCACCCGCGCGCACGCCTCGGGGTCGTCCCCGTTGACGTGGAAGATCGGCGCCTGGATCATCCGGGCCACGTCGGTGGCGTACACGCTGGAGCGGGAGTACTCCGGCGCCGTCGTGAAGCCGACCTGGTTGTTCACGATGATGTGCACGGTGCCGCCGGTGCGGTAGCCGCGCAGCTGGGACAGGTTGAGGGTCTCGGCCACGACGCCCTGCCCGGCGAACGCCGCGTCGCCGTGGATGAGGATCGGCATCACGGTGAAGCCGCCCTCGCCGACGTCGCGCAGGTCCTGCTTGGCGCGGACGACGCCCTCGGCGACCGGGTCGACGGTCTCCAGGTGGCTCGGGTTGGCCACCAGCGAGGTACGGATCTTCGAGCCGTCGCGGGCGACGAAGTCGCCGTCGGCGCCCAGGTGGTACTTCACGTCGCCGGAGCCCTGCGCGCTGCGCGGGTCGAGGTTGCCCTCGAACTCGCCGAAGATCTGGCCGTAGGACTTGCCGACGATGTTGGCGAGGACGTTCAGCCGGCCGCGGTGGGCCATGCCGATGACGACCTCGTCGAGGTGGTCCTGCGCCGCCGCGGTGATCACCGAGTCGAGCAGCGGGATCAGCGACTCGCCGCCCTCGAGCGAGAACCGCTTCTGCCCGACGAACTTCGTCTGCAGGAAGGTCTCGAACGCCTCGGCGGTGTTGAGCCGGCCGAGGATGTGCAGCTGCTCCTCGCGGTCGGGCTTGTCGTGGGGGACCTCGACCTTGCCCTGGATCCAGGCCCGCTCGCCGGGGTCCTGGATGTGCATGTACTCGATGCCGACGGTCCGGCAGTAGGAGTTGCGCAGCACGCCGAGGATGTCGCGCAGCTTCATCGTCGGCTTGCCGCCGAAGCCGCCGGTCGCGAACTCGCGCTCGAGATCCCAGAGCGTCAGCCCGTGCTTGAGGACGTCGAGGTCGGGGTGCCGGCGCTGGGTGTACTCCAGCGGGTCGGTGTCGGCCATGAGGTGGCCGCGCACCCGGTAGGCGTGGATCAGCTCGTGCACCCGGGCGACCTTGGCGACGTCGTCCTCGTGCGTGGCGCTGATGTCCTGCACCCAGCGGACCGGCTCGTACGGTATCCGCAGCGCCTCGAAGATCTCGTCGTAGAACTCGTCCTCGCCGAGCAGTAGCCGGTGGACCATCCGCAGGAAGTCACCCGACTGGGCGCCCTGGATGATGCGGTGGTCGTACGTCGAGGTCAGCGTCATGACCTTGCTGATGCCGAGCCGGGCGAGCGCCTCCTCGGAGGTGCCGGCGTACTCGGCGGGGTACTCCATGGCGCCGACGCCGATGATCGAGCCCTGGCCGGGCATGAGCCGCGGCACGGAGTGGACGGTGCCGATCGTGCCCGGGTTGGTGAGGCTGATCGTCGTCCCGGCGTAGTCGTCGATCGTCAGCTTGTTGGCCCGCGCCTTGCGCACGAGCTCCTCGTACGCCGCCCAGAACTGGCGGAAGTCGAGCGTCTCGGCGGCCTTGATGTTCGGCACGACGAGCTGCCGCTGCCCGTCGTCCTTCTTCAGGTCGATCGCGAGGCCGAAGTTGACGTGCTCCGGCTTGATCAGCGTCGGCTTGCCGTCGACCTCGGCGTACGAGGCGTTCATCTCCGGCATCGCCTGCAGCGCCCGGACGATGGCATAGCCGATGAGGTGGGTGAAGGAGACCTTGCCGCCCCGGCCGCGCTTCAGGTGGTTGTTGACGACGATGCGGTTGTCGATCAGCAGCTTGGCCGGGACCGCGCGGACGCTCGTCGCGGTCGGCACGGCCAGGCTGGCCTCCATGTTGGTGACCGTGCGGGCGGCGACGCCGCGCAGTCGCACCTCTTCCGCGCCGCCGGGCACCTGGGGGGCGGGGGCGGGCTTCTTCGCGGGCGCCGGCTTGGCGGCCTCGGCGGGCTTCGCCGTGGTGGCCGGCGCGGCGGGTGTCTGCTTCGGAGTGGGAGCCGTGGGGGTGGGCGGTGTCGTCGGGGGCGCCGCGCCGTCGGCGCCGGAGGGCGCCTTGGCCGGGCGATCCGGCTGGTAGTCGGCGAAGAAGTTCCACCACGCTCGGTCAACCGAGTTGGGGTCTTCCAGGTACTTTTGGTAAAGCTCGTCGACCAGCCACTCGTTGGGACCGAAGTCGGGAGTGTTCAGGTCGGCGGAGGATCGCGACGACTGGGTCGACACGGCGGCGATCGCCCTCTTCCGCGGCTCGCAGGTGGATCAGTAACCTTGACAAGGCTACCGGCCTAAGGGCCTCGGCGGGGCAAAGCTCCGGGACGGGCCGGTGATCTCCGCCAAAACGGACGTGTGCTTTGGGCGAGATGAGGGTAAAAACTAAGTTTTGGCCCGGCTCCTGTGTGATTTCGATCTCATAGGTCGGTGATCCGGGCGGCGAAGTAGATCGCCTCGGTGCTGGGATGGCGGACCAGCACGAGGAACGGCCGATCGACCCGGAACTCCACGGGACGCCCGGGAGTGAACGCCGACAGCGTCATCACCACGGCCGTCGCGGCCGCCCCCTCGAAGCCCGCCTCGTCCACGTCCAGCACGGCCTTGTGCTCGATCCGGTCGAGGTGGACCGGCTCCGCGGACATCCCGGACAGGTCGGCGTCGCTGGTGAAGGCGGTCCCGGCGTCCAGCGAGTCGAGCGTCTCGCCCAGGCTGACCCGGCTCTCCACGCGGAACCGGGGAAGGGACAGCGCCACGCTGACGTGCCGTGCCGAGTCGCGCAGCCGCCGGAGGAGGCCCGGGCCGGGCGGCGCTCCGACGGGGTCCGGCCCGACGAGCACCTCGACCGCCACCTCGCCGTCGGCGGCCAGGGAGGCCATCCGCCAGCCGTCGGCCTCGGCGTACGCCATCCGCCCGGTCCGCCGCATCATCGGCACCCGCTTCCGCCCGCGTACGCCGTGGAACGGCTCCGGCCGGGTGTCCCGCTCGGCGAACGGGCTGCGCCAGGCGGCCTTCAGGTACAGGGCGTTGGCGATGACGGCGGCGGTCCGCCGGTCGACCGATCCGGGCGGCAGCAGGTCCCGGATGAGCTCTTCGGTGACCTTCGCCACCTCGGCGTTGACGACCCGGCGCGCGGCGTCCGGGTCACCGGCGAAGTCGGCGACGCGGAACGCGGCCCCGGGAAGGTCCGCGATCGCCTGCCGGTAGGCGTCCTTCACGGGGAGCCCCGCGCGGGCCCACAGGACGTTGGCCACACGGATCTCGGCGTCGCCGGGCGCGGCGGCTCCGGCGAGCCGGAGCCGCTCCGGTGGCGCGCCGAGCACTCGCGTCAGCTCCTCCCGGGTCCGGCCGCGCGCGCCCGCGGCGACCAGCGCCAGCGCCGACGCCACGGAGTACGGCGACCACACGAGATTCGCCTCCGCCGGCAACCGGCCGTGCAGCGTCATGAGGAAGTCGTCCACGGTGTGCCACCTTCCCTACTGATCCAAAGTAATGACCCGCTCTCCCACCTCAGAACGATTCACGGGTGGACCAGGGCTCATACGATGACGAGGTGCCGACCCCGAAACTGGGATGTTGATCGCCTGTGGGCTCCATCACGCATGCTCTCCTCGACCTTCATGGTCCGGTCATCTACGGCGTCGTCGCGGCGCTCGTCTTCGCCGAGGCGGCGCTGTTCTTCGGCTTCGTCTTCCCGGGGGAGACCGCCATCGTCGTGGCCGGCGTGCTGGCCAGCCAGCACCGGGTCTCGCTTCCCGTCCTGCTGGTGGTCATCGTGCTGGCGGCGGTCGTCGGCGACTCGGTCGGCTACGAGATCGGCCGCCGCTACGGTGACCGGCTGCTGGGCATGCGGACGCTGCACAAGCACCGCCCGAAGGTGGACAAGGCACACGCCCTGCTGCGCCGGCGCGGTGCCTCCGCCGTCTTCATCGGCCGCTTCACCGCGCTGCTCCGCGCGCTCATGCCCGCGCTGTGCGGCAGCGCCAAGATGCCGTACGGCAGGTTCCTGGCGTTCAACGCGCTCGGCGGGATCACCTGGGGGGTCGGCTTCACGCTCGGCGGCTTCCTGGTCGGCACCGCCTTCGAGCAGGTGGCCCAGTGGGCCGGCCGGGTGCTGGCGATCGCGGTGGCCGCCATCGCGATCGTGGCGTTCGTCGTCTGGTCGGTGCGCCGCAAGCGTCGGGAGAACGCGCCGGAGGCGGAGCCCGCCTCGGCCGACGAGCCGGAGCCGGTGCCCGACCGCGCCCCCTGACCGGCCGCGACGTCGCGCGCTCAGGCCGCCGGAGATCGGCGCCCGTACCGTGACGATGATCACCATGCGCGTCCGACCTCGGCTGGAACGTCTGGGTCTCCGGCTGCTCGCACTGCGGCTGACCTGGCGCGGACCGGTCTGACGCGGACGCGGAACGGCCCGCGATCCGAGAACGGCCCGCGGGCCGACGCCTTTCCGTGACTTCGGGCGTCCCCGACCGAGCGGGATTCGGTCGGGTGTTGGACACTGGGGTCACGGTGGACCCAGGTTCACGAGCTCAGGTCGCGAGGAGGGTGCGGAGAATGGCGGAACTGCGGTTCGACGGACGGGTGGCGATCGTCACCGGAGCGGGCCAGGGCCTCGGGCGGCAGCACGCGCTCGAACTGGCCGCGCGCGGCGCGAAGGTCGTCGTCAACGACCTCGGCGGCGCCCTCGACGGCACCGGTGCCTCCACCGGTCCGGCGGCGGAGGTGGTCGCCGAGATCACGAAGAACGGCGGGGAGGCCGTCGCCAGCACCGACAACGTGGCCACCACGGAGGGCGCGGAGGCGATCGTACGGACCGCGCTGGACGCGTTCGGCCGCGTGGACATCGTCGTGAACAACGCCGGCATCCTGCGGGACAAGTCGTTCAAGAACATGTCGCCGGAGGAGTTCGACCAGGTCATCGCCGTGCACCTGCGCGGATCCTTCCTCGTCACGCACGCCGCCTGGCCGCACCTGCGGGAGCAGGCGTACGGCCGGGTGGTCATGACGTCCTCGCCGGCGGGCCTGTTCGGCAACTTCGGCCAGGCGAACTACTCGGCGGCGAAGATGGGCCTCGTCGGCCTGACCAAGACGCTCGCGGCCGAGGGCGCCAAGTACAACATCAAGGTCAACGCCATCGCCCCGATCGCCTGGACCCGGATGACGGAGGACCTGTTCCCCGCCGAGTTCCAGGACCGGCTCAGCGTCGAGCACGTCACGCCGGTGGTCGCCTGGCTGGCCCATGAGAGCAACGAGAGCACCGGCGAGACCTACACGGTCGGCGGCGGCAAGGTCGCCCGCGTGTTCGTCGCCGAGGTCGCCGGCTTCACCAAGAAGGACGGGCTGAGCGTCGAGGACGTCCGCGACAACTGGCAGCAGGTCAACGCGGCGGAGCCGTACCTCGTCCCCAAGAACATCGGCGAGCAGACCACGGCGCTGTTCCAGGCCCTGCAGTAACGCCTCCGGGAGGCCCGGCCGCCCGCCTGATCCGCGCGCGTGCGGGCGGTCGCCCCCGCCGGATGATCGCCCCCGCCGGGCGGCGGCCCGGCCGGGTCAGATGGCCTGGAAGTCGGCGTAGTCGAAGCCGGGGGAGACCACGCAGCTGACCAGGACCTCCCGGTCCGAGGCGGGCCGGGCGGCCTGCCAGACCCCCGCGGGCACCAGCGCCTGCGGCCGCTGGCCGTTCTCGACGTCCGGGCCGACGATGACGGTCTCGGTCTGCCGGCCGGGCGTGTCGGCCTCGCCGCCGAAGATCAGCTCCAGCGGGCCTCCGCGGTGCCACAGCCACAGCTCGTCCGAGCGCACGGAGTGCCACATCGACTCCTCGCCCGGCCCGAGCAGGAAGTAGATGCCGGTCGCGGTCGGACGCTCGCCGCCGTGTGCCGCGACCGGCACGGTGGTCCGCCAGGTCTCGCGGAACCAGCCGCCCTCCGGGTGCGGCAACAGGTCGAGGGACTCGGCGACCGGCGGTCTGACCTCGAAGCCGGTGACCCTGCCGCCCGGGTTCCGGCGGCCGTACCGGATCTCCCGGACGATCTCGCGGTCGACCGCGCCGGGCAGCATCAGCCGCGGATGGTCGAAGACCAGCGCGATCACCTGTTCGTCGCCGAAGTGCTCGGTGGCCAGCGCGGCGGCGTCCTCCTCCGGTGCGTACGCGGCCGTCTCGCTGCGGAACGGCTCGTCCGGGTCCGCGCGCCACGCGTCGAGTGTCGTAAGTAGGAGCACCGTTCCACCGTAGTCCGGTGAGCCCTCCCGTCGGTGGACCCGGCCGGGCCGCGATCCGGTGTCACGGAAACAGGTCTCGGAGTTAGAGAGACATTAGGTTAAGATGCATCTCGACTTGAAAGGGGTCTGCCGATGGAGCCGTACCACGAGGCGACGCCGGGACGGCCGAGCATGCGCGCCTCCGACCAGGAACGCGACGAGACGGTGCAGCGGCTGCAGGTGGCCTTCGCGGAGGGGCGTCTCACCGACGGGGAGTTCGACGAGCGGATGCGCGGGGCGCTCTCCGCGCGGACCCACGGCGACCTGGCCGAACTGCTCGTCGACCTGCCGGCGGCCACCGCGCCCATCGCACCGGCCGCGTCGCGGCCGGCGGCGCCCGCGCACCTGCCGAAGCCGGGGCGCTACGCGGTGGCCTACAAGAACACCTTGCGGCAGGCCGGACGCTGGCGGGTGCCCGGGACCTACCGCGCGCTCGTCTACAAGGGCGGCGGCGTGATCGACCTGCGGGCCGCGGAGCTGACCGAGGCGCTCACCACGATCCTCGCCGTGGCCTACAAGTCGGATCTCCAGCTTCTCGTGCCGCCCGGCGTCCGGGTCGAGGCGAGCGGCTTCGGCGTCACGCGCGACGGCGACTGGACCGGTGACCTGGCCGCCGACGCGCCGGTCGTGCACATCCGGGGCTTCGCCTACAAGGGCCGGGTCGACGTCCGGACCATGCCTCGACGCTGAGTCCCGGCGCACGCCCCTGACCGGCGGCCGGGCGCGCGACGTTCGACCGCCCGTCTGGGATGACGTCCGCGCGCCGGTCTTTCCGGTCGGCGGCGGTGACATCTCCCACAGCACCCGAACGAACCTTTGCGGTGGCAAAAGCATCGTAATGATCGGCCGCATGAGGTAAAACAGGTTGGCTCGTGCAATCTGTCAATGTTTGGGAGAGCTGTATGCGAATGAGCCTGGGGAAGGCCGCCGCCATCGGGACGTTGTCGGCAATGGCCCTCGTCCCGGCTGTGGCCGCCCCCGCGACGGCGTTCGCCGCCGCCGCCACATCCCCCGTGCAGGCGCAGGCCAACCCGACGCTCCATTACGGTGACAAGGGCGCGGCGGTCACGCGTCTGCAGCAGCGCCTGGTCGCCCTGCGCTACGACCCGGGGACGGTCGACGGGCAGTACGGCAGCCAGACCCGGTTCGCGGTGTGGGCGTTCCAGAAGGCCCAGGGAATGCACCCGAACCAGTCGGCGCCGGTCGGTTCGAAGACCTGGGCCGCGCTGGCGCACCCGAAGGTCCCGAAGGCCCTCGTCAAGGGCGGCGCCGCGAACCGCGCCGAGGTGGACCTGACCCACCAGCTGCTCTACATCTACAAGAGCGGCAAACTGGTCCTCATCAGCCACATCTCCAGCGGCCGGGCGTACTACTACCAGAACGGCCGCAAGATCAACGCGCGGACGCCGACCGGCAACTACTACGTGTACCGGAAGGCCAAGGGCTGGGAGACCGGCCCGCTCGGCAAGCTCTACAAGGCCAACTACTTCCACGGCGGCTACGCCATCCACGGCGAGCCCGAGGTGCCGCTGTACCCGGCCTCGCACGGCTGCGTGCGGACGCCGATGCACACGGCGGACATCGTCGCCAAGCTGCTGCCGCTGAACACCAAGGTCTACCTGCGGGGCAAGGCGCCGGCCTGAGCACCCTGAGACGGAGCCGTACGCGTGGGCGTACGGCTCCGTTTCGCCTTTCTCAGCAGTCCACGAGTTCGGGCCGCTGATTCAGGATCTGGGCGCGCGGGGTGACGAACTCGCGGTACGCCTCATCGGCCTCCGGGCGGAACACCGCGAGCTTGTGGCAGTTCTGGAACGCCAGGCGGACGCCGTAATGGCGTTCCAGCGCTCCGCGCATCGCGTCGCTGGCCAGCATGCGCAGCAGCTGGCCACGGGCGGCCTCATCGGGGGGCGGCACCTCATTGGCCGTGAAGTCGGTGCCGCCCGCCCGGAGTTCGCCGATCAGCCCCTCGACGACCTGCCAGGCGTACGGCAGGGACGTGCGGATGCACTCGACGAAGGCCGCGTCGTCGAGTTCGTCCCGCTGAGCGCGGTCGAGGAGCTCGGGGGAAACGGTCAGGGACATGTCACCACCTCCGGAAGGGGACGCTAGGCAGGCCCTGCCGGGAACGTCTATGGCTCAACGGTGACGACAGCCTCCGCGCGGTCGCCGACGGAAGGGAACGGGCCGGTGACGCGCCGTCCACGACCGGGAGAACGAAGCCGGGACGGCCTCATCTGCGCCCCCTTTCGGGCCGAATAGCGGTTTGATAGGTCCTTGCACGAACGGTCTTTGACAAGAGGTGAGCGTGACCACGACCGGAAGCGGAGCGCCCCCCGGGGAGCCTTTCGGCGGCAGTGCCGTCCGCCCGACCCAGAAGAACCCCAGGCGTTCCGGCCGCGACGAGCGCCGCCGGATCAGCGAACGGCTCGCGGAGGCGGCGGACGAGGCCTCGGACGGCCGCCGAGTCCCCGGGGTGCCGAACTCCTCGCCCTGGCAGCGGTCCAACGCGGTCTGGCACCGCGCCGGGATCGACTGGAGCCGCGCCGAGCCGGAGCGCCGCCCGTCGACCGCGCCCAGCGTCCCCGTGGCGGTCAGTGCCGCGGCGTACCCGGGCCCCGCGAGCCCCACGAGCACCGCGCCGCGACCCACGGCCCCGGCCCCGGCGCCGGTCGCCTCCTCCGTCGTCGCTCCCGCCGCGGCCGCTCCCGTCGCGGCGCCTCCCACGGCTCCTCCCACGGTTCCACCGGGCGGTGCGGCGGACGACGAGCCGTGGACGCCGCCGAAGCGGGCCCGCGGCCTGCCGTCGGTGCCGCTCCGGCCCGTCGCCATCGCCGCCGCGGTCGTCGTCGTCCTCGGTGGGGGCACCTACGCCCTGTTCGGCACGGGTGGTGACGAGCCGAAGAAGCCGTCGGCTCCCGTGCCCGTGGCCGCCGACCGTCTGTTCGCCCCGGACCCGGCGGCCAAGACGAGCGGCCGGTCGCACGCGCTGACCGCCGTGGCCGGGGCCGGTAACTCCGTCGTGGCGATCGGCTCGGAGCAGGGCGGCGTCTATTCGCGCGCGCAGTTCCTGACCTCCGCCGACGGCGGCCGCTCCTGGCGGGTCGCGTCGGTGCGCGGGGCCGACGGCGGCGACCCGCCGCCGGGGGAGTACCCGCAGCTGATCGCCGGGAACACCGGCGGGTGGGCGGCGCTGGGCCTCACCACGGCGGGCGCGGTCTCGTGGACGAGCCGCGACGGCCGGTCCTGGACGCGCGCGGCGATCGTCGGCGCGTTCGGTCCGGGCGACAAGGTCAGCCGTCTCGTCCGCACCGGTTCGGGGTTCGTCGCGGTCGGGTCGGCCACGGTGAAGGGCGGCACTCAGGGGATCGTCTGGACGTCCCGTGACGGCCGCTCCTGGACACGCGTGGGCCCGGAGCAGCTCACGCCGCAGGGGGGCGGCGTGCCGATCCGCGTCTCCTCGGCCGCGGCGTACGGCGAAACGGTGGTCGCCGAAGGGACGCTGCGGACCACCGTGACGGTCACCAAGAAGGTCAAGAAGAAGAAGCGGAAGGTCACGCAGACGGTCGACCGGGAGGCCGTCTGGCGGTCGCCCGACTCCGGGCGCAGTTGGGCGCCGGTGACGATCGCGCAGGCCCAGGGGTCGTCCGGCAACGTCGTCGCACTCGTGGGGACCCGCTCGGGGCTGTTCGCCGCCCGTGAGGGATCGCAGACCACCGGGTCGAAGAAGCACCGCCGGACGACGTCCTTCGCGGTCATCTTCGGCTCCGCCGACGGGCAGACCTGGGCGCCGCTGGGCCGGCTCGGCATGGCCGGCTACTCGCGCCTGAGCGCGCTGCGCGGCGCCGACACCGGCCTGGCCGCCCTCGTGCCGGTGGGCGGCGGCAAGACGGCCGTGCTGACCAGCGCGGACGGCAAGAGCTGGCAGCACGCTGGGGACGTTCCGCCGGGCCGGGACCTCACCGACGTCGCGCCGGCGACGGCCGGCGCGGTGGTCACCGGACGGCTCGGCGCGACCGACGCGTACCTCACCGTCACCGGGGCGGGCGACGTGAACCTCGGCGCGATTCCGGGCGCGGTGCACCCCGAGTTGACGCTCACCGGCGTGGTCGCCGACGCCGGCCGCGTCATGGCGGTCGGCAGTTCGAACGGCGACGCCGCGCTGTGGACCTCGCCGAACGGCTCGGCGTGGACCCGCGCGACGCTTCCGGCCGGGACGCCTCCCCGGCAACTCGCCGACGTGGTGCACGGGGCCGCGGGCTGGCTCGCGGTCGGGCGCGCGGGTGACCGCCCGCTGACCCTGATGTCCGCGGACGGCGGCTCCTGGCAGGCCGTGCCGGGCGGGAAGGTGTTCGTCGGATCGGGCCTCACTCCGGTGGCGGCCACCGCGAACGCCGGCGCGTACGTCATCGTGGGCCGGCGCGGCGACAGCGCCGCGGCCTGGTACTCCACGGACCTGAAGACCTGGGCCGGGGCCGGCGACGCGGCAAAGGGCGACCTGGAGGGGTCCGCGGACGCCCCCAGGTGGACGGCCGACGTCACGGCGGGGTCGGCCGGGTTCGTCGCGGTCGGCGGCCAGACGAGGAACAAGACGGCCCAGCCGGCGATCTGGACCTCCCCGGACGGGAAGAAGTGGACCCTGTCCGCGAGCGCGCCGGCGCTCCCGCAGGGGGCCACCGCCGGCTCGCTGACCTCGGTCGTGGCGCGTGGCGGGGCGCTGGTCGCGACCGGCGTGACCGGCGCGGCGGGCGTGACCGGCCCGCCTGCGGCGGGCGCTCCGGGCTCGGCGGTCTTCGCCGCGGTCTCGGCGGACGGCGGGCGGACGTGGCAGCCCGTCTCCCTGCCCGGGGCCGGGCAGGGCACGGCGGTGACAGCGGTGACGGCGACGGCGCACGGCTTCGTCCTCGCCGGTACGACGGGCTCCGACGTGGTGCTGTGGACCTCGCCGGACGGCCGTACCTGGCGGGCGTCGCGGCCGCACGGTCTGGGGCTGGACGGGCTCGGCACCCAGCGGCTCGCCGGGCTCACCGTCGTGGGCGGCACGCTGGTGGGCGTCGGTTTCACCGGAGACGCGTCCGGCGACGTGCCCACCCTTTGGCGCACCCCTATTCCCTAAGCCGAGCTGACCGGAAAGTCGATCCGGTCGGATGAGAACGCCATTGCGGCCGCCCTTGTCGGGAGGGCGGCCGCAATGGCGTTCCGGGGCGTCAGCTGATGTGCAGGTCGACGCCGAGGAGAATGAGGATCCAGAGGAAGATCGCCAGTACGGCGCTGAGGACCCGCTTGAGCAGGCCGACCGTGATGTAGTCGTGGTCCCAGGCCACGAAGATCCCGATCAATATGTAAATCAGGCCGACGAAGCTGATGCCGCCCCTTATTCGCATTGGAGCCTCCTGGTTCCGAGCTGAACGCCCGCCAGATGCCCGATATGCGGCAAATAAAACTTTCGCTGCTTGACGTTCGCCGGAAAAGTGTGTAGCGAATTCGCCACTCGCAGCGATGAAGCAGGTGGGTCACCGCGAAAGGGTGACCGGCGTCCCGGTCCGGGACACCTCATCACGGCGCGACCCGCGCTCCCCTCACTGGGTCAGGGAGTCACGGGTCGCGGCGGGGCGGCCGGCGGCCGGGCAGCGCCCGCCGGCCGCCCTCGGACCCGTCCCTAGTCGAACACCACGACCTGGCGGATCGCGTCGCCGCGCCGCAGGGTCGCCATCGCGTCGTTGAGGTCCTCGAACCGGATGCGCCGGGTGATCAGGCCCTCGAGGTCCAGCTTCCCGCTGCGCCACAGGTCGACGAAGATCGGGATGTCGCGCTTGAGGTCGCTCCCGCCGTACAGCGACGACTTGAGGTTCTTGCCCTCGAACAGAAGGGAGAAGGCGCTCATCTGGAAGTTGTCGTCCACGGCTCCCGCGCCGACCACGATGACGTCGCCGCCGCGCCGGGTCGCCTTCCAGGCGGTCTCGATGGCCGCCGCCTTGCCGACGACCTCGAAGACGTAGTCGAAGTTCTGGCCGCCGGTCAGCAGGCCGCTGACCTCCTGCAGGTCGTCGAGCGTGGCCGTGTGGGTGGCGCCGAACTGCTTGGCGATCGGGTGCTTGGCCTCGTTCGGGTCGACCGCCAGGATGGTGGCCGCGCCGGCGATCCGGGCGCCCTGGATCACCGACAGGCCGACGCCGCCCGCGCCGACGACGGCGACCTTCGAGCCGGGCCGTACCTTCGCGGTGTTGAACACCGCGCCGACACCGGTCGGGATGCCGCAGCCCAGCAGCGCGGCGTACTCGAACGGCACGTCCTCGGCCACCTTGACGACGCCCTGCCACGGCACGACGAGCTCCTCGGCCCAGGTGCCGCACCCGGCCATGCCGTACGCCGGGGCGTCGCCGCCCAGGCGGAACCTCGGGTCGCCGAACGTCTGCGCGATGAACGTCATGCACAGGTACGGCTCGCCGCGGACGCATTCGGCGCACGTGCCGCAGTCCGGCGTCCAGTTGATGACGACGTGGTCGCCGGGGCCGACGTTGGTGACGTGCTCGCCCACCTCGACGACCTCGCCCGCGCCCTCGTGCCCGATGACACAGGGGATCGGCATCGGCAGCACGCCCGTCAGGACGGACAGGTCGGAGTGGCAGACGCCGGTCGCCCGGACCTTCACCTTCACCTGATCGGGTCCGGTCTCGGTGGTCGTGGCGTCGTCGCGCAGCTCGACCTCTTGGTCGCCGACCTGACGTAGGACCGCGGCTCGCACCGTGCACACCTCCATGGCAGGGCCGACGGGAGCGCCGGCCGAGGATGCGGCGCCCCGGGCGGGCGCCGGACGACGTGATGGCGCCGGGCGGCGCCGGGGCTACTCCTCCAGAGTCAGCGCGGCCTTGGGGCAGGAGCGTACGGCGTGGCGGACGCGGTCGAGCAGCTCGGCGGACGGGTGCGGCTCGACGATGTGCAGGACGTCATCGTCGTCGAGGTCGAACACCTCGGGCACCAGGCCCACGCACACGCCGTTGGCCTCGCAGACCAGCGGGTCGACTCGTACTTCCATGGCTCCTCGCTCAGGTGAGCTTGCGATGGTCCCAGGACGCGATGCCCGTCGGCTCGACGATGTACGCGTGCCGCTTGGCCGCAGTCTGGTCGACGAGTGAGGCGATGGCGTCATCGTCCTTCAGGTCCATCATCCGGCGGACCACTTCGCAGCCAACATACCGAATGTCGTTCGGTTCGGTAAGGGTCCGCGCCGTGCCGTACATCATCAGCCCGCGCAGCTCGAAGTAGTCCTCGCCCGTCTCGATGAGACAGGTCACCCGAGGATCGCGGCGCAGGTTGTGCGCCTTGCGTGAGGTGCGGTACGTCCAGAAGGCGATCTTGTCGTCGACCAGGCCGTAGAACATGGTCACGAGGTGCGGGGTGCCGTCGCGGTTGATGGTCGCGAGCTGCAGCTTCTTGCTCTCCTGCAGGAGCGCGGCGACCTCGTCGTCCGTCATCGCGACACGGGAACGCTGACTCACGCCAGAAAGTAGAACACGTTTCAGTAAGCGTGGGCAAGTGCGGGCGGGCGCGGCCGGAACCGGACGGCGCGGGGCGCCGCCGGCCCGGGCGGGGATCACCAGGCCGCGCCGGGCGGCCTGCGCAGGGGTCGGAAGGTCGCGCCGGGCGGCCTGCGCAGGGGTCAGAACGCCACGCCGCACCGGAGGATGACGTTCGCGAACGGCGTCGCCTCACCGGTCCGTACGACCAGCTTCACCGCGTGCGCGAGCAGCTTGAGCTCCTCGTGCGGGACGTACGTGAGGGCGGGCAGCCGGTCGTCGAGCAGGGCGTGGCACTCCGGGTTGCCGCCCACGACCTCCTCGGCCGCGACCGCGCCCTCGACGACCAGCTCGGTCAGGATCCCGTCCAGCACCTCGGCGAAGCCGGGGATGCCGAGCGTGAAGGCCAGGTCCACCACCTCGGCGCCGGCCGGGATCGGCATCCCGCTGTCGCAGATCAGCACCTGGTCGGTGTGGCCGAGCCGGGCCAGGGCGCCCGACAGGGCGCCGTTGAGGATTCCCCCGCGTTTCATGTCACATTTCCTCCAGATCGGCCGGCCGCGGGAACGAGCTCTGCGCGCCCGCGACGCGTACCGCTGCGGCGCCCACGCGCGCGGCGAAGCGCGCCGCCGTCGCCAGGTCGTCGCCCCGCGCCAGCCGCCAGGACAGCGCGCCGGTGAACGCGTCCCCGGCCCCCGTCGTGTCCACGGCCTCGACACGCGGGCTCGGGACCTCGACCACGCCGTCGCCGTCGGCGACGACCGCGCCGTCCGCGCCCTTGGTGATGACCACCGAGCGCGGCCCGCGCGCCAGCAGCCCGGCCGGGTCGCTCGCGCCGAGAAACGCGGCCTCGTGCTCGTTGACCACCAGGGGATCGCACAGCGCGAGCAGTTCGTCCGGGACGGCGGCGGGCGGCGACAGGTTGAAGACCACCCGCGCGCCGGCCCCCTCGGCGGCGCGCGCGGCGGCCAGTACCGCGTCGAGCGGCACCTCCATCTGCATCGAGACCACCGCCGCGGCCGCGAAGAGGGGCCCGGCCGCCGCCACGTCCTCCGCGGTCACGCGGCCGTTGGCGCCGGGGGAGACGATGATGCTGTTGTCCCCGTCGGGGCCCAACGTGATCAGCGCGACCCCGCTCGGGCCCGGCGTGGTGATCAGGTGGGTGATGTCCACGCCGTCGCCGCGCAGGGCGTCCCGCAGGAAGTCGCCCTGCCCGTCGGTTCCGGCGCGGCCGAGGAAGGCCACCCGGCCGCCCAGCCGGGCGGCGGCGACGGCCTGGTTGGCCCCCTTGCCGCCCGGGTACGTGGCCAGGTCCGAGCCCAGCACGGTCTCCCCGGCCGCCGGGCGCCGGTCGACGCGGACGACGAGGTCCGCGTTGACCGAGCCGACGACGAGGACGTCATAGGTCTTGTCCGGCATCAGGATCCATTCGTGAACTGAGCCACGTTGTCCTTCGTGGCCACCTTGACGGGGACCGCCACGGTAGCGTCGATCTTGTCGCCCTTCGCGGCCTTCACGGCGGCCTGGACGGCCATCTGGCCGAGGAGCACCGGCTGCTGCGCGACGTCGGCGGTCAGCGTGCCGGCCTGGATGGCCTTGAGCCCGTCGGGGGTGCCGTCGAAGCCGATGACCTTGATCTGCTTGCCGGCCTTCGCGCCCAGCGCCTTGATCGCGCCCAGCGCCATCTCGTCGTTGGCCGCGAACACCCCGGTGATGTCGGAGTGCGCCTGCACGATGTTGGTCATGACGTCCAGGCCCTTGGTCCGGTCGAAGTCGGCGGGCTGCTGGGCGACGACCTGGATGCCGGGGAACGCCTTGATGCCCTCCGTGAAGCCCTTCTGCCGGTCGTTGGCGGCCGACGTGCCCGCCGTGCCCTGCAGGACGGCGACCTTGCCCTTGCCGCCGAGCGCCTTGCCGAGCTCCTGGGCGGCCAGCTTGCCGCCGGCGACGTTGTCGGAGGCGACGGTCTGGGTGACGGTCGCGCCGTCGACGCCGCGGTCGGCGGCGACCACGGGGATCTTGGCGCGGTCGGCGGCCTTGGCGGCCGGTGCGGCGGCCGCGGAGTCGACCGGGTTCAGGATGATCGCCTTCATGTTCTGGCTGACGAAGTTCTGGACCTGGTTGACCTGCTGGGAGGCGTCGTTCTGGGCGTCCGTGGTGGTGATCTTGACGCCCTCCTTCTTCGCCTCGGCCTCGGCGCCCTGACGGAGCTGCACGAAGTACGGGTTGTTCAGCGTGGAGACGGACAGGCCGATCTTGATGTCGCCGCCACCGCCGCCGGAGGACGAACCGCTGTTGTTGTTGCAGGCCGTGAGGCCGAGGGCGAGGACCGCACCGGCGGCCGCGACCGCGGCCGGCTTGGTGAACTGCATGGTGGTGAGACCTTTCGATGTGTTTCTTCAGCGGGCCTGGCGGCGGCGCAGCGTGTCGAGGAGCACCGCGAGCGCGATGACGACCCCGATCACGACCTGCTGCCAGAAGGCGGAGACGGACAGGAGGTTCAGGCCGTTGCGGAGCACGGCGAGGATGAGGGCGCCGACGAACGTGCCGAGGGCCTTGCCCTTGCCGCCGGACAGGCTCGCCCCGCCGATGACGACGGCGGCGATCGCGTCCAGCTCGTAACCGGCGGCGGCCTGCGGCTGGGCCGAGGCGAGCCGGCTGGCCAGGACGATGCCGGCGACGGCCGCGAAGCCGCCCGCGAGGGCGTACGTGACCAGCTTCTGCCGGGTGACCTTGATCCCGGACAGCCGGGCGGCCTCCTCGTTGCCGCCGATCGCGTACATCGCGCGCCCGGAGTAGGTCCGGTTCAGCGCGACGGCGGTGATGACGCCCATCACGATCATCACGATCACGGGCACCGGCAGGTAGCTGCCGATCGTGTCGCCGAGGTGGGACACCGAGTCCGGCAGCGCGATCGGGCTGCCCTGGGAGATGACGAGGCCGAGGCCGCGCGCCACGCCCTGCATGGCGAGCGTCGCGATGAACGGCGGCAGCTTCCCGTACGTGATGAGCGCGCCGTTCACCAGGCCGCACGCGATGCCGACGATCAGCGCGAAGCCGGTGGCCAGCGGCCAGGGCATGCCGTGGCTGGTCGCGGTCCAGGCGAGCACGACTGCCGACAGGGCGGCGACCGCGCCGACCGACAGGTCGATGCCACTGGTGATGATGACGAACGTCTGCCCGAAGGCGAGGATCGCGGTGACCGCCGCCTGGACGCCGACGTTCAGCAGGTTGGTGACCGTCAGGAAGTCGCCGGACAGCAGCGTCAGGGCGACGACCAGGACGACGAGTCCGAGGAGCGAGCCGTTCTCGCTCAGTACCGCGCTGCCCTTGCGCAGCCGCAGCGTTCCGGTCGTCATGCTGTTTCCTCCAATTCGCCGACGGCGAGTGCCATCACCGAGTCCTGGGTCGCTTCGGCGGCGTCGAGCTCGCCGGCGAGCCTGCCGCGCGCCATCACGAGCACCCGGTCGCTCATGCCCAGCACCTCGGGGAGGTCGCTGGAGATCATGAGCACCGCGTGTCCGCTGGCGGTCAGCGAGTTGATGAGCTGGTAGATCTCGACCTTGGCGCCGACGTCGATGCCGCGGGTCGGCTCGTCGAGGATGAGGACCTTCGCGTCGGCGAGCAGCCACTTGCCGATGACGACCTTCTGCTGGTTGCCGCCGGAGAGCGTGCGGACCTCCTGGCCGAGGCCGCTCATCCGGACGCCGAGCTGCTCGGCGACGCGGGCGGCGGCCTTGGCCTGCCCGGCCCGGTCGACGAACCCCGCCTTCGTGGCGCGGCGCATCGTCACGAGCCCGAGGTTCTCCCGGATGTTCGCGCCGAGGACGAGTCCCTGGCCCTTGCGGTCCTCGGGCACCAGGCCGAGCCCGGCCTCCATGGCGGCGGTGACCTTGCCGCGCGGCAGCGGCCGGCCGTCCACGAGGACCTCGCCGGAGTCGTACGGGTCCGCGCCGAAGATCGCCCGGACGACCTCCGTACGGCCCGCGCCGACCAGGCCGGCCACGCCGACCACCTCGCCGGCGCGTACCTCGAAGGAGACGTCCTCGAAGATGCCCTTGCGCGTGAGGTTCCGGACCTCCAGCAGGGGCGCGCCCTGGCTGGAACGTTCCCGTGGGTACTGCTGCTCGATGGAGCGGCCGACCATCAGCCGTACGAGCTCGTCCTCGGGCGTGTCGGCGGGGACCTCGGCGACCGAGGCGCCGTCGCGCAGCACCGTGACCCGGTCGCCGATCTGCGCGATCTCCTCGAGGTGGTGGGTGATGAAGACGATCGCCACGCCCTGCCGCTTGAGCTGCCGGACGATTTCGAACAGCCGCTCCACCTCGGACGTCGTGAGCACCGCCGTCGGCTCGTCCATGATCAGGACTCGCGCCCGCAGGCCGAGCGCCTTGGCGATCTCCACCATCTGCATCCGGGCGATGCCGAGGCTCTCCAGCGGCGCGCGGGGGTCGGCGTCCACGCCGACCCGGTCGAGCAGCTCGCGGGCGTGGCGGTACATCGCCTTCTTGTCGACGAACCCGAAGCGCCGGGGCGGCCGGCCGAGCATGAGGTTCTCCGCCACGGTGAGCTGGGGCACCAGGTTGAACTCCTGGTAGATCGTGGCGATGCCGAGCCGCTGGGCGTCCTCGGCGGTGCGGATCGCGGTCTCGCGGCCGTCGACGAAGATCGTGCCCTCGTCCGGGTGGTACGCGCCGGACAGCATCTTGATCAGCGTGCTCTTGCCCGCGCCGTTCTCGCCGAGGAGGACGTGCACCTCACCGGGGCGCAGGTCGAAGTCGACGCCGTCGAGCGCCACGACCCCGGGGAACCGCTTGCGCAGGCCGCGTACCCGCAGGATCTCCTCTGTCATCGGCTGTGCGGCGTGGAGACCCCGGCCGTGAGGCCGGGGAGGGAACGCCGCTCCCTCCTTGGATTGTCGGTGGTGGTGGTTAGGTTGCGTGCATGCGGTTTCGGCTTGCGCCCACGCCCGCTCAAGAGCAGGCGCTGCTGGACCACTGCTCGCACGCCCGATATGTGTGGAATCTTGCGGTCGAGCAGCATCAACACTGGCGGCCTGGCCGCAGCAGCGCGCCGGGCTATGTCGAGCAGTCCCGCCAGCTGACCGAAGCCAGACGAGAGTTCGCTTGGCTGGCGGCGGGCTCTCAGACGGTGCAACAGCAGGCCTTGCGGGACTTCGCCCAGGCCATGAGCAACTTCTTCGCCGGAACTCATGGGCGGCCGACCTGGCGCAAAGCGGGCGTACATGAGGGGTTCCGGATCGTCGGGCGTCGCGGCCTGCAATGGGATGTGCGGCGGCTGTCCCGCAAGGTCGGGGAGGTACGGGTCCCGAAGGTCGGCTGGGTGCGGTTCCGCTGGTCCCGTCAAGTCCCCGATGCGGCCAAGTCCTTCCGGGTGAATCGGGATCGGGCGGGCCGCTGGCACGTGTGCTTCCCGGTTATCCCGCCCCCGGTCATCGGGCCGGGAACGGGGGAGGTTGTCGGAGTTGATCGCGGTGTGGCCGTATCGGCCGCCCTGTCGACCGGTGAGCGGTTGTCCGTGCCCGGCCTGCGCGACACCGAAGCCGAGCGTCTGGGACGTCTGCAGCGCAGACTGGCGCGCGCGGAGCCGGGGTCGAACCGGCGGGCACGGGTCAAGATCGCGGTCGGCCGGTTGAAGGCCCGTGAGACCGACCGGCGTAAGGATTGGGCGGAGAAGACCTCCACATATCTGGTCCGCCGTTTCGACCTCATTCGGGTCGAAGACCTGAAGATCAAGAACATGGTGCGGTCCGCGCGCGGCACCCTGGACGCGCCGGGGAAGAACGTGCGGGCCAAGGCCGGACTCAATCGATCCATCCACGCGGCCGGCTGGGGCCTGCTGGTGAAGCGTATGGAACAGAAGGCGCCAGGCCGGGTCGAAAAGATCAACCCTGCGCACACCTCCCAGATCTGTCATGCCTGTGGGCAGTGCGCCGCAGAGAGCCGTGAGAGCCAAGCGGTTTTTCGTTGTCGCGCCTGCGGGCATACCGATCACGCGGATGTGAACGCGGCCAAAAACATCGCGGCAGGACGTGCCGTGACAGCGCGAGGAGCCCTCCAGCCGCTGGGCGGGGCTATGAACCGCGAACCTCAACTTGTTCTCACCTCCGGGTAGATCGGGTTGGGATCCCCCGCCGCCAGGCGGGGGAGGACGTCAATTGCTCTCCGTTTCTCCGCAGGAGCGGCGGATCACGAGCCGGGCCGGCAGGACGACCGACTCGACGGGGTGGCCCTCGACGCGGTCCAGGAGCACGCGCACCGCGCGGCGCCCGAGCTCTTCGGCGGGCTGCGCGATCGCGGTGATCGGCGGGTCCAGGTGCAGGAACCACGCCACGTCGTCGAACGACGCCAGCGCGACGTCGTCGGGGATCCGCAGCCCGCGCGCCCGGATCTCGTCCAGGGCGCCGAGTGCCATCAGGTTGTCTCCCGCGAAGATCACTTCCGGGGGTTCGGGCAGGTCCAGGAATCGGGCGGCGATGGCGCGCCCGCTGGCCTCCTGGAAGTCGCCGGCCTCGACGTACTCGCCGGGCACCTCCAGGCCGCACGCGCGCATCGCCTTGTGGAAGGCCCGCGTGCGCTCCCGGCCGGTGGACAGCAGCTCCGGCCCGGAGATGAACGCGATCCGCCGGCGGCCGAGCCGCTGGATGTGCCGGACGAGGTCGTGGATGGCCGCGGTGCCGTCGGCGCGCACGGACGGCACCTCGAGGCCCGGGAGCGTGCGGTCGAGGAAGACGACGGGGCTCCCGGAGCGCACGCAGTCCTCGACGAGGGGGGTGGCCTCGGCGGTCGGGCAGATCAGCAGGCCGTCCACCTGCTGCTCCAGCAGCGTGCGCACGTAGTGGTCCTGCTGCTCGGGGCGCTCGTCGGCGTTGCCGATGACGACGGTGTAGCCGGCCGCCCGTGCCTCGTCCTCCACCGCGCGTGCCAGGACGGCGAAGAACGGGTTGAGGATGTCGCCGATGATCAACCCGAGCGTCTGGGTGGCCTCGGTGCGCAGCGAGCGGGCGACGGCGTTCGGCCGGTAGCGCAGCGCCCGCATGGCCGCCTGGACCTTCTCCCGGGTCTCCTCGCTGACCCTGGGGCTGTCGTTCAGCACCCGTGACACCGTGGCGACGGAGACGCCGGCGTGTGCGGCGACGTCCTTGATGCCGGCCATCGGGCCTCCTGATCGGCGAGCGTGGAAACGATTACACGGGAGTGTATGGAAACGATTACATGATCTCTACGTGACTTGGGTCACGCCTGGGGCGACTGGGGGTCATCGGGAGACGCGGGTAGGGTGCCGGGCGTGACCAGCCAGGCGACGAAGTACGCGCCAATGCCGCCCGAGCTCCGCCGCGCCGCCGAGGCCGCCAAGGGCTTCATGCCGGTGCCGGAGGGCCTCGCGCTGTACGAGACGGCGCTGGAGTACGGCACGCGCGGCCCGATCCTGGAGGTCGGCACCTACTGCGGGAAGTCGGCCGTCTACCTCGGCGCCGCGGCCTGTACGGCCGGCTCCACGGTCGTCACCGTCGACCACCACCACGGCTCGGAGGAGAACCAGGCCGGCTGGGAGTACCACGACCCGTCCCTCGTCGACCCCACCACGGGCCGGATGGACACGCTCCCCGTCTTCCGCCGGACGATCGCGGCCGCCGGCCTGGAGGACCACGTCGTCGCGGTCGTCGGCGAGTCCACCACCGTCGCGGCGCTGTGGGGCCGGCCGCTCGCCATGGTGTTCATCGACGGCGGGCACGCCGAGGACCTCGCCCAGGCCGACTACGACGGCTGGGCGCCGCACGTCATGCCGGGCGGCGCCCTCGTCTTCCACGACATCTTCCCCGACCCCGCCGACGGCGGGCAGGCGCCGTACCGCGTCTACCAGCGCGCTGTGGCCACCGGGCAGTGGAGCGAGCGCCGCGTCGAGGGCTCCCTCCGCGTCCTCGAACGCACGGCGTCCTGATCCCCGGCGCGCTCAGGCTTCGGGGCGCCTGACGAACACCGCGAACGCCGCGGTGACCAGCGTGATCGCGCCGATGACGACGAGCTGGGTGTGCATCCCGGCGACCAGCGTCGGTCCGGTGTTCCGGAACGGGGTCACGTCGCGGGGAAGGGCCAGGGCGTAGAAGACGGATGTCCCGACGGCGCCCCCGAGGAACTGCCCGCCCTGGTGCAGCCCGGCGGCGGCGCCGCCGAGACGCGCGGGCGCGTGTCCGAGCACCGCCGCGGCCGCGGTGGGGATGACGAGCCCCAGGCCGAGTCCGGCCGCCGGGAGCCACGGCACCACGGACACGTAGGAGAAGTGCGTCCCGACCAGGGACAGGCCGAACGCCGCCGCCATGGTGAGCAGCAGCCCGATCACGAGCAGCGGCCGCGGGCCCACCCGGCCGCCGACGGCGGCCGCGATCGCCGCGCCGACGATGTACGCCAGTGTCATCGGTAGCGTGGCGACCGCCGTCCCCAGCGGCGACCTGCCGCCCACCATCTGCAGGTAGATGGCCAGCAGCAGATACAGGCCGTTCAGCCCGGCGAAGCCGATCGCCGTCAGGCCGATCGCCGCCGGCAGCGAGGGCGAGGCGAGCAGGACGGGAGGACGGCCCCGGCGGATCTGCGACTCCACGATCCAGAAGATCCCGACCAGTAGCGCGGCTCCGGCCAGCAGCACGCCCGTCACCACGCCGGCCGAGTACTGGACCCGGGTGATCGCGAAGGTCAGGACGAACAGCGCCGCAGACAGGAAGATCATCCCGGGCGGGCTCAGCGACGCGTTGGCGTCACCGCGCGACTCCCGGCCGGCGGCCAGGACGATCACGGCGGCGAGGACGCCCAGTACCGCCGGGAGGACGAACACGAACCGCCACGAGACCTGTTCGAGCACCGGCCACGCGGCGAAGACCCCGGCCAGCGTCGTACTACCGGCCACGGCACCCCAGACCCCGGTGACGACGATCAGCCGGACCCCGGAGAACGCCTCGCGGACGAGCCCCAGACCGGCCGGCAGGGCCAGACCCGCAGCCACGCCCGCCACGCCGCGCAGCACGATCAGTACCCCGACGGTGGGCGACAGGAACGCGAGGAGCGTGGCCACCGCGCACGCGGCCGTGCCGATGACGAACAGCTTCTTTCGCCCGAATCGGTCGGCGAGCCATCCGCCGGCGACGACGCTGAGCGCGAGCCCGAGCAGATACGCGTTCGCCACCCAGGACAGGCCGGTGAGTCTCGCGCCCAGGTCCCGCTGGATGGTGGGGAGGGCGAGATTCACTCCGCTCGCGGTGAGCGAGTTCGCCAGCACGCCGAGCATCACCCCGATGGCCGCGAGCGGCGGAACGCCGCGCGACGGCGCACGCCCGGGGGCCGGCTGGAACGGCGGCGCTCCGTGGCGGGTCGCGGCGGACGCCCCCTGCGTGAGCAGCGTCCGCACGTCGCCCTGCGGTGCGCCGGGCGGGGCGCCCAGCAGGTGCAGCAGCGCCTGGACGGCGGTCGGCCGGCGCCGTGGATCCTTCTCCAGGCAGGCGGCGACCAGGCCGCCCAGCCAGGGCGGCAGCCCGCTCAGGTCCGGGACGCCGTGCAGGATCGCGTTCATCACCGACGGCACCGAGTCGCCGGCGAAGGCCCGGCGTCCCGTCGCCGCGAAGACCATCGTGAGACCCCACGCGAACAGGTCCGCGGCCGGCCCGATCGGACCGGCCGCCAACTGCTCCGGCGCCATGTAGGCCGGCGTGCCGACGACCTGGCTCGTCATTGTGACGTCGGAGTCCAGCACCCGCGCGATGCCGAAGTCGATGACCCGCGCGCCGCCGGGGCCCATGATCACGTTGGCGGGCTTGAAGTCCCGGTGCACGATCCCGGCCTGATGGACGGCGGCCAGCGCGGTGGCGGTGCCGATGGCCAGCCGCAGCAGTTCGGGCTCGGGCAGCGGGCAGGCCACGTCCTGCAGCGCGGGACCGGGCACGAACTCGCTCACGATGTACGGCTGGTCGCCGGCGACGTCCGCGTCGATCACCGGCGCGGTGCAGAAGCCGGGGACCCGCTCGGCGGCCGACAGCTCACGGATGAACCGCGAACGCGCCTTGGCGTCGCCGCTCAGCTGCGCGCGCAGCAGTTTGATCGCCACCTGCCGCCCGGACGCGTCCGCCCCGAGATAGACCACCCCCTGGCCGCCCTCTCCGAGACGCCCGGTGACCGTGTAGGCGCCGAGCCGCGTGGGGTCGCTCGGGAGCAGCGCAGCCGTCATCCGTCCTCCGAATGGGGTCGATCGGAGCTGGTCGGTCCTGGCCCCGATCATCGATCGATGACCGGGGCCCGATCATTATCGAGGCTGCGACGTCCCGCGACCGGTCAACCGCGCAAAGCGGTGCGAACGTCCATCAGCGCGAACCCGAGCAGGTTCAGCCCGCGCCAGGCGGACGGGCGGGCCGCCTCCGGCTGTGACGCGGACAGGCCGATGCCCCACACGGTGTCGTACGGGCTGGCCTCCACGAGCACCCGGTCGCCGGTGGCCAGCAGGAAGTTCCGCAGCCCGGAGTGCTGCCCGAATTTGGCCTCGTTCGCCGCGACGACCAGGCCGTACCGGTGCTCGCTCCAGACGTCCTCGTCGAACCCGCGGACCTTGCGCCCGGCGCCCTTGGCCTTGCCCGGGTCGTCGTCGGCGAGCACGCGCTGCTCCGCCGCGGCGTCCCCGAACAGTCGCGCCTTGCCGGCCATCATGTAGTGCTCGGCGGTGGCGTACCGCACGCCGTCCACCGTGAAGGGCGCCGGATACCACTGGCTCAGGCACCCCTTCCCGACGCCACCGCCCTTCGGCGGCCGGTGCCCCCAGAACAGCAACAGCTCCGGCAGCTCGCCCTGTTCTTCGAGCGGGATCAGGTCATCGACGCGCATACCGCCCGATGCTGGCAAGCCCGGCATCCTCCGAGCAAATCGTTCCGGCCTCAGCCGAGGATCACGAACATGCCACCAAGCCTTCCGGCAGACGAGGGGGTACTGTCCTCGGCGGGGATGGCAGTTCCAGGCTGCGACGTACAGAAGTCTCGGAAAGCGGCCAACGATCAGCCCCGGTTGCCGGAAACGCCCACTTTCGCGAACCCGTGTGGGATGCGTTCACCGAGCGTTTTGCGTACCGCAGCCCCCGCAGTCTCGCCGAGGCCAATCGCCGCCGGACTTTGCCGCCCGACGGGCGGTCCGGCGCCGACGCCGGGACGCCCATGACCGATTCCTTTCGGTGCCATACCGAGTCCGTAGGTGTGATGGACTCCGAGGACGACCGAAAAGGACTGGTCATGGCAGAGACGATGGGGATTCGGCTGGGTGGTCTGGTGCTGGGCAGCGACGACCCGGAGCGGCTCAGCGCCTGGTACCGGGCGGCGTTCGCGCCGTCGGCGGAGCCGGGCATCGTCCTGATGGTGGGCGACGGCCGGTTGGTCTTCGACCGCCGTGACGATCTCGAGCAGAGCACGCGGGAGCCCGGCCGGATACTGATCAACTTCTACGTCGAGGACATCGAGGCGGTCGCGGCCCACCTGAAGGCGCTCGGCGTCACCCGGTGGATCCGCCCGGTGGAGGGCTTCGGAGCGGGCCGCATCGCGACGGTGGAGGACCCGGTCGGGAACTACGTGCAGATCGTCGAGTTGGCCGCCCGGCCCGGAGCCGTACGATGACGCAGATGGCCCACCCCGAGGTCGAGGCCGACGAGGTCTTCGCCCGGCTGGCCTCGCCGTACCGGGCGGAGCTGCTGGCCTACTGCTATCGCATGATCGGTTCGGTGCACGACGCCGAGGATCTCGTGCAGGAGACCTATCTGCGGGCGTGGCGGTCGTACGAGGCGTTCGAAGGTCGGGCGTCCCTGCGCACCTGGCTCTATCGGATCGCGACGAACGTCTGCCTCACCGCACTCGAGCGCCGCGAGCGCCGGCCGCTGCCGTCGGGCCTCGGCGGTCCCGCCGACGATCCGGAAGGCCCGGTGGCGCCGCCGCCGGAGGTGACCTGGTTGCAGCCGCTGCCCGACCGGCTGGTCCGCGTCGGCTCGGACGATCCCGCCACCATCGTCGCGGCGCGCGAGAGCCTGCGGCTCGCCCTGGTCGCCGCCCTGCAGTATCTGCCCCCGCGTCAGCGTGCGGTCCTCATCCTGCGCGACGTACTGGCGCTGCGCGCGGTAGAGGTCGCCGAGCTGCTCGACATCTCCGTCCCGGCGGTCAAGAGCATCCTGCAACGCGCTCGAGCCCGGCTCGACCAAGTGGCGCCCTCCGAAGACGACGCGACCGAGGCGTCCGGCGCGCGCCAGCGGGAACTGCTGGACCGCTATGCCACGGCCTTCGAGAACGCCGACATCACAGCGCTGATGGGGCTGCTGACCGAGGACGCCGTCCTGGAGATGCCGCCTACCCCGACCTGGTTCGCCGGGCGTGAGTCCATCGGCCGCTTCTTCGCGTCCAGGGTCCTCACCGCGCCAGGTCTCTTCCAGATGGTTCCGACCGCGGCCAACGGGCAGCCCGCGTTCGCCATGTACCAGCGCCGCCCGGACGGCGTCCATCACGCGCACGCGGTGATGGTCCTGTCGGCCTCCGAGGCGGGGATCACGCACATCGTGGCGTGCCGCGACCCCGGCCTGTTCGAGCAGTTCGGACTCCCGCCGACGCTCGGGCCCGCTCCGGCCGAAGCGTCGGCCAACGGCTCGTCCGCGCCGGGTCGGCCGACGTCCTGACGTTCCCGCTCGCCACGGTCCGGCCATCGGCTCGCGGCGGGCGGCCGACCGGCGCGCCTGGCACGGTGGTGTCCCGTGCCAGGCGCGCCGTTTCGCGGCCGATGGTCCTGCCGATCAGCGGCTCGAGGTGAGCGCCGGTGCGGCGGGTGCCGGGGTCCGGGTGATCCGGCGGCCCGGGATGGCCAGCGCCGCGAACGCCCCGGCCAGCGACAGCGCGCCGCTGACCGCGATCGCCGGGGCGAACCCATCGGTGAAGGCGGCCGGTCCCGCGTAGCCGCCGGCCTCGCTGAACACCAGGGCCAGCACCGCGACCCCGAACACCCCGCCCAGTTGCCGCCCGGTGTTGAACACCCCGGAGGCCTTGCCGATCTGCTCGGGCGTGACCGCGTTGAGCACGGCGGCCTGAGCGGCGGGCATCGCCATGCTCACCCCGGCCCCCGCGATGAGCATCGGCGCGATCAACTCCCAGTACGGCACGGACGGCGTCGCGATGAGCCCGAGCCACCCCATCCCGGCCGCCTGCAGAGCCAGCCCGAGCGCGGCCAGCGGCCGTGCGCCGACCCGGTTGACCAGCCGGCCCGCCAACGGCACCACCAACGTCACCGAGGCCGTCCAGGCCAGCAGGTGCAGCCCGGCGGCCAGTGGCCGATCGCCACGCCCGACCTGGAAGTACTGCGCCGCGAAGAACAGGGAGCCGTAGAGCGAGGCGTACAGGAACAGGCCGGAGGCGTTACCGGCCGCGAAGCCACGGAGCCGGAACAGCCCCAGGGGCACCATCGGCCGCTTGACGGCCCGTTCCCAGGCCACGAAGGCGGCGCCGCAGACCGCGTCGGCGACCAGCGTTCCGACCACCTCGGCGCTGCCCCACCCGGCGGCGTTCGACCGGACCAGCCCCCACACCAGCCCCAGCGCGGCGCCGGTCACCAGGACCAGCCCGCCGGCGTCCACGCCTCCGCCACCGGCGCCGCGGCTCTCGGGGACCCGCAGCAGCACCAGCGGGATGACGGCCAGGCCGATCGGCAGGTTGAGCCAGAAGATCCACTGCCAGGCGAGTCCCTGGGTGACGGCGCCGCCCACCACCGGACCGGCGACCACCGCGAGCCCGGTCAGACCGGCGAAGATCCCCAGCGCCCTCGGCCGGTCCGGTGGTGGATAGGCCGCGCTGAGCAACGCCATGGCGAGCGGCATCACGAGTGCGGCACCGGCGCCCTGCACCGTACGCGCCGCGATGAGCCAGCCCACGTTCGGCGCGAGCGCGCAGGCCACCGAGGCGGCGGTGAACAGCGTCAGCCCGGCCGTGAGGACGAGCCGCCGCCCGAGCCGGTCGCCCAGCACCGCACCGGTCATGAGCAGGACGGCGAAGCTCAGGCTGTACGCGTTCACCGTCCATTCGAGTTGTTCGATCGAGGTGCCGAGATCCAGGCGGATCCGGCTCAGTGCCGTCGTCACGACGGTGGCGTCCAGCGCCACCATCACCGAGGCCGCGGAGGCGAGCCCCAGGACCCATCGTCTGTCCATGTGGGTACGGACCGGCGGCCCGCCGAAAGGAATCGGCCGCGGTGGCCGGTGGGCGGACCGATTCCTGTCGGCGGGCCCGCGAGTCGATAGGGGTGACGGAACGCCGTCGGCGACAACCACCTTTCGGGAGTGACGATGCTGCTGGAGAACAAGAACGCGATCATCTACGGAGCCGGTGGCTCCATCGGGAGCGCGGTCGCGCACGCCTTCGCCGCGGAGGGGGCGCGGGTCTTCCTGGCCGGGCGCACCCGCGCGACGCTGGAGGTGGTCGCGGAGAAGATCCAGGCCGCCGGCGGCGTCGCCGACGTCGCCACGGTGGACGTGCTGGATCACGACGCCGTCGAGGCGCACGCCAACGCGGTGGTCGCCACCGCCGGATCCCTCGACATCTCCTTCAACGTCGTCAGCCTGCCCCAGACCGGTATCCAGGGCACCGCGCTGGCCGACCTGCCGCCTGAGGGATTCGACCTGCCGATGGCGACCTACCCCAAGGCCAACTTCCTGACCGCCAAGGCCGCGGCCCGGCGCATGACCGGCCAGGGATCAGGCGTCATCTTGACGATCACGGCGAGTCCGTCGCGGACGGCCGTCCCTCTGATGGGCGGCATGGCACCGGCCTGGGCGGCGATCGAGTCGCTGTCCCGGGGCCTGGCCGCCGAACTCGGACCGCACGGCGTCCGGGTGGTGTGCCTGAACGCGGCGGGGATGCCGGAGACCCCGCAGTTGACCGAGGTCTACGGACTGCACGCCGACGCGTACGGCATCAGCCGCGAGGCGTTCGAGGCCCGCATGGCGGACCGGACCCTGCGCAAGCGGTTGCCGACCGTCGCGGAGATCGCCGACGTGGCCGTCTTCGTCGCCTCGGACAGGGCCGCCGCGATGACCGGTGCGATCGCCAACCTCAGCGGCGGCATGATCGCCGACTGAGCATGGTCCGCGATCGCCGGTGAGGTGACGCGGCGTGGAAGCCCGGTTGCCCTCGGCTCCGGGCTTCCACGCCGACCGCCGACTACCCGTTCTCCTTAGCGATCGCTTCGCGTACGGCCGGGACGATGTCTCTGGACCAGCGGGTCAGGGAGACGAGGTCCGGCGTGCCGCCTTCGGGGGAGAAGAGCATGAAGCCCGACGCGCCGTGCTCCAGTACGGCCCCGGTGAGTTCCTCGGCCCACTGGTCGGCGGAGCCGCCGATCCAGCGGCCTCCGGGGTCGCGTGTGGCGGGCAGGGGCCGGTCGGTGATTAGCCCGGGGAGGTTGAAGACCGTGCGGATCTCGCGCGGATCGCGGCCCACGGCCGCCGCCGCTTCGTCGATGATCGGCCGCGACGTCCGGTAGCGCTCGCTGAGCCAGTCCGCCGCGTGGCCGGGGATCCAGCCGTCGGCCACGCGGCCGGTGGCGGCCAGGGATCTGCGGCCGACCGATCCGGTCCATACGGGAGGCGCGGCCACGGGAGCGGGCTCGATCCGGTTCACCTGGTAGTGGCGGCCCTGGTGGGTGACCGGAGGTCCGCCGCCCGACAGCTTCTTGACCAGGACGATCGCCTCTTCGAACAGCTCCACGGCCTCGGCCGGGGACAGCCGCGGCACTCCCATGTCGGCGATCCGGTCCCACAGCCCGCCCGCGCCCATGCCGAGCACGACGCGTCCGCCGGACAGCGCCGACAGCGTCGTCACCGTCCGCGCCAGCATGGGGGCGGGCCGGGTCGGCAGGTTGGTGACGTTGGCGAAGCCGGCCAGGCGCTGCGTACGCCCGAGGACGAACCCGAGGGAGGCGTAGGCGTCCGCCCGGCCGCCGATGTAGGGGTGGTCCGACAGGGAGAAGAGGTCGAGCCCGTCGCGGTCGGCCTGTTCGGCCATGCCCAGCAGTTCCGGTATCTCATCGATGCCGCTGTGCGCGCCGAAGCCGAAGACGACTTGTTCCAGAGACATGTTCTGCCTTTCTTCGATGGTCTGGGTGCGCGGTCTCAGGCGGTGGGGCCGAACTGCTCGACGAAACGGGCGGTGAACAGGTCCGTGCCCTTGTACTCGGCGACCACCGACGCCGAGGCGACGGACGGGCCCTCGGGAGAGGGCAACTGCCCGACACCGCCCTTCGAGCCGAGCGGGAGAATGATCACGGGGAAGGGCAGGTTGTCGGCCTGCCGCAGTTCCTTGTGCGTCCGGCGGAGGTCGTCCAGCGCCGCACCGATCGAGTCGGAGCCCGGCTTGGCGGGGTAGGCGTAGCTGGAGCCGGTGGCCAGCACCAGGTAGTCGGCCGCGACGCGCTCACCCGAGGCCAGGGTGACACCGCCGAGGTCCACCGAGACCGCGCGGTCGCGGATCACCGCGCCCTTGGTGAGCAGCGTCTCGAAGGGGAAGAACGCGTTGGCCGCCCAGTCCGGCCGGGCCAGCGCCCGCAGCGACGCCGCCGCGTTGACGAACGCCTCACGGGGGTCGATGAGGATGACGTCGGCCTCGGACTCCAGCGCCTTGGCGACCGCGGCGCCCCCGTAGCCTCCACCGATGACCGCGACGGTACGACTCATGAATGCACGCTCCTCTAAAGAAGGCTGAGTTCGTAGTGCGAACCATATTAGTTCGTACTACGAACAGCAACCTTTCCGGGAGTGTGATGCCGCGCGTCAGTGTTCGTGGGCGGCGGAGACTCCTTCGTCCGGCTCCAGGAAGACCGCGGGCACCTCGTTGGCCAGCACGACGCGGCCCAGCAGGTCGGCGAGCGTGTCGCGGTCGGCCGGATCGAGATCGCCCGGCAACTCTGCGACCCGACGGCACGTCTCGGCGTAGAACTCCTCCACCAGCTTGGCGCCGTGCGCGGTGAGCGCGACCCGGACGGCACGCGTGTCCCGCGGGTCCGGTTCCCGCTGGACCAGGCCGTTGCGCTCGGTGCGGTCCACCAGGCCGGTGAGGCTCGACTTGGCCAGCCTCAGCATCGCCCCCAACTCGCTCATGCCGCGTGGTTGCGGCATCAGGACGCACAGCAACTGCCCCTGCTGCGGGGTCAGCCCGTACTCGCGACTGGATTCGGCGTACACGGAATTCACCAGGAACGAGGACCGCACCAGTGCGGCCACGATCCCGATCCGGCCATCGTCAGGCTTGCTCACCCGGCCAGGGTAACACCGAGAACTCCCATAATTCGTGCGACGAACTATGCGTTACAGGCCGCGGAAGCGGCCGAGTGAGCGCCGCTCGGCCGTCCGTCAGGCGGCACACACTGGGCAAGGTGCTTCTATCAGCTTGCCGGTCGGCTCACCGGTCCCGCCGAGGTTCACGACCTTCCGGGCTCCGAGGCAGACAGGGCAGACGCCGAGGGCTTCGACCGCCGGATGACGCCCGACCGGCGAAACCGGGCCGTCCGCCACGGGGTCGTACTCGTGTCCGGCCTCCCGGCCGTCGCCATGCTCTCCGCCAACCGAGCCGGAGCCGCCGCATTCGCTGCAACGGAACGACAAGGGGCCGAGCCCTTGACGGCCCTTGCCGCCGCACGCCGGGCAGGGGCCACGGCCGCCCGTGTGAACCTCAGACATACTTCTTCCCGTTGCAGAGTTTGCAGGTCACCCACTTGCGCTTCTTGAATGACCCGCCGTTGCCGACCTCCCAGTATCCGCCCTCACCATTGCATCCGGAGCATTTCTGCTTTGGCGGAATGATCTTCTTCGTCATCGGCCTCCTCCTTTTCAAAGCTCGACCCGGGGCGACGCATGGTCAAGCGCTGTGACGGAATGTGACCGAGACCGTACGCTCCGGCGGGCTTCTCGCCGATCAGGACCGGCTGGGACAAGTGCTTGACGAAGGCTGCCAAGTACTGGACGATCTCCGTCAAGTAGGTGATGCGTGGACGAGGGGGAGGAGCCGGTCATCCGTAGGGAGCTCATCGACCAGTTGGTCCGGATCATCGAGGTCAGGCTGCTCGATCCGCTGGAGATCCTGCTCGACGGCGACGAGGCGGTCGGGGCGCTGCGTCGTTCCGTGCGGGACCGGGCGACGGACTGGGCGGACCGGATGCTCGACGGTGACGAGCCGACGGCGACGCACACCATCGCGCGGATGATGGCGACGCTCTACCCCGGTGACGAGCCCTTCGACCCGCCCGCCGAGTGGTGGCGCACGCCGCTGGGGCAGGTCGTCGTACGCCGGGTCGGGCACCCCTACGCGCGCGCCGTCTCGTACTCGGTGGCCGGGGCGATGCTCGGCATCACCCGGCAGGGCGTGCACGACCTGGTGAGCAGGGGAAAGCTCGACCGCCACCCGGACGGCGGCGTGACGCCCGAGTCCGTACGCGACCGCCTGAACCGGCGGTCTCCGACCTCATGAGAGGAATTCCATGGCCATTCGGCTAGCGACCCACGACTTCGGCGGGTCGGGGACGCCGCTGCTCCTGCTGCACGGGGCCGGCGCGAACCTGGTGAGCATGGCCGCGTTCGCGCGGGAGCTGTCCGCGCGGTTCCGCGTGGTGACGGTCGACCTGCGCGGGCACGGCCGGTCCGAGGACGGGCCGTGGGATTGGGCGGCGGTGCTCGACGACCTCGAGGCGGTCGCCGGCGAGCTGTCACTCGGCGAGCCCGCCGTGGTCGGCTGGTCGCTGGGCGGCATGCTCGCGGCGCTGTGGGCCGAGCGCCATCCGGCCTGCCCGATGGCGGTGAGCGTCGACGGCACCCCGCCGCCGGCTCACCCGGACCAGCTCGACGGGCTGGATCCGGCACACGGTCAGGCGGAGCTCGACCGGCTGCGCGCCGCCTTCGACGGGATGTCGGCCATGTACGCCCGGCCGCTGGCGCCCGAGGAGGTCGAGGCCGCCGTGGAGGGGCAGCGGGCGATGGCGCGGCAGGTCGGCGCGTCAGAGGAGATGGTCGTCGAGGGTTTCCGGCGCAATCTCGTGAGCCGCGACGGGCGGACGTGGCTGCGGCCGTCGCCCGACGTCCTCGGCGGCCTCCGTGCGGCGATGGACGCGCTCGACCTGATCCCCGTCTACCAGGACGTACGGTGCCCGCTGCTGGTGGCCGTCGCGACCGAGGACCTGCCGGAGCAGAGGCCGTTCGAGGAGCTGTACGCCGCCTACCGGCGTGGGTTCGAGCGGCGCCTGGCCGAGGCGGCGCGGGCCAACCCCGCGCTGCGCGTCGTACGCGTCGAGGGCGCGAGCCACGCGATGGTCGCCGAGCGGCCCGCCGAGCTCGCCAAGCTGATCGGCGAGTTCGCCGACGCGAACTAGCTGAGCGCCTCGGCCAGGGACTCGCAACCGCAGGCGACCGGGTCGGCGGGCTCGGAGGGGCCGAGCGGCCGGCCGCCGACCTCCTTGAAGATGCGGGCGGCAGGGGAGGCGTCGGCGAGCGCGTCGGCGGCGAGGATGACGGCGGCGGCCGTGTAGGTCGAGCGGTCGCCGGGGAAGTGGCGCTGGTTGGCGAACTGCCAGCCCGTCCAGTACGAGCCGTCCTCGTGCCGCAGGTGCTGGATGGTCGCGAACAGCTCGCGGGCACGGGCGGTGTCGCCCATCGCGTCCAGGGCCAGGACGAGCTCGCACGACTCCGCGCCGGTCACCCACGGCTGGTCGGAGACGCACCGGCAGCCGAGGCCGTCGGCCACGAAGGTCTCCCAGTGCTCCTCGATCCGGCGGTACGCCGCGGGGCCGCGCAGCGGGCCGCCGAGCACGGGGTAGTACCAGTCCATCGAGAAGCGGCTCTTGTCGGCGAACGCCTCCGGGTGGGCGGCGACGACGTGGCCGAGCTGGTCGGCGGCGAGCTCCCAGTCGGGCTGCGGCTCGCCGAGGCGTTCGGCGAGGGCGACGGCGCAGCGCAGCGACTGGTGGATCGAGGAGCAGCCGGTGAGCAGCGCGTGGTCGGCGGCGGAGCCGTCCGGATGGCGGATCCAGAGGATCTCGCCGCGGGCGGTCTGCAGCCCGAGCGTGAACTCGATCGCGCGGCGGACCGTCGGCCACATGCGCGCCGCGAATTCCTGGTCGCCGGTGAGCAGCAGCTCGTGCCAGACGCCCACGGCGACGTACGCGGCGTGGTTGGACTCGCCGCCCGGCTCGGTGACCTCGCCGAGGACCCACTTGGCGGGCCAGGAGCCGTCCTCGCGCTGGCCCGCGCGCAGCCACTCGTACGCGCGGCGGGACTCGTCGCGCAGGCCGACGACCGACAGCGCCATCGCGGCCTCGACGTGGTTCCAGGCGTCGACGTGGCCGGGTACGCCGCCGGTCGGCGCGAACCAGGGGATGGCGCCCGAGAGCTCCTGCTGGGCGGTGATGCTGCGGGCGGTGGCGAGGATGTCGTCTGCGGTCAGGATTCCGGGTACGGCCTCAGGCCGCCGCATGCGCCTGCTCCTGGTCCTCCGTCACGGAGACGGTGGGCTTGGTGAAGTAGACGACGACGCTCTTGCCGATGACCGGGTTCAGCACCCGCTCGGCGAGCCGGGTGGCGAGGGGCCGCTTCATGATGTCCCAGACGAGCACCTGGTGGTACGCCTTGGCGAGCGGGTGGCCGTCGTTGTTCACGCCCACCGCGCACTTGATCCACCAGTACGGCGCGTGCAGGCCGTGGGCGTGGTGGTGACCGCCGACCTTGAACCCGGTCGACTTGAGCTTGGCCTCCAGCTCGGCGCGGGTGTAGATGCGAATGTGCCCGCCCGGAGCGGTGTGGTAGTCCTCCGACAGCGCCCAGCAGATCCGCTCGGGGAGCCACGACGGCACGGTGACCGCGAGCCGGCCGCCGGGCTTGAGGACCCGCAGCAGCTCGGCCATGGCCGCCATGTCGTCCGGGATGTGCTCGAGCACCTCCGCCGCGACGATCTTGTCGAAGGTGTCGTCGGGGAACGGCAGGCTGAGCGCGTCGCCGGTGACGGTCCGCGCGGAGGCGCCCTCGGGCGGCTCGCCCGCCAGCTCCATCGCGCCGAACATCTTCGCCACCTCGGCGAGCTCTCCCTCGTCGCGGTCGAACGCGACGACGTGCGCCCCGCGCCGGTACAGCTCGAACGCGTGCCGCCCCGCGCCGCACCCCATGTCGAGCACGTGCTCGCCGGGCGACACGCGGAACCTGTCGAAGTCCACGGTCAGCATGGTCATCCGCAGCGTGGAATGCCTAGCCGTTGGGCCGAGGTCTCCACGCCGCTCCCTCCTCGGAATGTCGGTCGTGGTGGTTAGCGTGTCGGCATGCGCTTCCGGCTTGCGCCCACGCCCGCCCAAGAACGGGCATTGCTGGACCACTGTGCGCACGCCCGATATGTATGGAATCTCGCGGTCGAGCGGCATCAGTACTGGCGGCCGGGGCGAGCGAGCGCGCCAGGCTGTATGAAACGGTCCCGCCAGTTGACCGAAGCCCGGAAGGCGTTCGCCTGGCCGGCGGCGGGTTCCCAGACGGTGCAGCAGCAAGCGCTGCGTGACTTCGCCGGCCAAGAACATCAGAGGCATCGCCGTCGGACGGACGGTGACAGCGCGGGGAGCCCAGCCATTTGGCAGGGCTGCGAACCGCGAACCTCAACCTGTTCTCTCCTCCGGGTGAAGCGGGTTGGAATCCCCCGCCTTTAGACGGGGGAGGACGTCAAGCTCCTTCCGGGCGGTGCCCGCGGCGGCGGGCGATGGCGGCCTCGTAGTGGCCTACGGTGGCCCGCGCGACGGCGGACCAGGTGAACCGCTCCTGCACGCGCGCGTAGCCCGCCGCGCCGACCCGCTCGCGCTCCTCGGCGGAGTCGTGCAGCCGGCCGAGCGCGCCCGCCAGCTCCTCGACGTCGCCGGGCTCGACGAGGACGGCCGCGTCGCCCACCACCTCCGGCAGCGCGCCCGTACGGCTGGCGACGAGCGGGGTGCCCGAGGCCATGTGCTCGACCGCGGGCAGGGAGAACCCCTCGTACAGCGAGGGCACGACCGCGATCTCGGCGCTGGCCAGCAGCTCGCCGAGCTCATTGTCGGAGATCCCGGACACGAACCGGACGCGGTCGCCGAGGGACAGTTCGCCGACGAGCTTGTCGGTCGGGCCGCCGGGCGTCGGCTTGCTGACGACGATCACGTGGACGTCGCGTTCGGTGGCGAGCTTGGCGACCGCGCGCAGCAGCGTGGAGACGCCCTTGAGGGGGGAGTCGGCGCTGGCGACGGCGACGATGCGACCGGGGACGCGTTCGCCGCGCGGGTGGAAGTAGCGGGTGTCGACGCCGAGGGGCAGGATGTGCACCTGCTCGGGCGGCGCCTGGAAGTCGCGGATGATGTCGTGCTTGGACGACTCGGAGACCGTGAGGATCGGGCCGATGCGCTGGGCGACCCGCGCCTGCATGTTCACGAACCCGTACCAGCGGCGCTTGCCGAACCGTTCTTTGAGGGTCTTGGCCGCCTCGATCTCGATCCGGCGGTCCACGCTGATCGGGTGGTGGATGCTGGTGACGAGGGGCAGGCCGAGCCGGGGGATGGCCAGGTTGCCGTAACCGAGCACCTGGTTGTCGTGCACGACGTCGATCGAGTGGCGGTACTTCCGCAGCTCGCGCAGCACCCGCAGGCTGAAGGTCAGCGGCTCGGGGAAGCCGCCGGTCCGCATGTGCGCGAACTCCAGGACGTCGATCCAGTCGCGGTACTCCGACAGGGCCGGCGTGCGGAAGGGGTTCTCGTCGGCGTACAGGTCCAGGCTCGGGACCTTGCGCAGCAGGATGTCGTCGCGGTCCAGCTCCGGATACGGCTGGCCCGAGAACACGACGACGCGGTGCCCGAGCTCGGCCAGCTCACGGGACAGGTGCCGCAGGTAGACGCCCTGACCGCCGCAGTGCGGCTTGCTCCGATAGGAGAGTAGGGCCACGCGCAATGGTTCGCCGACCTCACCCACGCGTTGCCCCTCCCGCAAGTGTCACTGCTGGTGAAGTTAGACCATAGCCTGACAACCGTTACGGCTGACCCCCTATTAGCCATTGAGTCTAAAAAGGTGGCGAAGGCCACTTTCGTCGCACCAGTCGCAGCAGTCGCATCAAGTGACACGTTGCCGGATCACCCGCTGAAGCGCACCGGCATCTGCTTGATGCCGTTGATGAAGTTGGACCGCTGCCGGCGCGCCTCGCCGGCCAGGGCGATGTCGGGCAGCCGTTCGGCGAGCGTCTCGAACAGCACCCGCAGCTCGAGCCGGGCCAGGTGGGAGCCCAGGCAGAAGTGCGGTCCGCCGCCCCCGAAACCGATGTGCGGGTTGGGATCGCGCCCGATGTCGAAGTCGTACGGGTCGGCGAAGACGCCCTCGTCCCGGTTGGCCGAGGCGTAGAACACCACGACCTTGTCGCCCGCGCGGATCCGCCTGCCGCCCAGCTCGGTGTCGCGGGTCGCCGTGCGCTTGAACAGGTTGACCGGGCAGACCCAGCGCACGATCTCGTCGGCGGCCGTCCGCGCCAGGTCGCCGCCGTTCCGCCGGTCGGCCACGAGCCTGTGCCACTGGTCCGGATGCTCGAAGAAGGCGAGCATGCCGCCGGAGGCCGCGTTCCGGGTCGTCTCGTTCCCGGCCACGACCAGCAGCATCATGAACAGGTCGAACTCGTCGACCGTCAGCTCCTCGCCGTCGTGCGGCCGCAGTAACGTCGTGACGATGTCGTCCTTCGGTTCCCTCCGGCGTCGCTCGGCGAGTTCGTTGGCGTAGGCGTACAGCTCGGCCGCCGCGGCGCCCTCTTCCTCCTCCGTCGAGCGCAGGTCGGGGTCGTCCTCGCCGATCAGGCGGTTCGACCAGTCGAAGATCTTCTCGCGGTCCTCGACGGGCGCGCCGATCAGCTCGCAGATCACGTACAGCGGGAGGGGCGCGGAGACGTCGTGGACGAAGTCGGCCTCGCCCCGGCCCGCGACCTCGTCGATGAGGCCGCGGCAGATCTCCCGGATGTGCTCCTCCAGCCGGCCGATCGTCCGCGGTGTGAAGCCCTTATTGACGATGCTCCGCTTGCGGGTGTGCTCCGGCGGGTCCTGGTTGAGCATCATCATCCGCTGCATGACGAGCTGCTCCTCGGTCGGCTCGGGGAACAGCGAGAGCCGGCGATGGGAGGAGAAGATCTCGGGGTGGCGGGAGACGCGCACGACGTCGTCGTACCGGGTGACCGCCCAGAAGTCCGGTTCGCCGGGGTGCCGATGGACAGGGTCGTGGCGGCGCAGCCACTGGAGCTGGTCGTGCGGGATACCGGCGTTCGCGTACCGGTCGGGGTCGACCAGGTCGATGTCCATCCGCGAATCTCCCTCACAGGTCGGCGGTCTGGAATCCTCCGGCGGGAAGTCCGGTCAGCGCTTCGGCGAGCGCCTCGGGGGTCGAGCCGGTCACCCGCAGTGCCACCGTGGGCGGCGCCATGACCGTGACGGTGCCGCCGTAGGTGACGAACACCTGGCCGGTGACGTCCTCGGCCGCGGGTGAGGCGAGGTAGGCGACGAGCGGGGACACGTGCTCGGGGGCGAGCGGGTCGGGGCCGTCCTCGGGCGGCGGCCCGAAGACGCCCGCCGTCATCGCCGTACGGGCGCGCGGGCAGATCGCGTTGGCGCGCACGCCGTACCGGCCGCAGGACCGGGCGATGGAGACGGTCAGCGCGGCGATGCCCGCCTTGGCCGCGGCGTAGTTCGGCTGGCCGGGCGCGCCGAGCAGGAACGCCTCCGACGCCGTGTTGACGATCCGCGCGTAGACCGGGCCGCCCGCCTCCTTCGACCGGGCCCGCCAGTACGCCGTCGCGTGCCGCGCCATCACGAAGTGTCCCTTGAGATGGACGGACACGACGGAGTCCCACTCCGCCTCGGACATGTTGAAGATCATCCGGTCGCGGGTGATCCCCGCGTTGTTGACCAGGACGTCGAAGGCCCCGTACGCCTCCAGCGCCGTCTTGAGCAGCGCCTCGCCCGCCGCCCAGTCGGCGACGTCGCCCTCGGCGATCACCGCCTCGGCGCCCTGCCCCCGCACGAGTTCGGCGGTACGCCGGACGGCCTCGCCCGGCAGGTCGTTGAGGACCAGCCGGGCTCCCCGCCGGGCGACTTCGAGCGCGTGCGCCCGGCCGAGGCCGTTGCCGGCCCCGGTCACCGCGACGACCCTGCCCCCGAGCGAGACGTCCCTGTCCGTGGCGGCCATCCGGCTCCTTCCGCGACGGCATGCCGATCACCCGGGGTGGCCTGTCCGGGTATCGGCATGTCGCGTCCAATATAAGTGAAACTCGTTACAGAATGGAACCTGTTCTAACTACGCTTTTCGGACGGGGTGAACCGGACCGGCAGCTCCTTGATGCCGTTGATGAAGTTGGACCGCAGCCGCCGCGCCGGGCCGGCCTGCTCGATGTCCGGCATGCGTTCGAGGAGCACCTCGAACAGCACGGTCAGCTCCAGCCGCGCGAGGTGGGTGCCGAGGCAGAAGTGCGGCCCGCCGCCGCCGAAGCCGATGTGCGGGTTCGGGTCGCGGCCGATGTCGAAGCTGTACGGGTCGGCGAAGACGTCCTCGTCCCGGTTGGCCGAGGGGTAGAAGATGACCACCTTGTCGCCGGCTTTGATCGGCTGTCCGCGCAGCTCGGTGTCCTGCAGCGCCGTGCGGCGGAAGAGGTTCACCGGGCTGACCCAGCGCACGATCTCGTCCGCGGTGGTCCGGAGCAGCGCCCGGTTGTCGCGCAGCCGCCGCCACTGGTCCGGGTGCTCGAAGAAGGCCAGCATGCCGCCTGACGCGCCGTTCCGCGTCGTCTCGTTCCCCGCCATGATCAGCAGCAGGATGAACATCGCGAACTCGTCCGCGCTGAGCACCCGGCCGTCGGCGTCGGGCTGCAGCAGCTTGGTCGCGATGTCGTCGCCCGGGTGCTCCCGGCGGTAGGCCGCCAGTTGGTGGGCGTAGGCGAGGATCTCCGCCGAGACGTCGCGCGCGTGCTCGGCGGAGGTGCCGTAGTCGGGGTCGTCGAAGCCGATCAGGGCGTTCGACCAGTCGAAGAGCCGGCCGCGGTCCTCCACCGGCGCGCCGATCAGCTCGCAGATGACGTAGAGCGGGAAGGGCGCGGAGATGTCGCGGACGAAGCAGGCCTCCCCGCGCTCGACGACGTCGTCGATGAGCTGGTGGCCGACGTCGCGGATGTGCTCCTCGAGCTGTTTGATCATCCGGGGCGTGAAGCCCTTGTTCACGTAGCTCCGCTGCTTGGTGTGCTGCGGCGGGTCCATGAACAGCATCATCAGCCGGTACAGCGCGATGTCGTCGTCGGTGAACTCCTCGAACATCGACGTGCGCGCGTACGAGGAGAACAGCTCCGGGTGGCGGGAGACGTGCACCACGTCGTCGTACTTGGTCACCGCCCAGAAGCCGGGCGAGCGCTCGTCGGGATCCTCGTGCCAGTGGATCGGCGCCTCCCGCCGCAGCAGGCGGAAGCCCTCATCCGGGAAGCCCCCGCGCTCGTAGATCTCCGGCGTGATGATGTCGATCGGCATCGTCGCTCCTCGGGCGGCACCTTGTCTGAAACACGTTCTAAACCAAGCGCTCGCTCGGGTCAAGATAAGGGAGGTCGACAGGGGAGTGGCGCGCGTCTCATCGACCCTCTGCGACGTGACTGTCACTCACTGGAAAGGGGGTCGGGGGCGTCCGAGGGGCGGGGTGGTCGATCCCCGGCCCGACGGTGAGTTGACCAAGGCGGCCCGCAACGCGAGACCGGCCGTCCTCCGGGAAGTCCCCGTCGGCGGCAGGTGGCTGATGTCAGTGTCCCCACGTAGGGCGGGGACACTGAGTGGTCAGAGGCGTTCGAGGATCGTGGCGGTGGACAGGGCGCCGCCCGCGCACATCGTGACCAGGGCCGTGGCGGCGTCGCGGCGCTCCAGTTCGTGCAGGGCCGTGGTGATGAGCCGGGCGCCGGTGGCGCCCACCGGGTGGCCGAGCGCGATCGCCCCGCCGTTGACGTTGACCCGGTCCAGGTCCGGCTCGTGGACCGCGGCCCAGGACAGGACGACCGAGGCGAACGCCTCGTTCACCTCGAACAGGTCGATGTCCCGCATCGTCATGCCCGCCGAGGCGAGCACGGTCTCCGTCGACTGGATCGGGCCGTCCAGGTGGTAGTACGGCTCGGCGCCCACGAGCGCCTGCGCCCGGATCCGCGCACGGGGACGCAGCCCGTTCGCGCGGGCCCGCTCCTCGGACATCACGAGGACGGCGGCGGCGCCGTCGGAGATCTGCGAGGACGTGCCGGCCGTGTGCAGCCCCTCGGCGGCCGCCGGGCGCAGCCGCGCCAGCCCGTCGAGCGTCGTCTCGCGCAGCCCCTGGTCCCGGGTGACGGTGCGGACCTCTCCGGTCGGCGCGCCGTCGTCGTCGAGCGCCGGCGCCTCGATCGGCGCGATCTCGCGGTCGAAGCGGCCGTCCGCCTGCGCCTTGGCGGCGCGTTGCTGGGAACGCAGCCCGAAGGCGTCGAGGTCGGAGCGGGTCAGGCCGCGTCTTGCCGCGATGCGCTCGGCGGCGGTGAACTGGTCCGGCAGGTCGATCGACCAGTCGTCGGGGCGGGAACGGGCGTACGGGTGACGGCCGCCGGGCTCCGCGCAGGGGCCCGTGCTCGCGACGTTGGCGCCGAGCGGAGCGCGGCTCATGACCTCGACGCCGCAGCCGATCGCGGCCTCAACGACGCCGGCCTGGATCAGGGCGGCGGCCAGATGGACCGCCTGCTGGCTCGACCCGCACTGGGCGTCGATCGTCGTGACGCCGACCTGGTGGGGGAGTCCCGCGTACAACCAGGCGTAACGGCCGACGTGGCCGCCCTGTTCGCCCGCCTGCGTGACACAGCCGGCGAAGACCTGGCCGATTTCGGCCGCGTCGATTCCGGCGCGCTCGACCACGGCGCGCTGCGCATGGGCCAGCACCGCCTGGGGCTTGAGCCCGGCCAGCCATCCGCGGCGCTTGCCGATCGGCGTGCGTACGGCTTCAACGATGACCGGCGAGCCCATGTGGCCTCCTGCGGTGACGACGCTTCGCCGAACTATAACCCGTTCTAATATGACGGTTGCAAGCCTCTCGGCATCGACTAATGTCGAGAAGAACTTGTTCTGGTTCGGTTTGATTCGGGGAGCGTGCCCGCAGCGGTCGGCCCGCCGCGAACCCCCGGCCGAGCGCGCCCGGGCGGGGGCGGGGTGATGTCGTGGCCTTAGGCGATCAGGGTGTCGAAGTCGCCGGCCTTGGCGCCCTGGATGAGGGCTTTGATCTCCGCTTTCGTGTAGACCAGAGCAGGCCCGGACGGATGCCGGGAGTTCCTGACGGCGACACTGCCGTCGGGGAGCTGGGCCAGCTCGACGCAATTACCTTGTGAGTTGCTCCGGTGGCTCTTCTGCCATCGGACTTCGGCGAGATCGGTGGCGGGGATGCCGTTGTACGCCCGGTACTGCATTCATGTCTCCTGGAGAATCCTGCTGAGGATCTCGGCGGTGTTGTCCGGAGGCGCGCTGACCACGCAGAGGCGTTCCATCGCCTCCATGTAGGCGTCCACGTCGTCGCGTCGGTCCAGATACAGCGCACTGGTGAGTTGCTCGACGTAGACCACGTCCGGCAGGTCCGATTCGGGAAACCGCAGGATGGTGAACGCCCCGGCCTCGGCGGTATGACCACCGACCCGGAACGGCAGCACCTGGAGAATGACGTTCGGCAGCTTCGTCGCCTCGATGAGGCGCTCGATCTGGCCGCGCATCACTTCTCGTCCCCCGATCGGGCGTCGCAACGCCGCCTCGTCCACGACCGCCCACAGGCGAGGACCGTCCCCTCGTGTGAGCAGTTTCTGACGAGTTATCCGCAGGCTGACCCTCTGCTCGATCTCTTCGGGAGGTGCGGCCGAGTTGCCCAGGGAGATGACGGCGCGGGCGTAATCCTCGGTCTGCAGGAGACCGGGGATGAACTGGACCTCGTAGGTGCGGATCAGCGCGGCCGCCTCTTCCAGCCCCACGTAGGTCTCGAACCAGCCCGGCAGAACGTCGCCGTACCTGTGCCACCAGCCAGGAGTGTTGGCGTCCTGAGCCAGCTCGAGAAGGGTCTCCCGCTCTCGCTCGTCCATGACGCCGTAGAGAGTGAGCAGGTCGGCCACGTCGCGTTCCTTGAAGCCCACCCGGCCCAACTCCAGGCGGCTCATCTTGGAACCGGAGGCGCGGATCGCGTATCCGGCCTCCTCGCGCGTGATGCCCTGCCGCTCGCGCAACCGGCGCAGCTGAGCGCCGAGGAGCCGGCGAAGAACGGTCGGTCCCCCAGCGGGCTGCGCTGTGTCCACCCCTACCTCCATGAGCATCGGTCAGCGCACAGTGTGCCACTCCCTTCCGTCGCTGTCAGAGTTTGCACGATCGTCTGCACGTGCATCGGGCCTTGCATATGCAAGGCATGTCGAGCAGGATAGCGCGCGAGGCACGCCGATCACTGCTTCCCAGAGGATCGCGATGACAGCACACGGAGCGCGCTGGATGACCGGTGAGAGCGTCGACGAAGCGCACGAGTGGCTGTTGTCGGCGATCGTGCGTGGCGGACCGTGGTCCGGCCACGCGGTCCCGCCCGCCAGGATGGGCCTGGACGCCAGGACGCAGGACCTCGCGGCGGTGCCCGAATCCGTACGAGAGGCGCGCGAGTTCACCCGCGACGGGCTGAAGGTCTGGGGTCTGGCGGCCAGGTACGACGACGTCGGCCTCGTCGTCTCCGAACTCGTGACGAACGCCATCCGGCACGCGGTCGGAGGGACGGCGCGACCCGGCGACACCCCGATCAGACTCGGCCTGCTGCGCACCGCCGGCCTGCTGACCTGCGCGGTCGCCGACCCCAGCGACGAAGTCCCGATGCAGGGGGAGGTCGACTTCGTCTCCCAGAGCGGGCGCGGCCTCTACCTCGTCGCCGCGGTCAGCGACTCGTGGAACTGGACCCCGCTGTACGGCCACGGCAAGGTCGTCTGGGCGAGCTTCACCGTACGGGGCGGCTACTGATCCTCACCCGCTGCGGCGGGCGTACGGGAACGCCGCGCGCGGGTGATGGGTGTCGGCCGCGGTCAGAGCACGAGAGCGCCCGCGATCGCGATCCACGCGCAGGCGCCGGCGACGAGCACTCCTTCCATCCGTGTCATCGTCGGGGGTTCGCCGGGGCCGCGCAGCCACCGCCGCCTGCGATACGCGACGACCGTCACGACCAGCGGGCCGGGCAGCGCCACGACCCCGACCGGAAATGCGATCTTGACGGCGAGCAGGCCGACCGCCCAGCACGACAGCGCCGTCCGCAGCCAGGCGAGTTCCGTACGCTGAGCCTGCAGGCCGGAGCTCAACGGGTCACGATCCCGCTCAGGAGCGTCAGCGTGAAGAGGAGCCCCACGCCTACCGTGAGGACGGCGGGAAGGGGATCACGCGGTAGGCACACCCCCAGCCGCATCGCCTCCTGGGCCCGCCGCCACCGGCGATAGGCGATGGGCGCGATCGCCACGCTCAGCGCGATCGCGCCGAGGCCGATCTCCCGATGCCACCCCGGGAGGGCCACCCCCTGGATGCCGCCCGCGAGCGGTATCCCCAGCGCGGCCAGTCCGAAGGACGTCCGCACCCAGGCCAGCAGGGTCCGCTCGTTGGCGAGCGAGAACCGGTAGTCGGGCTCGTGCCCGGGTTCGTCGTCCGACATCTTCCTCCTCAGGACGGTCGAGGCGCACCTCGATGATGCCTCTCCCTATCCCCGGTATTCGCAGGTGGGCATGCGGGACCTCCTTCGTCGGTGGAGAGGCCGGAGGCGCCGTGCCCATTGATTCACTCGCTCCGCTCGCTCGTGCGCGCCGATCCGGGGCGCCCGCCGCCGCTCCGGATCGGCCGGATCGCCCGGCGGTGGTATGGGATCCGCTCGAGCCGGGAAGGTCTGCGGGTGGTGCTCGTTTCCCGAGGGGCCTGTGTGGGATCGGGCACCAAGTCGGGCGTACGCGGCAACACGCTCAAATTTGCCCACCGTATGACCCTGAGCAGGGAAAAGGTCCGTCCGGATCTCCCATTGTGGGCTTGTGTCGAGGCCCTTTGCGGAGCAACGTGGACCTTCGAGAGCGCAAACGGTGTTCCGGCACGATCGGGGGATGGTCGGCATGGCCGCGGAGAGAAGAGCCACAGCCACGAAGGAGAAGCCCGCGTCGCGGAGGGCGTCGGCGACGACCACGGCCACCGCACGGCGCGGTCGAACGGCGACCCCGGCGACGGCGGACACGACCAAGAGCGAAGAGCACGGGGCGGCGGTTCCCGTCCCCGTGCTAACGCCGCACGTCAAGGTCATGAGGGTGCCCCTCCCCACTCGGGGACTCGCCATGGTCGGCGACATGGGGCGGGTCGCCGCCGGGTACCTGCCGCCCAAGGACCGGCTGATGTTCTACGGCGGCCTGGCGGCCGCCGCCGCCTTCGGAGTCCTCGACTGGCCGGTGGCCGCGGCCGTCGGCGTCGGGACGATGGTGGCGCGCCGCGCCGTCGGCAGACGCGAGAAGGCCCGGCCGGTTCCGGCGGGCGCGCGGGCGACGTCGGCGGAGGCGACCCCGGCGCGGGCCACGAGCCGGTCCCGGACGACCGCGGGCACCAGCCGGGCCCGGACGACGGCCGGCACGAGCCGGACCGGGGCGACCACGGGTGCCGGCCGATCCAAGACGACGGGTGCCGGCCGGTCCAAGGCGACGGCGGGTACGAGCCGGTCCCGTACGACGGCGGCCGCGGGCGAGAGCGGAGCGGGGGCCGAGACCGCCGGTACCGCGACCACGCCTCGTTCCTCTGGCCGGTCCACGGCCACCAAGAGCGTCTGACGGCCGGGTCCTCGACTCATGCCGCTGCGAGGCATTCTCCGTACCGCGACCGGCCTGCTGCAGATGACCACGACGGTGCCCGGTACGGCCGCACGGGCGTCGGGGATGGTGCCGCACGCGGTACGGCGCGCCTCGGGCGAGGCGGCGCGGCTGTCCGGCGCGGTGCTGGGCCTGCCGGCTGCCGCAGCCGGGTCCGGCGCGCCGGCGAGCCTGCAGGCCGCGTTGGGCCTGCCACAGACGGCGCTTAGCCTGCCCGGTGCGGCGCTGAGCCTGCCGCGGGCCGCGCTTAGCCTGCCCGGTGCGGCGTTGAGCCTGCCGCGCGCCGCGCTGAGCGTGCCCGGCATGGCGCTTAGCCTGCCCGGTGCGGCGCTGAGCCTGCCGCGCGCCGCGTTGGGCCTGCCCGGCGTGGCGCTGCGTCTACCCGGTGCGGCGCTGAGCGTGCCCGGCGTGGCGCTGCGCGCGTCCGGTGCGGTGCTGGGCCTGTCCGGGATGGCGCTGATGCGGCCCGGCGCCGCGGTGGGTCTGCCCGCGGTGGGTCGGCTGCCGGGTGCGGCCGCGCGACTGCCGGGCGCGGTCGCCGCTCTGCCGGGACTCGCGGTCCGGGCGTCGGAGGAGATGTCGCGGCTTCCGGGGGCGCTGGTGCGGCTTCCGGCGGTCGCCGCGCGGGCGTCGGACGCGGTCCTGCAGGACCCGGGCGCCGCGCTGCGCTCCGCCGTCGAGACGGCGGAACAACGCCGGGTGCACCGCGGCGACGAGCGGACCAGCATCCGGGTTCGCGGCCTGCACCACGTCGGCCGTACCGACATGGCGCGCGACCTCGTCACCGGGATGAACGAGGTGGCGGGGGTGCGGCGGGCCGAGGTGAACGGAGTTCTCGGCACCGTGACGGTGGTCCACGACGGTGACGTTCCCGTCGAGGAGCTGACCGCCGTGGTCGACGCGGTCGAGGAGCGGCACGACGCCGCCTCGGATCCGTACGCCCGGACTCCCGACCCGGGCCACCGGCAGGCGGTCCTGCGGGAGAGCGCGATCATGGCCGCGTACCTGACGGGCGCGAGCGTCGCGATCACGGGCAGACTGGTGTTGCGGGCCGTGCCGGTCCCCCCGGCGGTGGGGACCCTGATCGCGATGGCCGACGCGACGCCTCAGGTCCGGGACCGGCTGACGCGGTTGATCGGGCGCCCGGCCACCGACCTCCTCCTCGGCGGCAGCGTGGCGAGCCTGCAGGCGCTGGCGCAGCAGCCGACCGGCCTGATCATCGGCTTCGTGCACCGGATGACCCGCGCCGAGGAGGCGCGCGGGTACCGGTCCGCGTGGCACCGGCGCGTCGAGCACCTGATCCGTGAGAAGGGCGCCTTCCAGGCCCCGCCGCTGCAGGTGCCGGAGCGGCCCGTCCCCCTGCCGTACGGCCCGGTGGAGCGGGCGGCCTGGACGGTGCCCACGGCGATCACCGCGGCGGTGGGCGCGTACGTCCTGACCCGCGACGCGACGCGGGCGCAGGGAGTGCTCGCCGCGGGCGTGCCGAGGGCGGCGCGCATGGGCCGCGAGGCGTTCGCCACCCAGCTCGGCATGGTCGTCGCCGGCCGGGACGTCGTCGTCATGGACCTGCAGAGCCTGCGCCGGTTCGACCGGGTGGACCACGTGATCGTGGACGCCTCGGTGCTGCGCACCGGCGACATGGTGATCGAGGACGTCGTCTCCCTCCCGTCGTCGGTCACCGCCGAAGAAGCACACGAACGTGCCCACGCCCTGGTGGACCTGGATCGCCCGGAGGCCCGGCGGCGGGAGGGCCCCTGGGCGATCTCCCGGCTGCGGCCGGCCGCTCTCCCGGCGGACGCCCGCGAACGCGCGGCCGAACTCCGCGAGCGCGGCGCGACCGTGCTCCTGCTGACCCGCGACGGTGAACCGGCCGCCCTCGTCTCCGTCGTGGCCGAGCTCGACCCCTTGGCCGAGGCCCTGATCGACGCCGCCAGGGGCGTGGGGTCGGTGGCCGTGGCCGGCGCCTCCGTGCTGGCGCAGCGGCTGTCCGTCGACAGCGCGGTCCCCGGCGGCGACCGGCTTCTTGACTCCGTACGCGAGGCGCAGGAGGACGGGCGTGTCGTCGCGCTCGTCGCCGCGCGCGATGGCGCGCCGCTCGCGGCGGCGGACGTGGGGATCGGGGTGCTCGGTCCCGGCCACCGCCCGCCCTGGGGCGCGCACCTGCTGTGCGGTCCGAGCCTGGCCGACGCGGTCCTGCTCCTCGAGTCGATCCCGTCGGCCGGGCGTACCAGCGCGCGTGCCGCGCGGATCGCCTATGTGGGGTCGGTGGCGGGGGCGCTGCTGGCCGTGGCGGGATCGCCGGCACGCGCGCCCCGGCGGGCGCGGCTGGCGATCGACCTCGCCACCGTGTCGGCGTTCGTCATGGGCACCTTGTCGGCCCGGGCGCTGGCCCGGCGACCCGCTCCGGTGCCCCAGGACCGTACGCCCTGGCACGCGTGGCCGGCCAAGGCCGTGCTCACCCGCTTGGGCTCGTCGATGTCCGGCATCGACGAGGACGAGGCCGCCCGGCGCCGCTCGGACCTGGGTGAGGTGATCAGTCCGCCCGGCCTCGCCCAGGTGACCGTCGACGAACTGGACAACCCGCTGACGCCCGCGCTGGCGGCCGGGGCCGGGGTGTCCGCGGTGGTCGGTTCGATCATGGACGCGGCGCTCATCGGCGCGGTCCTCGGAGTGAACGCGATGATGTCCGGCCTGCAGCGGGTCCGCGCGGACCGCGCGCTGCGGCAGCTCGTCGACATGAGCGCGGTGCGCGTCCGGCTCAGGCGGCCCGGCGAGGGCGGTGCCGAGCCGCAGGAGACCGCCGACCGGCTCGTTCCCGGCGACGTCGTCGTCCTCACCGCCGGGGACGCGGTTCCGGCGGACCTGCGCCTGCTGTCGGCCAAGGACCTGGAGGTCGACGAGTCCAGCCTGACCGGCGAGTCGCAACTGGTCACGAAGAACCCGCGGCCCAGCATGGCCCGGTCGGTGGCCGACCGGCACTCGATGCTGTACCAGGGGACGGTGATCGCGGCGGGGGACGCGGTCGGCGTGGTCGTCGCGACGGGCGCCCAGACCGAGGTGGGGCGTACGGCGCGCCAGGGCGGCGCCGAGGATCGTCCGGGCGGGGTCGAGGCGCGGCTGCGCGCGCTGACGGAGGTGACCCTGCCGGTCGCCCTGGGGGCCGGCGTGGTGCTCTTCGGGACGGATCTGCTGCGCGGCGCCACGCTGGCCCGGGCCCTCGGGCCGGCGGTCAGCCTCGCCGTCGCCGCCGTGCCGGAGGGACTGCCGTTCGTGGCGACGGCGGCCGAACTGGCGACGGCGCGGCGGATGTCGCGGCGTGGCGCGCTCGTCCGCAACCCGCGCACGATCGAGGCGCTCGGCCGGATCGACGTGCTCTGCTTCGACAAGACCGGCACGCTCACGGAGGGGCGGCTGCGGCTGGGGCAGGTGTCCGACGGCATCGTGTCCCGTCCCGCCGATGAGCGGCTGTCGCCCGCGTTCCGGGAGATCATCGCGGCCGCCGTCCGCGCGACGCCGGATCGCGGGGGCGGCCGGCTGCCCCATCCGACCGACCGGGCGATCATGAGGGCCGCCCGCAAGCTCGGCATGGACGCCGCGGAGGGGCTCGGGTCGTGGGAACGGGTCGACGAGCTGCCGTTCGAACCCGCGCGCGGCTACCACGCCGTGCTCGGCCGTACGGACGGCCGGCAGCGGCTGAGCGTGAAGGGCGCGCCGGAGATCATCCTGGAGGCCTGCGACACCTGGCAGCACGACGACGGGCCGGTTCCGTTCGACCAGGAGGCACGGGAGAAGGTCGACCAGGAGATCGACCGGCTGGCCCGCCTCGGGTACCGCGTGCTGGCGGTCGGGGAGCGCGCGGCGTCGGGACGCCGGGACCTCACCGCGGAGCGCATCGACCGGCTGGGCTTCCTCGGCCTGCTCTGCATCGCCGATCCGGTGCGGCCCACCGCCGCCGAGGCCGTCGGCCGGCTGCGCAAGGCGGGCGTCGACGTCGTCATGATCACCGGGGATCACCCGACCACCGCCGAGGCGATCGCCGCCGAGCTGCGGCTGCTGAACGGCCGGATCATGACCGGGCCGGACCTCGACGCACTGCGCGACGAGGAGTTGGCCGACGCGCTGTCCGGGGTCGCGGTGTTCGCCCGGGTCAGCCCGGCGCAGAAGGCCCGTGTCGTCCAGGCCCTGCGCGCCGCCGGGCGGGTGGTCGCCGTCACCGGGGACGGCGCCAACGACGCGCCGGCCATCCGGCTCGCCGACGTGGGCATCGCGCTCGGCGAGCGGGCCACTCCCGCCGCCCGTGAGACGGCGGACGTGGTGGTCACCGACGACCGGATCGAGACGATCACCGACGCGATCGCGGACTGCCGCGCGATGTGGCGCTCGACGCGGGACGCCCTGGCGGTACTGCTGGGCGGCAACCTCGGCGAGATCGCCTTCACCGTGGGGACGGGGCTCCTGAGCGGGCGCAGTCCCCTGAACGTGCGTCAGCTCCTGCTGGTCAACCTGCTCACCGACATGCTTCCGGCGATCGCCCTGGCGGCCCGCCCGCCGTCCGGGGTGACGAACGAGGAACTGCTGGCCGAAGGCCCGGACCGGTCGCTCGGCGGCGCGCTCACCCGGGACGTCACGGTCCGCGCGGGCGCCACGGCCGGGGCGGCGCTGGCGGCGTGGGTGCTGGCCCGGGCCTCCGGAACACGCGGTCAGGCGGACACGACGGGCCTGGTCGCGCTCGTCACCACCCAGCTCGCGCAGACGATCGTGGCGGGCGGACGTGATCCCCTGGTGCTCGGCTGTGGCCTCGCGTCACTCGGCGCCCTCGCGTTCATCGTGCAGGTGCCGGGCCTCAGTCACTTCTTCGGCTGCCGGCCGCTGTTCCCGCACTCCTGGGCCATCGCCCTCGGATCGGGTGTGAGCCTGGCCCTGGCGGCCGTCGTGCTCACCCGGATCCGGCGACCCAGCGTCTGACTTGGGAGAATGTTCACCTATCCGTCACCTCCCAGCGCGACCATCGATTCGGACAAGGAGGCATAATTCAGGCGAAGGTATCCCCACTCAACCCCGTAGGTGCCCCATGCCTGACCTCGTGACGACCGTCCTCGCCAAGGCCCTCGTGATGCTCGTCGAGGCCCTTGTGACCCGGCTGGCCCTCTACCTGGTTCAGACCGGAATGTACCGGCAGCTCTGGGCGGCGGCCTGAGCCTTTGACCTCGCTGCCGCCCGCGTTCGGTGGCCTGGGCCTTTGACCTCGCGCCGCCCGCGTTCGGCGGCCTGAGTCTTCCACCCCACGCGGCCCGCGTCGCCGACCCCGTCTCAGAGGTCGGCGAGCAGGCGGGCCGCCGCGATCTCCAGGCGCGCCTGAATCTCCTCGTTCGTGGAGTGGCCGCGGAGCATCTCGATCATCTCCATCACCCACACGCTGCCGAGCGACCGCAGGAGGGCGCGGGTCTCCTCGCCCTCGCCGGGGTCGGTCCCCGTGGCGCGGGCCAGCAGGCCGGTCATGCGGTTGCCGAAGTCGGTCTTGACGTCCGACAGGAGCAGTGACCGGATCAGCGCGTCGGCCAGCTCCGGTTCGCGCATCAACCCCCGCGTCGCGCGCATCAGCACCTCGACGGCGCGTCCGGCCGCGGTCGCCGAGCGCGGCGGGCGGCGCTCCAGGCTGCCCTCGAGGGTGTCCATCTCCTCGCTGACGACGGCGACGACCAGGTCCATCTTGGACGGGAAGTAGCGGTAGAGCGTGCCGAGGGCCACGCCGGCGCGCTCGGCGACGGTCCTCATCTGCATCGCCTCCACCCCGCCGCGCGAGGCGAGGGCGGCGGCCGCCTGGACGATGCGCCGGCGGCGCTGGTGCTGGCTGCGGGAGCGGACCCCCGGGTGGCCGGCGGCGGTTGACTCTGCCGTCACGACGACTCCTCATACTGCGGGCGCGGTGCCCGCCCGCGCGTTACGGAGATCAGCGTACCGCCCGGCGATAACACGTTATGCATGCCGCGACCTGTCGGATGATCGCTCGTTCCACCGAGGTAAGCGGAGCCTGACGCGGTCGGCGGCCCGGTCGGAGATCATCGGTGGTGGACACATACTAGAATCTGTTCTAGTTTTCTTCCGGGTGAGTCCGGGAGGTGACGCGGTGTCCGGAACGGTGGCCGAGCTGCTCTGGGCGCGGTCCGCCGACGACCGCGTCGGGCTCCGCGCCGCCGACGACGCCTGGACCTGGCGCGAGGTCGCCGGCGAGTGCGCCGAGCGCGCCGGCTGGATGGCCGAGACCGCCGGTCACGAGCCCGGGACGCGGCCGCTGCACGTCGGCGTCCTGCTCGACAACGTCCCCGAGATGGTGTTCCTGCTCGGCGGCGCGGCCCTGTCCGGGAACGTGATCGTCGCGCTGAACACGGCACGCGGCGCCGACGAGCTGGCCGGTGACGCGACCCGCGCCGACTGCGACCTGATCGTGACGGAGCCGCGCCACGTGGCCCTCGCGGAACGGGTCGCGGCCCGCACCGGCCTGCCGATCACCGAGCCGGGGCGTGCCGCGCCCACCGGGGAGCCGGCGCCGGTCGCGCCGGAGACCCTCCTGATGCTGATCTTCACGTCCGGCACGTCCGGGCGGCCCCGGGCGGTCCGCGTCACGCACCGCAAGGTCGTCGTCCCCGGCGCGGTGCTGGCCGACCGTCTGCTGGGAGCCGACGACGTCGTCTACTGCCCCATGCCGCTGTTCCACTCCGGCGCGGTCATGGCGGCGTACGCCCCGGCGCTCGCCGCCGGCGCGCAGCTCGTCCTCCGCCCGCGGTTCTCCGCCTCCGGAACGCTGCCCGACGTCCGCCGGTACGGCTGCACGTACCTGCACTATGTCGGCAAGGCGCTGTCGTACGTCCTGGCGACGCCCGAGCGCGCCGACGACGCGGACAACCCGCTCCGCGTGGCGTTCGGCAACGAGGCCGCGCCGCTGGAGCAGCGGCGGTTCGCCGAGCGGTTCGGCTGCGCGGTCGTCGACGGGTACGGCTCGACCGAGACGGCCATCGCGCTGTCGCCCGATCCGGCCGGCCCGCCGGGGGCGCTCGGCCGCCTCGGCGACGGCGTGCGGATCCTCGATCCGGCCACCGGCCGGGAGTGCCCGCCCGCGCGGCTGGACCCCGCCGGCCGCGTCCTCAACGGCGACGAGGCCGTCGGCGAGCTCGTGAACACGACCGGGCTCGGCCTGTTCGACGGCTACTACAACGAACGCGCCGACGACCGGCTCCGGGACGGCATGTTCTGGAGCGGCGACCTCGCCTACCGGGACGAGGACGGCTTCGTGTTCTTCGCCGGACGGGACGCCGACCGCCTCCGCGTGGACGGGGAGAACTTCGGCGCCGTCCAGGTCGAACGGGCGCTCGGCGAGCTGCCCGGCGTCGCGGCGCTCGCCGTGTACGGCGTGCCGGACGTCGCGGCCGGCGACCAGGTGATGGTGGCACTGGTCGGCGCCTTCGACCCGGAACGGTTCGCCGCGTTCCTGCGCGGGCGCGCCGACCTGAGCCCCAAGTGGACGCCGCGCTACGTCCGGGTCGCCGACCGGCTGCCGGCCACCGCGTCGAACAAGGTCGTCCGGCGGACGCTGGCGGCGGACGCCTGGAACACCACGGACCCGGTGTGGTGGCGGCCCGGCCGGGAGCTCCGGTACCGCCGCCTGACCGGCGAGGACGCCGCCCGGCTGCGCGCGGAGTTCGAGAGCCGGGGCAGGGGACACCTGTGGCCCGCCGGGAGCACCGGCTCGGCGGCCGGGCCGTGGGAATCACGATGTGAGGAGGGGGACCGTGGACTTCGACCTGGACGAGAGCGCGCGTGAGCTGCAGGACCTGGCGGACGGCCTGTTCGACCGCGAGGTGACGACGGAGCGCGTGGAGGCGCACGAGAGGTCGGGCGCGCCGTACGACACCGCGCTGTGGCGGGCGATGGCGCAGGCGGGCCTGCTCGGCGCCTGCCTGCCCGAGGACGTGGGCGGCGCCGGGCTCGGGGCGGTGGAGTTCGCCGTGATCCTGCGCCAGGTCGGCGCGCATGTCGCCCCGGTTCCCGCGTACGGCTCCCTCGTCGCGGCGGCGACCCTGGCCGCGCACGGCACCGCCGACCAACGCGGGCGGCTCGCCGGCTTCGCCGCCGGCGGATCGGTCCTGAGCATGGCGGTCCGCGAACCGGGTCCCGGCGTGGCCACGACGGCGCGCCGCGACGGGGACACGTACGTCCTCGACGGGATCAAGACCTTCGTCCCGTACGCCGAGCAGGCCGACGCCGTCCTCGTCCCGGCGCGGATGGGCGAGGAGACCGGGGTGTTCCTCGTCGAGCCCGGTCGGATGGCGCTCACCCCGCAGCCGTCGGCCACCGGCGAGCCGCTGTCGCGGGCCGGTCTGGAGGGCGTACGGGTCGGCGCGGACGCGCTGCTCGGCGGCGGCGCGCACGAGACCCTCACCGGGTACGCCACGGCGGGCGCGGTCGCCGTCGTGTCCGGCGCGCTCGACGCGGCGCTCACGCTGACCACCGCGCACGTCAAGACCCGCGAGCAGTTCGAGCGGCCGCTCGCCGAGTTCCAGGCCGTCACGATGCAGATCGGCGACGTGTACATCGCCAAGCGGGCGCTCGACGTGGCCGTGTGGGCGGGCGTGTGGCGGCTCGCCGAGGGGCTCGACGACGCGGCCGAGGTGCTCGCCGTCGCCGCGTACAACGCGTGCGAACCCGCGCTGGCGGCCTTCTACACCTGCCAGCACCTGCACGGCGGGCTCGGCCTGGACGTCACCTACCCGCTGCACCGGTACTTCGCCTGGGCCAAACACCACGCACACCTGCTGGGCGGCGCCGAGGCGCAGTTGGACGCGATTGGAGCTCTGGTGGCCTGATGTTCATCGACCTGACCGACGAGCAGAAGGCGCTGCGTTCCGAACTGCGCGCGTACTTCGCCTCCTGCCTGACCGAGGACCAGCGGAACGACATCGCCGACGACCCGTTCGGCACCGCGTACATGGCGCACTGCCGGCGGCTCGGGCGGGACGGCATGCTCGGCATCGCGCTGCCGAAGGAGTACGGCGGCGGGGGCTTCGGCCCCGTCGAGCAGCAGATCTTCGCCAACGAGATCGCCCGCGCCGAGGTCCCGTACCCGATCATCACGCTGAACACCGTCGCGCCGACGCTCGTGCAGTTCGGAACCGACGCGCAGAAGAAGCGGTTCCTGCCGGGAATCCTCGCCGGCGAGTGCCACTTCGCGATCGGCTACAGCGAGCCCGGCGCGGGGACGGACCTGGCCGCGCTGCGCACCACGGCGGTACGGGACGGCGACCACTACATCGTCAACGGCCAGAAGATCTTCACCTCGGGCGCGCACTACTCCGACTACGTCTGGCTGGCCGCGCGGACCGACCCGGACGCCAAGAAGCACAAGGGCATCTCGATGCTCATCGTCGACTGCAGGGACCCCGGCTTCTCCTGGACGCCGATCGTCACCATGGACGGCCGCCACCACACCAACTCCACCTACTACCAGGACGTAAAGGTCCCGGCCGACCTGCTCGTCGGCGAGGAGCACAAGGGCTGGAACCTCATCGTCAACCAGCTCAACCACGAGCGGGTCACGCTCGGCCCGGCGGGCAACATCGGGCACACCTACGACCGGTTCGCCCACTGGGCGCGGACGAAGCCGGGCCGCGACGGCCGTCCGCTCATCGAGCACCCCGACGTACGGCGCGCGGTCGCCCGCGTGCACGCGTACCTACGGGTCAATGAGCTGCTCAACTGGCAGGTCGCCGCGAGCATGGACCTCGGCTGGCTCGGCGCGCCCGACGCGTCCGCCACCAAGATCTACGGGTCGGAGCGCATGCAGGACGTCGGCCGCGTCGTCGGCGACGTCCTCGCCCGGTACGGCGATCCCGGCGACGAGGAGACCCGTGACCTCATCGACCGCCTCGACCACGGCGTGAAGGGCGCGATCGTGCTGACGTTCGGCGGCGGCGTCAACGAGATCCAGCGGGAGCTGATCGCGATGATCGGCCTCGGCCTGCCGCGAGCCCCCCGGTAAGGAGTCACGTTGCACGAACGGCTGATGGCCCTCGCGGAGGAGCTGACCGCACTGGGGGAGCGGCCCGCCGCGCCCTGCGCGGACCCGGTGAACGCCGCGATGATCCGCAACTGGACCCAGGCGCTCGGCGACCGCGCCCGCTGGGCCGAGACGGCGCCGCCCGCGATGATCCAGGTCTGGTCGATGCCCGGCCTGGCCCGGGACAAGCCCGGCACGGTCGCCGACCGGATCCTGACCCTGCTGAACGAGGCCGGCTTCACCGGCGTGGTCGCGACCAACTGCGAGCAGACCTACGACCGGTACCTGCGGCACGGCGAGGAGCTGCGCTCGACGATGCGCTTCGGTGGCGTCACCGGTCCCAAGCGCACCGGCCTGGGCGAGGGCTACTTCGTCACCTGGCACCAGACCTGGTACGCGGGGGACGAACGCGTCGCCGAGATGATGTTCCGGGTGCTGAAGTTCCGCCCGCGCGCGACGGGCGGCCGGGCCGCGAAGGGCCGCCGCCTCCGGCCCGCGATCGGCCCGGACACCCGGTTCTTCTGGGACGGCGTACGCGCCGGAGAGCTGCGAATCCAGCGCTGCGCCGAGTGCGGGCGGCTGCGCCATCCGCCCGGCCCGATGTGCCCGGACTGCCACGCCACCAAGCGCGGCCACGTCGTTGCAAGCGGGCGTGGCACGCTCCACAGCTACGTCGTCCACCACCACCCGCCGGTTCCCGGGCTCGATCCGCCGTTCGTCGTCGCGCTCGTCGACCTGGAGGAGGGCGTGCGCGTCGTCGGCGACCTCCTCGACTGCCCGCTCGACCAGGTCCGCATCGGCATGCCGCTCGAGCTGGCCTTCCAGGAGGTCGACGACGACCTCACCCTGCCCCAGTGGCGCCCCGCCGGATCCGCGCCGCAGCCGGTCACACCGCTCCGGTCGGACACGTCGGCGGCGTCAGGCACGGAGAACGAGGCGGGGCCGGCGGCGCTGAGCATCGAGCTGACGCCGACCTTCGTCATCGCCACCGCCCTCGCGACGCGCGACTTCACGCCCGTGCACCACGACACCGCGCTGGCCCGGGCGCAGGGGTCCAAGGACATCTTCCTGAACATCCTCACCACGATGGGCCTGGTCCAGCGCTACGCCCTCGAACTCCTGCCGGACGCCGTCATCGAGGGCATCTCCGTACGGCTCGGCGTCCCCGCGTACGCCGGTGACACCCTGACCCTGACCGGCCGCGTGGTCGACGACCGCACCGTCGAGGTGCGCGGCGCCGTGAGCCTCGGCGACCACGCCATCGCCACCGTACGACTCGAGGAACGATCATGAGCATCTCCGGAACGGCGGCGATCGCCGGGATCGGGGCGACCGAGTTCTCCAAGGAGTCGGGCCGCTCGGAGCTTCAGCTCGCCGCCGAGGCGTGCATCGACGCGATCAAGGACGCCGGGCTGACGCCGGCCGACGTCGACGGCCTCGTGACGTTCACGGCGGACGCCAACACCGAGATCGCGGTGGCGCGGGAGCTCGGCATCCCCGGCCTGTCCTTCTTCTCCCGGGTGGACTACGGCGGCGGCGCGGCCTGCGGAACCGTCGCGCACGCGGCCATGGCGGTGGCGACCGGGCTGGCGGAGACGGTCGTGTGCTACCGGGCGTTCAACGAGCGCTCGGGGCGGCGCTTCGGCCAGGCGGCGGCCCGCTCGGAGCACGCCGCGAGCGCCACCGACCTGGAGTTCTCCTGGCACCTGCCGTACGGCTTCGCGACCCCGGCCGCCTGGGTCGCGATGTACGCCCGGCGGTACATGCACGAGTATGGCGCGACCAGCGAGGACTTCGGCCGGGTCGCCGTGGCCATGCGCCGCCACGCGGCGACCAACCCGAAGGCGTGGTTCCACGAGCGGCCGATCAGCCTGGAGGACCACCAGGCCAGCCGGTGGATCGTCGAGCCGCTGCACCTGCTCGACTGCTGTCAGGAGTCCGACGGCGGCGTCGCGATCGTCGTGACGAGTGCCGAACGCGCCCGCGACCTGCCCCACCCGCCCGCGGTGATCAGGGCGGCGGCGCAGGGCTCCGGGCCCGGCCAGATGATGATGTTCTCCTACTACGAGGGCGACCTGACGACCCTTCCGGCGATGGGCCGTGTGGGGGAGACCCTCTGGCGGCAGGCGGACCTGCGGCCCGCCGACGTGCAGGCGGCGATCCTGTACGACCACTTCACGCCGTTCGTCCTGGTGCAACTCGAGGAACTCGGCTTCTGCGAAAGGGGCGAGGCGAAGGACTTCGTCGCGGACGGCGGCATCGAGCTCGGCGGCCGCCTGCCGGTCAACCCGAACGGCGGCCAGCTCGGCGAGGCGTACATCCACGGCATGAACGGCATCGCCGAGGCCGTCCGTCAGCTCCGCGGCACCTCCGTCAACCAGGTCGCCGACGTGGCGAACGTCCTCGTGACCGCCGGCACCGGCGTCCCGACCAGCGGCCTCATCCTCGGCCGCCCGTGAGGCCGGTCGGTGCGACGCCCCCCGGGCAACGCGCACGCCGATCGTAGAAGAGTTCGCCGTCAGACGGGTCGCCGACGTGGCGAACGTCCTCGTGGCGGCCGGTGCCGTCGCCCGGATGGGCGCGCAGAATGCTCGGTGAAGGCTGCGTGTGCGGGCGTATGGATGGTGCTAAAGGGTGATAAGCCCCGTGGGGACGGGACTCTTTCCCGAGCCTTTCGGCGCGTGGACGGAACGCGAACGGCGTCGCGTCCCGGGCGCATCAGCCACGATCGGGATCGCGTCGTCGACGCGGCGTCGAAGCGACGGCACACCCTGCCGCAACGAGTGGACCTCCGGGACTCGATGACGCCGGCCCCCACCCCAAGGGGGTGGAGGCCGGTCGGTTACTCGCCGTGCTCAGCTCTTCTTCTTGCTGGTCCGGCCCTTCTCGTCGCCCGTGGTCTTGTCGTTGCTCTGACCCCGACGGGCCTGATGGGCCACGACGCCCCTCCGGGCGACCTCGATGGCGGCCAGGCCGCCGGTGACCATGCCGTCGATCCCGGCTCCAGACATACCGGTCATCTTCGTCCTCCTTTTGTCCGGCTCTTGCCGCTGCAGCATGTTCGCTCCAGCGACCAGAACCGTCCTGAAGCGATGCCCGCGCGCAAGCCGCGTGGCCGGCCTCGGTCCACGTGGGGGCCAGGACAGCGTGGGCGGGGCGTACAGAACGCTCGGTGAACCCGCTGCCCCCGATCGGACGCATCGGGACGGATCACGCCCCATTCCCTGCCTTGACCGAGCGTCGCGTACGCGGCGGTGTCAGCGGTCCAGGCACTCGCGCAGGGCGGTGGTCAAGCGGGTGGCGCGGGCGTCGCCGTGGCCGACCATGCGGTTGGCGACGTAGGCGAACCCGACGCCGTACTCGTCGTCACCGAAGGCGAACTGGCCGCCGGCCCCGTCGTTGCCGAAGCTGCGCCGGCCCGGCATCGGCCGGAAGGACGAGTCGAGCAGGAAGCCCGAGCCCCAGCGCGCCCCGGCGTCGAAGCCCAGCCAGCCCTTCCCGGCGGAGACCTCGCGGACCGCGTCCGTCACGGTGTCCGGCGTGAGCAGCCGCTCCCGGCCGTCGATTCCGGTGACCGCCGCCGCGTACAGCCCGGCGAGCCCGCTCGCCGACGCGGTGGCGCCGGCGCCGGGCAGCTCCATCCCGAGCAGCGCCGGGTCGTTCCAGCCGTGGGGTTCGTCCAGGCCGGGGAAGACCAGCGCGCCGTTCATCGTCACCATGCGGGTGAGCAGGTGCTCGGGCCCTGGCATCCCGGGCCGCCCCTCCGCTTCGACGAGCCGGGCCCGGCCGCTCATCTCCTCGTCCGGCAGGCCGATCCAGGCCCGTAGCCTCAGGGGGTCGCCCACGGCCTTGCGGAAGTAGGCGCCCGGCGTCAGCCCGGTGATGCGCCGGATCACCTCGCCGAGGAGGAAGCCGAAGACGTGGCCGTGGTATTCGTACGCCGTGTTCGGCTCCCACAGCGGCCGCTGCTCCTCGATGGCGTGGATCACCGGCGTCCAGGCGGCGATCTCCGCGAAGGAGAGCACCTCATCGAGGACGGGGACTCCCGCCCGGTGCCCGAGCACCATGCGGGAGGTGATCGCCTCCTTGCCGTTCCGCGCGAACTCGGGCCAGTACCGGCCGACCGGTGCGTCGAGGTCGAGGCGTCCTTCCTGCGCGAGGAGGTGCACGCACACGCTCACGATGGCCTTGGCGCAGGAGAACACCGGCACGACCGTGTCCTGCTCCCACGGCCGGCCGGTCCGCTCGTCCGCGACACCGCCCCAGAGATCCACGACCTTGCGGCCACCGGCGTAAACCGCGACCGCCGCGCCCAGTTCGGGGAAGTCCGCGAAGTTACGCGCGAACGCGTCGGCTACGGCTCCGAAGCGCTCGTCGGCCCATCCGTGATACCGCTCCACTGTTCCCGTCCTTGCGTGGTCGTCATGCTTGTCGTGGTCGCCGGGGCGTATCCCCGTGCGGCTGGTGCGTCGGCCAGTTCTCCAGGAGCACGTGGAGCGCGTCCAGCGAGCGCGACCAGGAGTCCTCGACCTCGCGGGGGTGTGCGAAACCGCCGCTGAGCTCCAGGTGGATGTAGCCGTGGAAGGCCGCGCGCAGCAGGCGGCCAGCGTCGGTCAGGTCCGGCTCGGTCAGGCCGTAGGCGCGGAGCATGCCGTAGGTCAGCTCCACGCTGCGGCGCAGGGCCACGGAGCCGGCGACCTCCTCCGGATCGAACCGCATCTGGGTCGCGGCGTACCGGCCGGGATGTTCGAGCGCGTACCGCCGGTAGGCGTTCGCGAAGGCGACGAGCGCGTCCTTGCCCGCCCGGCCCGCCACCTCCGTCGCGATGCGGTCGGTCAGCTCCTCGCCGCCGAGCAGGGCGATCCGGACGCGCAGCTCCCGCAGGTTCTTGACGTGCGAGTACAGGCTGGCGTCCTTGACCCCGAACCGCCGTGCGAGCGCGGAGACGGTGACCTGCTCGAGCCCGACCTCGTCCGCCATCTCCGCGGCGGCCTCCGTCAACTTCGCCGCACTGAGCCCCGCCCTGACCATGCGCCGCCGCCTCCACCCCTCCCTAGAGTTTCTAGGTTTCAACCTAGCATCATTAGGCACGTGAGTGCGTCGGCGATCTCGGCGTCAGCGCCGCGCCGTCTCGAGCTGCGGGGCTACCGGAGCGGACGCGTCACCAACCCCAACGGCGCAGCTCGGCGTCTTGCAGGATCTGCCGCAACTTCTCTTGGTCCGCGCGCCACCCCACCAGGTGGTAATAGTCATCCGCGGGGAAGCTGATGACCGGAACACCAGGCGCGTGGGCGCGCACCGCCTCCAACACGGAGGAATGGCGGTAGCTCCACCCGTGAACTTCGGTGTGGAAGCTGACCGCCGTCTTCATCCGTGCTTCCGGCAGGTCACGATCCAGCTCCCGGAGCTGTTCCCACACGTGGAGTTCTATATCAGGCTTGGCAAGGATCTGCTTGAGGCGTGCGAAATGGTCTTCGGGAGAGCCGGCAGCGGATGAATTCAATCGAACTCCAACGCATTCGACGGCGCCACGAAGGAACTCTGTACGTCGGGAGAAAAGAATCAGCGCGTTGATCTCGTCCCAGGGAATCCGTCGTGCCTGTCCATCGGGTTCAGATCCCGGGTGAACGCAGTCGGCGAAGTAGACCCCATCGGCATCGATGGAAAAGGCGACCCGGCCCTTGGAGTGTCCCCGGGAAAGTCTTACCGTACCGAAGCCGACCATCCCGAGCGCCGTGCAGAGCAGAGCGAGAGCCGGCGGGCCGTCATCCAGATGTGCGCCGCGCGCGGCCTGAATGAGCCAAAGGGACGACAGCACGATTGCGACCCCGCCTGCGGCGACCGACGCAATGGGCCCGAAGCGCCGGAAGCGCTCGACGTAGGGGGGCGGTGCGACCCCGTGGTGCTCGGCTGTCTTCCCGGCGATCACGATGAGAACCCTCCGGCCGGAACCTGCTGCACGCCACACCCTAACCGACCAGCGCGCCGTACGCCGTGCGTCCGAGAGCGCGGTGTACGGTGCGCCGTGGGCCGGCGGAATGGCGCCGACCTCGAAACGGTGCCTTATGGCGCCCTGGAGGCGACACCGATCTGTTCACGTGGTGGTCCGCCTCGTGTGCTATTTGTAGTATTCGGCTCCCACTTGTACCAGTGTCTTCGTGCCGATCACGTACACGCCGACGTAGTAGTTCGACCGGGTGTTCGCGTGTTTGAAGACCAGGTTCTTCCAGTGGCCATCGCAGCGCATATTATGGCTTTTCACGGGGACTGTGGCACCGTAGATCGCCGCGAACATCGTGTCGCCGCCCCTCCAGTACCAGCATCTGAAGATGATGCCCAGGACCTTACTTCGGGTCTTGAAACGATTGGAGCGCCACGAGTTGTAGGTGCCGCTCGTCCAGGCCGCAGCCGGCCCCCAGAGGTGATACCACTTCGCGCCGGCCTCGCTTATGGGCAGGTCTCCCGGAACGGGCGCCGAAGACGCGGACGGTGTCGTGGCGGCGTTCGCGACGGATGAGGTCGGCGCGGTCGCGCAGACCGTTGCGACTAAGGCCGCGAGCACGGCGATGAGCATTTGGACTTTTCGCACGGACCGTTCCCTTCGCGGATGGATGATAACTAGTCGCGAAATTAGCATGAGTGCGGCTATATCTGTCGTCCGCTATTGGTCGCCCGAATGCCGGAGAGTCAGTGTTTTCCACGATGTGTCGGTGGACGCCGCGCCGTCTGGTGGCCTTCTTCGGTTTCGGTGCCGGACACGTGGTCCTGCTGCGTCAACACTTCCGCCACCCCGTCCCGAAGCCGGTGCCGGGGCGGATCGGCGACGCGGCATCGCGGTCGGCCGCCGGGACGCCCGGACGATGCCGGACGTGGCGCGGACCTTCGGCCCCGATCGGATGCTTCCGGGGCGGAGGGAAGCCGTAAAGATTCCGTAATCGGGTTCGGCCACGCTGAAGGCGCATCAGGACGGCGGGGCCGGACGGAGCCGCCGCTCCCACGCATCACCCGAGAGGAAGCAGCCGTGCGCAAGCTCAAGCTCCAGGTTCAGACCACCGCCGACGGCTACATGGGAGGCCCGAACGGCGAAATGGACTGGATGACGTTCCCGTGGACCGACGACATCAAGGCGTACATCACGGCGTTGATGGAGCCAGTCGACACCATCATGCTGGGCCGCAGGCTCGCCGAGGGCTTCATCCCGGCGTGGGAGGCGGGCCCTCCCGGTGAGGACCAGAAGGCCATCGACGCGATGAACAACACGCCGAAGGTCGTGATCTCCGACAGCCTCACTGAGTCGCCCTGGAAGAACGCCGTCGTCGCGGGCGGCGAGCTCGCCGAGACCGTGAAGCGGCTCAAGTCCGAGCCGGGCGGGGACATCATCGTCTACGGCGGCAGCACGCTCGTGACGGGCCTGATCGGCCAGGGGCTGATCGACGAGCTGCACCTGTTCGTCAACCCGAGCGCGATCGGCGTCGGACTGCCGGTGTTCCCCTACGCCCACGGTGTCCAGCGGCTGAACCTCGTCGCCGCCACGCCGTTCGACTGCGGGATCACCGCGATGCACTACGAGCCGAAGCGGGCCTGAGACCGTGTGACCAATGCTCGGTGAACGCCGCCGCGAAGCGCCCATGTCCGGGCGCCGAGCGGCCCGGCCAGGACGTTCACCGAGCATCGCGTACGCCCCCCGGACCGCTCAGGGCCCGAAACGAGCCCAGACGACCTTGCCCGGGCGCTCCCGGGAGGGATGCCAGCCGAGCCGGCCGCCGGTGAGCTCGTTGATGATGAACAGGCCGCGCCCGGTCTCCGCGGCCTCGTCGGCGGCGATGATCCGAGGCAGGTTGACATTGTCGGGATCCCACACGCCGACCTCGCCGACTCCGTACCGCGGAGTGGCGACCCACGTGTGGATCACCTTGCCCGGATAGAGCCGACAGGCGTTCGTCGTGAGCTCCGTGAGGATCAGCCGGCCGAGGTGACGGACTTCCTGCGACAGGCTCCAGGAGTCGGCGGCCTGATCGACAAGGTTGCGCACCAAGTAGACATTCTCGGCGCAGGCGTGCAATTCAAGGGTGAGGCGGGGTGGCGGGACCCATTCGTCCGGACTTGTCGTGACCATGCGGCGTCCTTTCGGGAAAACTCCCTGCATTCGCGTGATGACGTGTGGTGACATGGTCTGTGGACAGAGATGCCGCTGGTGAGGACTGTCGTATCCAGGGGCGAACGTGCCGACTCTCGCGCCGCGAGTTGTGAAGAGTCGCGACACCGAGGAGGAGTGGCGAATGGCGATCGGCAAGAAGCGCCCCAAGACGCTCGAACTGTTCGGTTCCGAGGTGAAGCGGTACCGCTCGATCTCCGGTCTCTCCCAGGATCAACTGGGGGAGAAGGTCCCCGTCTGCGGCTCCCACATCGGCAAGATCGAGCGCGGTGAAACGCGCTGCGACCGGGCCATCGCCGTCAAACTCGACGAGATCCTCGACACCCGCGGCGCCCTCCCGTCCCTCTGGGACGAACTCGTCCTCGACGCCGCCTTCCCGGTCTGGTTCGACTGGCCCGAGGTCGAGTCCGAGGCCGACTTCCTCGGCACGTACCAGTGCCTGGTCGTCGACGGCCTCCTCCAGACCGAGGATTACGCCTCAGCGCTGCTGGGCGGCGACAAGGCAGCGACGGCCGCTCGCATGAAGCGCCAGGCGGTCCTCTCGCGTGATGATCCGCCGCCGCCGCGAATATCGGCCCTGCTCGCAGAAGGCGTCCTGCGAAACCAGGTCGGTGACCGCGACATCATGCGCGGTCAACTCGAACACCTGATGGCCATCACCTCGCCGCGGATATCGGTCCAGGTGGTTCCGGGCCCTCTCCGTCTGGATGACACCGCCGGAGCTTTCGTCCTCGCAACTCTGCGGGATCGAACCGAACTCGCGTACGTAGAAACCGCCCTGCGCGGCATCACCGTGAGCGAAGCGGAGGATATTCGCCTACTCTCGGAGGTATACGACGACATCCGGTCAAGAGCTCTCCCGGTGGGGATGTCGAAAGAGCTCATCGGCCGAATCCTGGAGGAACAGTGGACGTGACCGGCAGCATCTGGAGAAAGAGCAGTCACAGTGCCGGAAATGGCGGTCAATGCGTCGAGGTGAGCGTCGTTGGGATGAGCGCGGCGGGCTGACGCGGCCGATCAGCGGGGGGTGAGGATCATGGGGAGGCCGTGTTTCGGCTGGTAGGTCATGGCGTAGTGGCCGGTGACCTGAACGCCGGGCGCGGTCCGCACCTCGTACGCCTGGGCGATCGTCGCGATCAGCAACTGCGCGATCGTGAGCGCCATCGGTTCGCCGATGCACAGGCGTTGTCCCTTCCCGAACGGGTAGTACGCCTCGCGGGCGCGGGAGTCGTAGCGGTCCGGGGCGAAGCGGTCCGGGTCGAACGCCTCCGGGTCATCCCAGAAGCGCGGGTCGTGGTGGGTGGCGTACGGGCTGAGGATGATGTTCGCGCCGCCGGGGATCGCGTACGGGCCGACCATGTCGTCCTCGACGGAGCCCCGGAAGTACATCGGGAACGCCGGGTACAGCCGGAAGGTCTCGTCGACGACCCGCCGGGTGTACGTCAGCTCGGTGAGGTCGTCATAGCCGGGGGCCCGGCCGCCGAGGACCCGGTCGACCTCCTCCCGCAGGCGGGTCGCGGCCTCGGGATTTCGGCACAGCAGGTGCCAGGCCCACGCGACGCCGGTCGCGGTCGACTCGTAGCCGGCGATGAAGATGGTGAAGATCTCGTCGCGGAGCTGACGGTCGCTCATCCGCTCGCCGGTCTCGGAGTCCTCGGCCTGGATGAGCATGCTCAGCAGGTCCTCTTGGGCGTCGCCGCCGGCCAGGGCCGCACGGCGGGCGGCGATGAGAGCGTAGATCTCCTGGTCGAGCGCCTCGATGGCGCGCCGGTACGCCGCGGCGCCGGGGGTCGGCAGCCACGACGGTACGAAGAACGTCCAGACCCGCCGGGTCATGCCGGCGAACACCCGGTCCGTCAGGTCCAGCAGGCGGACGGAGCGTTCCTCGTCCACGGCGGTTCCGAACAGCGTCTCCAGGATGATCCGGATGTTCATGCGCACGGACTCGTGGAGCATGTCGATCGGCGTGCCGTTGGTAACGGCCGGGGCCCAGCCCGCCATGGAGTCACGTACCGTTTCCCGCACGGTCTCGGCCATACGCTGGATCTGCCGATTGTGGAAGGCGGGCTGCATCAGCCGCCGCTGCCGCCGCCAGAAGTCGCCGTCGCTGGTGAACAGGCCGTTGCCGAGGGCGAGCCGGATGCCGTCCATGATGCTGCCCTTGATGTAGTTGGCCGCGTTGCCGACCAGGATGTGGCGTACGTAGTCCGGGTGGCTGACGAGGTAGGCGCGGACCGGTCCGGCCCCGAGCCGTACCAGGCCGTCGCCTTCCCGGGCGGCCTTCATGCAGAAACCGAACGGGTCCCTCGCCAGCGCGACGAGGGGAACACCGCGGACTCCGGGAACCGGTACGGGCGTGTCGGGCCGCGTGGCTGTACTCATCTGGAGCTACTCCTGACTCCGGCCGATATGCCGACGGCCCGTGTGCGGTCCGGCTGCCGGCCGAAGAAGAGGCCGGTGCCGATGCGGGGGAGTCCGCTCTGGAATTTTGTGCCACTCGGCAGCTAAATGGCCAGACCGTATCTGTATCATCCGTGAAAGTACGGATTTGTCCCGTTATTAGCGATGGAGATGCGTCGAGGCGGCCGTGCCGGACCGCGACGGCTCGCCGGCTCTCAGAAGTGCCGGACGCGGCGTCGTTTCGTGCCTTTCCCGAGCCTCGAGCAGGGCGGGGAGATGGTCCCTGCTCCAGGCGCGGGCGGCGTCGATCAGGGTCAGCAGGGTGCGGCCCAGGTCGGTCAGCTCGTACTCGACGCGGGGTGGGTTCTCGTCGTACGCCGTCCGGGTGGCCAGGCCGTCGCGCTCCATGGCGCGAAGGGTCTGGGTGAGGACCTTCGGGGTGATGCCGCGGAGCGGGACGCGGAGTTCGGTGAATCGCCGTGGGCCGCCTTCGAGGCAGATCACCACCATCGCGGTCCACTTGTCGCCGATCTGGATCGGCATCACGCTCGACGGGCAGACGGGGTCGAACATCTCCGGGTCCAGCGGCTCGGCCATGGTCGCGAGCCTATCCCGGTATCGTTGAGGTAACCAGTATCCCGTGGATACCGTCTTTTTTCGGCGGCGAAGTACGCGGCCGGAAGAGGAGCAGTGACATGAGCGGGATCGTCATCTTCGGGGCCGGTGGCCGGGCGGGACGGGCCATCACGGCCGAGGCCCGGAGCCGGGGTCATCAGGTCACGGCGGTCGTACGGGATCCGGCCAGGTATCCCGAGCTCGCGACGGACGGGGTGCGGGTGGTGCCGGGGGACGTCACCGACGTGCGCGCCATCGCCGCGATCGGCGAAGGTCACGACGCGGCGGTCCACGCGGTGACTCCGATGTCCGGCCCTGCGCAGGGGTTCGACGAGCTCGATCCCGAGTTCTTCGTCAAGGCGGCCGACGCGCTGGTGGGCGGTCTGTCCGAGGCCGGGGTGCCCCGGCTCGTCGCCATCGGCCTGTTCTCCACCCTGAGGGTTCCCGGCGGCGGTCTGGTGATGGACGACCCTGCCGCGTACCCGCCCGAGTTCGGCCGGTTCGCGGAGGAGCTCCGGCCGTTCGCGACCGCGCACGCGGCCGGCCTGGACCGGCTCCGCGAGGCGGGCTCGGCCGTCGACTGGTTGATGCTGACCCCACCGGCCTGGCTGGAGGCCGACGGCGCCAGGACGGGTCGCTACCGGGTCGGCGGTGAGACCGCGCCGTCGTGGGAGCTCCGCCTCTCGTACGCCGACCTCGCGGTGGCGACGATCGACGAGATCGAGACGCCGCGTCATCACCGCACCCGCGTCTCCGTCTTCGGCGGTGCCTGAGCGACGACGGAGCGGCCGGCGGCTCGAACCGTCAGTGGACCTGGGCGTGCGGGCCGTCGATCACCAGGGCCTGCCCGTCCCGCAGGGCGCGGTGTGCGACGCCGTCCGCCCGGTAGCGTGCGGCGAGGGCGGTCAGGACGTCGCTCTCGGGATGACCTGGCGAGTCGACGTGCGGAACCACGGCGTGGTCGAGGACGCCCAGTCCCTCCCAGATCGGCGGCTCACCGTAGGCCGCGGGAACCACCTGCGGATCGTCGCACTCCTCCAGACCGCGCAGACTCGGCGCGAGCACGCAGGCGCCGGCGCTGTAACCGGCATAGACCACCGCGTCCCGCCGCAGCAGCGCGGCCAGCGCGACGTCGGCGCCGCTGCGCGCCATCGCGTAGCGCAGCATGAACACGTTCCCACCGCGTACCCAGACCAGGGGAAAGCGGGCCAGCGCCCCGGCGACGGTGTCCACGGGCCGGTCGAAGAACTCCCGCAGGTCCACCTCGGCCGGCCGCAGCCCCAGCCGGGTGAGCGCGTCGGCCTCACGCCGTACGCCGGCCGATCGTTCGGGCTCGGCCTGGGCGTCGATGGCATTGGCGATGACGGCGACTTCGGTCGGGGTCGGTCGCTCGCGAAGCAGCGCGAGCAACCGGCTCGGATGATCTCCCACCCGGAAGGAGGACAGATAGAGGCGCACCTGTGGACCCTAGAGCGCCGAGATATGATCCGAACAGCTTGTGGTTGCGTCTAGGGTTCCGTGCCGGCCTCCGCCTCCAAGACGACAACAAGGGGGCCGGTGGACTGGACCGAGCGGCGCCAGGGCCGATCTTTCGGCCCCACACCTGATGGGATAAAAACCCCGAGGGCTTCCATTCCGCCTGCCCGCCATCCGGCCGGGCCGGACCTGGGGAGGCCCCATCCCATGAGTCGCGTCGTCATCCGAGCATCGGCGTCCCGGGCGGTCCGGTCATGACCGGCATCGGCGATCTCGTTCTGCTGACCGCCGCCGGGACGCTCGCCGGGGTGGTCGGGACCGCGGGCGGCATCACGTCTCTGATCTCCTACCCGGCGCTGTTGATGGCGGGCCTGCCCGCCCTCGCCGCGAACGTGGCCAACATCATCGCCGTGGTGGCCTGCTGGCCCGGCGCGGCCCTGGCCTCCCGACCCGAGTTGGCCGGTCAACGGGTACGGCTATGTCGGTGGATACCCGTCGCCGCGCTGGGCGGCGCCGCCGGATCACTGCTGCTGCTGTCCACGCCGCCCGGCGTCTTCGCCCACGTCGTGCCGATCCTGGTGGCCGCGGGTTCGCTCGCACTGCTGGCTCAGCCCCGGATCGCCGCCCGCCTCGATCGGCGCGGTTCCCTGTCAGGCGCGCGCGGCATGATCCTGCCGTTGGGACTGACCGCGATGTCCCTCTACAACGGCTACTTCGGCGCCGGCGCCGGGGTGATGATCCTCGCCCTCCTGCTGATCAGCGCGGAGCCGAATCTGCCGACCGCCAACGCGCTGAAGAACATGCTCATCGGGGCCGGGGCCCTCACGTCCGCCGCCATCTTCGCCACCGCCGGCACCGTCGACTGGCCGGCCGTGGTCCCCATCGGCGCGGGCATGTTCGTCGGCTCCGTCATCGGCCCGCGCATCACCAGACGCCTGCCGGCGGGCGTCCTGCGCTGGCTCGTGGCCCTGATCGGCATCGTCCTGGCCGTCCAGCTATGGATCGACCCGAACGGTTGACCCACGGGCGATCCTCAACCGGCGGGCTCGCGTTCGCGGTACGACCCCGGCGGGAGGCCGAACTGCCGCTTGAAAGCGTGGGAGAAGGCGTACGGGGAGCCGTAGCCGACCTGACGGGCGATCGAGAGGAGCGGCAGGTCGGACTCGCGGAGGAGCCGGGCGGCGGTGGTCATGCGCCACCAGGTCATGTAGGCCATCGGGGGCTGCCCGGTCAGCGCGGTGAAACGCCGGGCCAGCGTGGCGCGGGAGAGGCCGACGTGTGCGGCCAGGTCCTCGATCCGCCACGGCGCCGCCGGGCGTGAGTGCAGCGCCTCCAGCGCGGCGGCGATCTCCGGGTCGCGGAGCGCGCGGGGCCATCCGGTCTCGGCGTTGTCCTCCAGCCAAGCGCGCAGCATGTAGACCAGCAGCAGGTCGAGCAGGCTGGTGATGACCGTCTCCCGGCCGGGCCGGTCGCCCCGTACCTCGCCGCCGAGTAGGTCGATGGCGGTGCGCAGCCGGGCGTGCCGGCCGAGGTCGGCGGGAAGGTGCACGACCTCGGGCATGCCGGCCAGCAGCGGATGCGCCCGGGACCGGTCGAGCCGGTACTTGCCGCACAGGAACTCCACCGGGCCGTCGGCGGCGGGAACCGCCGCGTCGAACGGCACCGCTCCCTCCGCGCTCGGGGAGTCCGACAGCACGTGGGAGGCGCCGTGCGGCACCAGGACGGCATCGCCCACGCCCAGCGGCACCGGCTCGGCCCCATCGGGGACCAGCCAGCCGGAGCCACGGAGCAGCACGTGGAAGCCGGCCCCGTCGTAGGGCGCGAACCGGCAGCGCCACGGCGAGCCGACGCTGAGGCGGCTGGAGGACGGCCTCCCGGTGCGCATCGTCTCGATCGCGTCGCTCACCACGTCCATGCCGTCATAGTAGATCTCATCGGTGAGACGATCGAGCATCGAGAAGCGCTCATCGCGCATTGGAAGGCGCATCGCGGGCCAGGAGCATGGTCCCATGAGCGACTTTCGGATCGGTGACGTCGAGGTCACCAGGGTCATCGAGTGGCAGGGCGAGATAGCACCGGCCCGTTTCATCATCCCGGACAGCCCGGCCGAGATCTGGCGGCGCAACGAGTCCTGGCTCGCGCCGGACCACTGGCGTCCGGAGACCGACGCCTACCACGGTGCCGCGCAGACCTGGATCCTGCGCAGCGAGGGCAAGGTCGTGCTGGTCGACACCGGGGTGGGCAACGACCGGGACCGGCCGCAGATCCCGCTGTTCGACCATCTGCGGACCGACTTCCTCGACCGGCTGGCCGAGGCCGGAGTCCGGCCGCAGGACGTGGACATCGTGATCAACACGCACATCCACTACGACCACGTCGGCTGGAACACCGAGTCGCGCGACGGGGAATGGGTTCCGACCTTCCCGAACGCCACCTACCTGATCCCGCGGGTCGACCAGGAGTTCTTCGATCCCCGCAACGCCCACCGCCGTCGCGCGCCCCGCGACGACCACGAGAGGCGTCGGCAGGAGGGCAGCCGGATCGTCTACGCCGACAGCATCGCGCCCGTCCTCGGCCGCGCCGTGCTGTGGAGCGACCGGCACCGGATCGATGGCAACCTCGGCCTGGAACCGGCGCCCGGCCACACGCCCGGCTCGTCGATCCTCCGGGTGGCGTCCGGTTCGGACCGTGCCGTGTTCGTCGGCGACCTGCTGCACAGCCCGGTGCAGATCCTCGAACCGGACTACGGCAGTTGTTTCTGCGAGGACCCGGCGCAGGCGGCGGCGACCCGCCGCAGGGTGCTCGAACGCGCTGCCGACACCGGAGAACTCGTCGTGCCGGCGCACTTCGCCGGGGCCGGCGCGGCCGAGGTCCGCCGCGACGGCAGCCGCTTCGCCATCAAGCGATGGGCGAGCTAGCCCTACTTTTTCAGTCGATCTACTGGAGAACTCTCTCTCGTGCGGGACGGTCACTGGTGGCCCGGTCGTCGAGTACCGGCGCCGTCCTCCGGTTCACGGAGGACCCACAAACCGAGACCCCGAGGAGGGTAGACCGAAATGATCGAAGAGGAATCCGGGGTGGCCGGGCTTCGTGACCGCGTCGCCCGGGACACCGCGTGGATCGTCATGCGGCGTGCTCCGGACGAGCGAGTGAAGAGGATCATCCTTCATCTGTTCGACCTCACGGTGGGAGGCGAGCACGGGTTCGGCCTTCCGCCGAGCCTGAAGGATGACGACTTCCTCATCCCGCTGCACACGCTCTTCGACGAGTTCCACTTCCTGGCACAGAAGATGGGATGCGTCAGCACGGTCGAACTGTTCGAGGACTACGCCGCCGCCGAGGAGGCCGGCCTCGAACCCCGGTCGGCCCGGAGCGAGGACGAGCTCCTGCGCGTGCTCGAAGAGCACCGGCACGGACGGTTCGACCCCCGAATCGCCGGTGTCCGCCTCACGGCGAAGGCGCTGGTCGTCGCTCTCGGCGAGCGCGATGTCGACCTCCGTGACGAACGGACGATGGCGGCGCTCGCCGACCTGATCACCGAGGACGGCGCGGACGGCCGGCTCGACGCCGGTGCCGCCCGTCCTTCCTGGATCGAGGCCCTCCGCGTCGGCATGGCGCTTCGCGGGCGTGCTCGGGATCACGGCACGACCGTGGCCCGGCGACTGCGTGAGCTGATGGCGCGGGCCTGAGAACCGCGGGGCGGGACCGACGCGGGTCACGGGTTCCGGCGATCGCCGGAACCCGTGCTCGGTCGGCCTCCCGCCCCGTTTCCCGTGCCTGGCCCTGTGATCGTCAGCCGGCCGACGCGGGACTCGCCGCGGTCGCGGCGGGGTAGTTGATGCCGTCCTCGAGCGCCAGCAGGAGCTCGGACAGCACGTCGGAGAACCGCTCGGCCCGTACGGTGCCGGAGCTGAGCAGCTCGAACGCCGTGTGGAACACCCCGTTGACGACGGCCGCGACCACGTGCGGGCGCAGATCGGTGGCGGGGTCCACGCCCATGCGCTCCGCGACGAGGCGGGTCATCTCCGCGTGCTTGCGCTGGCCGTGTTCGAGGCTGCTGCCGAACACGGCGGGGCTGGACTCCATGAGCTGTCGGATGCAGCCGAACCGCTCGGGGTCGAAGCCGAACGCGCCGTCCTCGCAGGCGCGGATGATGGCGACCGCGGCCCGGCGGAGGGCGGTGATCACCGGCTCGTCGGCGGGCCGGGCGGCGAACGCCTCCCTCATCGCGCCGAACTGCTCGTCCTGGAAGGTGAGGAGGACGTCCTCCTTGGACGCGAAGTAGCGGAAGAAGGTCCGGGAGGACACGTCGACCGCGTCGGCGATCTCCTCGACGGTCGTGGCCTCGAATCCCTTCTCCGCGAACAGCCGGAACGCGCTGTCCACGAGGGCCTCGCGCGTGCGCTGCTTCTTGCGCTCACGACGACCGGCCGTCGGGATGCACGCCTGAACCGCAGGGGTCGCCTCCATGCCCGCAGGGTAACCGACGTTGGACGACTCGGCCAATAGTTCCTTCATTTCGTGACACTCGTCATAGCAAGACTTTAGTCGCTTGACGACAAGTGTCATAGCATGACACGTTTGGGGAACACGAACTCTCGGAGGCAGTTCATGACGTCCCAAGCGACACTTCCGTCCCGTCCCGGGGCGCGCGAAAGACCAGGCCGTGCCGGGCACGGCCACCCCTGGCTCACACTGTTCGCGGTCGCGCTCGGCGTGATGATGGTCGGCCTGGACGCGACCGTCGTGTCGATCGCCAACCCGGCCATCGCCAAGGACCTGCACGCCGACCTGACCGGTCTGCAGTGGGTCACCAACGGCTACCTGCTCGCCCTGGCCGTCACCCTGATCCCGGCCGGGAAGATCGCCGACCGGTTCGGGCGCAAGCGCACCTTCCTCGCCGGAGTGATCGGCTTCGCCGTCGCCTCCGTCCTCGTCGGCGTGTCCGGCGGCATCGGCATGGTGATCGCGTGGCGGGTCGTGCAGGGCTTCGCCGGCGCGCTGCTGCAGCCCGCCAGCCTGGCCATCCTGCGCAACACCTTCCCCGCGGAACGGCTCAACGCCGCGATCGGCATCTGGGGCGCCACCGTCGGCATCTCCATCGCCGGTGGCCCGATCGTCGGCGGCCTGCTCGTCCAGCACGTGAACTGGGAGTCGGTCTTCTTCCTCAACGCTCCGCTCGGCCTGGTCGCCCTCCTGGTCGGCCTGTGGGTGATCCGTGAGTCCCGCGACGAGGGGGCCGTCGGCTCGTTCGACGTCCTCGGGGTGCTTCTGCTGTCCGGATCGCTGTTCGCCCTGGTCTGGGGCCTGATCAAGGCGGGGACGTACGGCTTCGGCGACACCGTGCCGCTGGTGTCGTTCGCCGCGTTCGCGGTCCTGCTCGTCGGGTTCGTGATCCGTGAGCTGCGGGCGGCCCACCCGATCCTGCCGATGAGCCTGTTCCGCTCGGCGTCGCTGTCGGCCGCGACCGGACTGATCGTCCTCGGCGCGTTCGCCCTGTTCGGGACCATCTTCTTCATCACGCTGTACCTGCAGCAGGTCCACGGCATGACCCCGGTGCAGGCGGGCGTCCGGATGCTGCCGATGACCGCGATCTTCATCGTCTCCTCGCCGCTGGGCGGGGCGCTGACCCAGCGGTTCGGGCCGCGGGTGCCGCTCGTCATCGGCATGGTGTTCACCGCCGTCGCGCTGTTCGGGCTGTCCCGGATCGGGGTCGACGCCTCGTACAACCAGATCTGGCCGTGGTTCATGCTGATGGGACTGGCGTTCGGGTTCATCCTCACCGCCGGCACCGAGGCGATCGTCGCGAACGCCCCCGCGCACCTGGCCGGCGTCGCGGGCGGTCTGCAGCAGACCGGGTTCCAGATCGGCGGTGTGCTGGGCACCTCGGTCCTCGGCACGATCCTGTCCAGCCGCGTCGGGGGCGTCCTCGTCGACCGGCTGACCGGCGCGGGACTGCCCGCACCGGCGGCCCACCAGCTCACCGCCGCCAAGGACTACATCGCCCAGGGCGTCGCCCCGGTGCCCGCCGGTGCTCCGGGACCGGTCGCCAAGGCCATCACCACCGGCAGCCACCTCGCCTTCATGGACGGCTTCCAGACCTCCATGACGGTCGCCGCGGCCGTCGCGCTCGTGGCCGCGTTCGCCGCCCTCCTCGTACGGCGCGGCGAGTCGCCGGTCGAGGGAGCCATCGCCATCTGACCGTCACCGGGTACGGGCGGCCGCCGCCCGTACCCGTCTCTCCCGGAGGTGCACCATGACCCACGCCATGACGTTCCCGACGACTCCGTTGACCGCGAGCGGCTGGGAGCTGCGCGTCGGTCGTGGCAGCCGGCGCCGCCCGGCCCTGGAGGTGCACACCGGTGACGGGCTGATCGACGTCGCCGTGCCCGGCGGGCGGGACGCCAGCCTGGTCCGCGGCGCCGTACGCGGCAGGCGCTGGTCCGTGGCGTGGGGCGAGCTGCCGCCCGGCGGTGAGGTGCTCGTCGAGTTCCGGGCCAAGGGGTCGGTGGTGAAGGTCCCGGCGGTGACGATCGCCGGGGCGTTCTGGGTGGCCGAGGTGCCGGGACGGTACCGCTCCGTCGCCGTCACCACCGCCGTCGACCGGGTCTCCGTCCGGCTGCGCCGCTTCCGAGAGGCCCGGCCGCCCCAGCGGTGACCGGCCGGCGAGAGGCGTTCGCGTCCGGGCGACCACCCCTCGCCGGCCGGCTCTGACACCGCCGAGGCTGAGCGGTCAGTCGGCGGTGGGGACGGGCGTCTTCCCGTCCGCGGTGGCCGGCCGGGGCGGGCCGGCCTTCTTCAGCGGGACCTCCTTGACGGCGAGGGCGACGGCGAACGCGGCGGCGCACAGAATCGCGATCACCAGGAAGATCTGCCGGGTCGCGCCGGCCAGCCCGTCCACGTAGGCGGCCCTGGCCGCGGCGGACAGCGCGGCCGGCGCACCGGAATCGGCGGCGCCGCCGGGCAGGTGGTGCTGGGTCGCGCGGGTGACGATCGATCCGAACGCCGCGACCGCGAGGGAGCCGCCGAGCGTGCGGAACAGCTGGGTCGAGGACATCGCCGCGCCCATGTCGCGCATCTCGACGCTGTTCTGCGCGATCGTGGTGGCCATCTGCATCAGGCAGCCGAGCCCGAGGCCGATCAGCACCATGTAGGAGCACGTGACAAGGCGGGACGTGCCGGTGTCCATGGTGGCCAGGAGCGCCGCGCCGGCGGTCAGGAAGGCCGCGCCGAGCACAGGGAAGATCTTGTACCTGCCGGTGGCGGACATCACCTTGCCCGCGATCGTGGAGACGATCACGACCGGGATCAGCATCGGCACCATGAGCAGCCCCGAGTTGGTGGCCGACGCCCCCTGCGCGGTCTGCTGGAAGAGCGGCAGGTAGAGCCCACCGGCGAACATGACCACACCGGCGACCAGGATCATGCCGAGGGCGAGCGGGAAGTTGCGGTGCCCGGCGAAGATCCGTAGCGGCATGAGCGGCTCGGCCGCCCTCTTCTGCCAGGCGATGAACCCGGCGAGCCCGACGAGGGTGGCGACGCCGAGCGCGACGATCTGCCAGGAGCCCCAGGCATAGGTGGTCCCCGCGCAGGTCGTGGCCAGTACGGCGGCGGTGATCGTCACTGCCAGGAGGACGATGCCCGGCCAGTCGATCGTCGCCTTGCTCCGGTTGCGGGGCAGGCGCAGCATCACCCACAGCCAGACGAAGGCGAGCGCGCCGAGCGGCAGGTTGATGTAGAACGCCCAGCGCCAGCCGAGGTGACCGGTGATGAAGCCGCCCAGCAGCGGCCCGCCGATCGTGCCGATCGCCATCACCGACGCCGACATGCCCTGGTACCTGCCGCGCTCGCGCGGCGGGACGAGCGCGCCGATCAACGCGAACGCCCCGGCGCCGATCCCGCCCGCGCCGACGCCCTGCAGCGCGCGGGCGAGGATGAGCCAGGTCATGGACTGCGCCGCTCCGCACACCGCGGAGCCGACGACGAACACCGCCACCGAGGCGAGGTAGGTGTGCTTGCGGCTGTACAGGTCGCCGAGCTTCCCCCACACCGGGGTCGTCACGGCGGTGACCAGGGTGTAGGCGGTCACCACCCAGGAGATGTGCCGCAGGCCGCCCAGGTCACCGACGATCGTCGGCATCGCGGTGCCGACGACCATGGTGTCGAGCATCGACAGCAGCATCGCGAGCATCACGCCGAGCAGGACCCAGCGCACGTTCGGGGAGGGAGGAGTCCCGGCGGCCGGGCCGCCGGGGGAGGGCGAGGAGGTGGACGCGGACATGCTGAACGGTCCTTCCGGTGCGGAGAGGGATTCGAGAAGAAGAGCCGGGCAGGGGCGGCCGGCCGACCGTTCCACAGAAGCACACTCGATTAATAAGTGCAACCGTTCAACTTTTTGCTCCGGTTAACCGGGTTGGGTAGGATCACCGCCATGACCGACGCGACGAGGGACCGCGCGCCACTGGGCCGGCGCGAGCGCAAGAAGGCCGCCACCCGTCAGGCCCTGGCGGACGCCGCCCTGCGCCTCTTCCTCGAGCACGGTTACGACCACGTGGGCATCCGGGACATCGCCGAGGCCGCCGACGTCTCCACCACCACGCTGTTCAAGCACTTCTCCGGCAAGGAGGCCCTCGTCTTCGACGAGGACGCCGAGCTGGAGGCCGCCCTGATCGCCGCCGTACGCGAGCGCCCCGAAGGGCAGTCGATCCCCGGTGCCCTGCGGGAGTACGTCCTGCGCACCCGGCGGGCCAAGGGCGACGACGCCGACGCGACCTTCACCCGGTTCGTCGAACTCGTCGAGAACACTCCCGACCTGCGCGAGTACGAGCGCCGCATGTGGATGCGGCACGAGACCGCCCTGGCGCGGGCGATCGCCGAGGAGATCGGCGCGCCCGCCGAGGACCCGACCTGCCGGGCACTGGCCCACTTCACTCTGGAGACCCGCTATCTCACCTGCGAGAAGGCCGACGTCGGCACCGTCATCGCCCGCGCCTTCGAGCTCCTCGAACACGGCTGGAACGCGGCCGCCGGCGGCGCCCGGGGCTGACTCGCGCCGATACCGCGAGGGTCGCCTGTCCTGACGGTAAGACCGAGCTGACGATCATCGGGAAGTCATCAAGCTCTCAGAAACAGCCCCTACGCTTTCACGCGTGCACTCGACCCTCAGGCGCTATCCCCTGCCCATCTCCTTCATCGCGGCGTTCTGCGCCGTCTCGGCGGTGTACGCGTACGGCCTGGGGCCGGCCCAGCAGCGTTCGGTCGTCGCCACGACCGCGACCAACCTGGTGAACCTGAGGAGCGACCCCTTCGGCACCATGATCGCCTCGGCCTTCGTGGCCGAGGCCGTGCCGTGGATGTGGGTGGTCCTGGCGATCGTCGGGCTGTTCCCCGTCGTGCACCGCTTCGGCAACGTCCGGACGCTGGCCCTGGTCGGCGCGGCCCAGGTCGTCGGAACGCTCATCAGCGAGGGCCTGCTCGCCTGGCGGATCTCGACCGGTGCCATGCCCGCCTCCATGCGGTACCTCGACGACGTCGGCCCGTCCTACGTCATCGCCTCGGCGCTCGTCGCCACGATGCTGTACGGCGCCGAGCCCCTCGTGCGCACCGCCCGGCACGGCCACCGGCTGTTCGACCGCGTGCCGAGCCGCTGGTGGCGCGTCGGGGCGGGTCTGGCCCTGGCCTTCCTCGCCCCGCACCTGTTCAGCGGCCTGGACCGGCTGGGCGTCGCGGCGGTGGGTCACGTCGTCGCCATGCTCGTCGGTGCTCTCGTCGGCCTGATCTTCGCCCGGCGCGAGCACGCCGGTGCGGGGCAGGACGGCCCCGGCGAAGCCGGTCCGCGGGCCCTCACCCGTGAGGCCGCCTTGAGCGAGGCCTGACCGCTCGGCTCGCTTCGAGAAGGCACTCCCGAGCGGCGTCCCGGACGCGGATCAGGCGGCGACCCTCGGCCACGACGAACAGAGCGGCCATCCGCCCCCTGAGCGTCGTCGCGTAACTAGTGTTTCTTCGGGCCGGTCTTCTTCGGCGTCGGGGTCGTGCTCGGCTTCGCGCCGATGGGCGCCGGGAGGGACGGCGCCGAGAGGCTCGGGGTGGGAGTCGGCGACGCGGACGTCGTCGGCTCCGGCGTCGGGGTCCCGGACGGGGCCGGACTCGTGGGAGACGCGGGCGGGCGGCTCACCGTCGCCGTCGGCGAGGGTGAGGCGTGCGTGGGCGTGGCCGACGGCGACCCGGGCGCGGTCCGCGGCGTGGTTCGCACGCTGCCGACGGGCGATGACCCGTCGCCCAGCGGCCCCGCGTGGCCGGCCGACGGCGATGGACGGCTCGTCGGTGTGCCGTGCCGCACCAGCCGGCTGTTGTCGCCGACGTTCGAGGCGCCCTGGTCTGGGCCGGTGGGCCAGACCAGGATGGCGCCGACGACCGCCGCGGCGCAGGCCGCCAGCGTGAGCGTCTCGGTGAGCAGGGCGTTGCGCCGGCGGGGCTCGCGCCGGTGGCGGGCCGGTGCCGGGGCGCCCGGCCTGCCGGCCTTCGGGTGCGGACCGGTGGCGGTGTCGGCCGGGTCGGACACTCCCTCGAAGGGGAGGGGCAGGCCGTCGGCGTAGGACAGCGGCACGCCGGTGAACGTCCGCTCGGCCGCGGCGCAGGCGGCGACCACCGCGTCCCGCAGCGACGCGGGCGGCTCGGCCGCCCGCCGGCTCACGAGCGTGTGCAGGCGGCCCTTCGCGAGGGCCGTCAGCAGCTCGTCGTCCGCGGCGGAACCGGCTTCGAGCACGGCGACGACGGCCTGCTCGAGCCGGCGACGCGCCATGCGGACCAGCAGTTCGGCGGTGTCGAGGGCCACTCCGGTGAGCCGCGCGAACTCCTCGACCTCCAGCGCGTCGGTCAGCGCCAGCGCCTCCCGGTGCTCGGGCCGCAGCCGGGCCAGGGCGCGCTCCAGCGGGGCCGCCCCGGGGTCGACCGGGACGGTGCGCCGCAGGGCGCCGCGGCGCAGCACCTCGGCCCGGGCGAGCGCGTACAGCCAGATCGGCAGCGCGTCGTCACCCGCCGGGGCTCCGGCCGGGTAACGGGCGGCGGTGACGAAGGCGTCGCGTACGGCGTCGGCGGCCTCATCACCGACCATCCGGTGGCAGTAGGCGTGGATCCGCGGCCCGTGCTCGTCGTAGAGCAGGCCGAAGACCTCCGGCTCACCGGCGCGCAGCGCCTCCGTCAGGGACACCTCTCGACTCCGTTCCAGCACGCGGGCCCGTCACTACAAGTAAAGAGCAAGCTACCAGGGTGCCAAAAACGGATGCCAGAGGCTTTTGCCTCCGGTGATCAGGCCGCGGGGTCGAGGGGGCGGAGCTCGTCGGCGTAGCTGACCGAGACGCGGCGCATCACGCCGCCGTCGTCGATGGAGTACTGCCCCATGCGCCAGAGCGGGGGCGAGTACGCGTGGATGGACACGCTGCGGTCCGCCACCCCGACCAGGCGGTGGATGTGCTCGGGCCCGAAGCAGAACGACGTGTCCGCCTCGACCTCCACCTCGACGTGCTGGCCGCCGATCCGGGGGTTGCACTCCATGAGGGTGCCGTCGACGACCGCGACCGCGCCGGAGGAGATGTCGTGGTCGTGCCAGCCCGTGTCGCTCTCCGGAGTCCAGCACAGCAGCCATACGTCGACGTACTCGTCGCGGTGCAGCGACACGTAGTGGCGGTGGCCGTCGGGGAAGTCGACCAGCTCCTGCCACGTCTCGGGGTGAGCGGCCAGGTCGTCGACCAGTCGGCGCAGTTCGTGCCGGTCGAGGCTTCGTTCGGGGAGGGACTCGATGGTCAACGGAGTTCAGTCCTTTCCAGTGAGCAGTCGGTGCGGGTTGGCGGTGCGGATGGCGTGCTCGGCGGCGTCGCCGAAGCCGAAGTCGCGGGGAACGCGGGCGTACGGGCGGTCGGAGCCGCTCACGATCGTGTCGATGCCGATCGCCCGGACGGTGGCGTCGACGGCGCGCGGTCCGTACGAGGACGTCTCCACGTAGGCGTTCGGGTCGACCTGGCCGCGCCCGCCGCCGCGGGCGGCCAGCCGTTCGCCGTGCAGGGGCGCGAGCCCGGCGAGCAGGGCGAAGCAGACGCGCAGGTCGGGATGGCGCGGCCGGCCGAAGGCGCGGAAGGCGTACCAGGCGGCGTGCATCTGGTGGACGTACGGGACGAGCGCGGGCCACCACGCCGGGCCGTCCGTGACGGGCGCGGGGCCGGGGTGGACGAACAGCGGCAGCTCGCGTTCCTCCAGGAGCGCGAGGAGGGGCGCGCAGCGCTCGTACCCCGCCGCGTCGAGCAGCGCGGTCGCGGGCAGCTGCAGGCCGACGAACCCCTGGTCGAGGAGCCGGGCGAGGGCGGCCACGTCGATCTCGGCCAGGCCGGCGGCGGCCCAGGCGCGGAACGGCTCGGGCAGCGCCAGCGCGTCCGCGTGGTAGGCGTCGAGGAGGGGAGCGGCCTGGTCGGGCGGCAGCGATTCGACGCCGAGCGGCGCGGAGAGCGAGGTCAGCACGAGGCCGAAACCGTCCTCGGCGGCTTCGTCGGCGCGACGCCGGGGGTCGTGGTCGGCCGGGTCGACGTCGTACGGGGCCTCGCCCGCGAGATGGAGGGTCCAGCCGTCGAGCCGGGGAGTCGCCGTACGCCGCCGGAGAGCGTCGAGGAAGGCCGGGCCCCAGAGGTGCTGGTGCACGTCGATCCGCACGGAGATGCTCCTTACTCGCAGGTCAGCGCCCTGAACCGGTTCACTGAACCGTATCAGTGTAGCGGTTCAGTGGACCGTTTCACATAGGCCCCCGCCACCTCAACGACATCTGCCGCTTTCGGCAACGAAAGGTACTTTTCGGATTATTGATGCGGTTCAGGAGGGAAAGACCTTCGTTCGTCGCTCGTTCGGAGGTGTCCATGAGCCGACTGACCATCGACCAGATCTACGAGCACGTCCAGGGGGTCTGCTTCAAGACCGGGCCGCCCGGGCTGGTCGGCGCCGAGACCGAATGGTTCGTCATCGACCGGACCGCCCCGTCCCGGCCCGCTTTACTGCCGCGCGTCCAGGCGGTGATGGAGGCGGCCGGCCCGCCGCCCGCCGGAAGCCGCATCACGTACGAACCCGGCGGCCAGCTCGAACTCAGCTCGCCCCCGCGTCCCGGCCCCGCCGCGGCGTGCGCCGCCGTGGCCCGCGACATCGCGCACGTCACCGCGCACCTGGCCAAAGAGGACCTGATCCTCGACGGGCGCGGCGCCGACTCCCGGCCGTCGGTGTTCCAGGCGACCGAGGGCCGCTACCGGTGCATGCGCGAGTACTTCGGCGAATACGGCCTGCGCATGATGTGCGGCACCGCCTCGCTCCAGGTCTGCCTCGACATCGGCGCCGACGCCGAGGACGCCGCCCGGCGCTGGCGGCTCGCGCACGCGCTCGGACCGGTGCTGGTCGCGGCCTTCGCCAACTCGCCCGGACCCTCCGCCCGGTCCCGCCGGCAGATCGTCTGGGAGAGGCTCGACCCGGGGCGTACGGCGGCGGTGGGCGGTGACGACCCCGTCGAGGCCTGGGTCCGGTACGCCCTCGACGCGCAGGTCATGCTGATCCGCGACGGCTGGGTGGCGGCTCCGGGGATGACCTTCCAGGAGTGGATGGCGACGGGCCGGCCCGACCTCGGCGACCTGGCGTACCACCTGTCGACGCTGTTCCCGCCCGTCCGGCCGCAGGGCTGGCTCGAACTGCGGATGATCGACGCGCTGCCGGAGCCGTACTGGCCGGTGCCCATCGCCGTGGCCGCCGCGCTGCTCGACGATCCGGTCGCGGCCGACCTCGCGACCGAGGCCGCCGCCCCAGCGCGGGACCGCTGGCGTCAGGCCGCGCGCGACGCCCTCACCGACCCGGTGCTGGCCCGCGCCGCGCGCCGCTGCTTCGCCGCCGCCCTGGACGCCCTGCCCAGGCTGGGCGCGGAGTCGCTCGTCCCCATCGTCGACGCCTACGCCGGCCGGTTCGTCGAACGCGGCCGCTGCCCGGCCGACGACCCGCCGACGGGCGCGGAGCCAGGTCGCCGCGGAGCGAGGGCCGAGCGACCAGTCGACACCGCCGTACGCCCGGCGGTCCCCCCGAAATCCGATGCATGCAGGACCGTGCCGGGCACGCGCGCCGAGTCGCCCGCCACGGCCACCGAGGAGGAAACCACGTGGACCTGAAGGAACGGATCGCGACGGAGCTGATCGCCGCGCGTGACCGGAGCGTCGGCCTCACCCTGGAGACGCTCGAGGAACCGGACCTGATGGCGCAGGTGTCGCCGCTGATGTCACCGCTGGTCTGGGACCTGGCGCACATCGGCAACTACGAGGAGCTCTGGCTGCTGCGCGCGGCCGCCGGCCGGGAGGCGATGCGCCCGGAGATCGACGATCTGTACAACGCCTTCGAGCACCCCCGCGCCGAACGGCCGCAGCTCCCGCTGCTCACCCCGGCCGAGAGCCGCGCGTACATCGACACCGTACGGTCCAAGGTGCTCGACTCGCTGGAGAAGGTGCCGCTGACCGGACCGCTCGCGGCGGGCGGCTTCGTCTACAACATGGTCATCCAGCACGAGCACCAGCACGACGAGACCATGCTCGCCACCCACCAGCTCCGTAAGAACGGCCCCACGCTGCTCGATCGGGCGCCCGAGGAGCCACCCGCCGGCGCCCCGGCCCTGGCCGGGCACGAGGCGCTGGTCGACGCGGGCCCGTTCGTCATGGGCACCTCCGACGACCCGTGGGCGTACGACAACGAGCGCGGCGCCCACACGGTCGACCTGCCCGCCTTCTTCATCGACGTCACGCCGGTGTCGAACGCCGCGTACCTGGCGTTCATGGAGGACGGTGGGTACGACGACCCGCGCTGGTGGCAGCCGGCCGGCTGGGACTGGCGGACGGGGTCCGGCAAGCGGGCGCCCGGATTCTGGAGACGCGAGAACGGCCGGTGGCTGCGGCGGCGGTTCGGCAGGGTCGAGCCGGTGCCGCTCGACGAGCCGGTGCAGCACGTCTGCTGGTACGAGGCGGACGCCTACGCCCGCTGGGCGGGCAAGCGGCTGCCCACCGAGGCCGAGTGGGAGAAGGCCGCGAGCTGGGATCCGGAGACGGGCCGCAAGCGCCGCCTGCCCTGGGGTGACACGGGGCAGCACGCCAACCTCGGGCAGCGGATGATGCGGCCCGCGCCGGTCGGCTCCCACCCCGAGGGCGCGTCGGCGTACGGCGTGCGGCAGTTGCTCGGCGACGTCTGGGAGTGGACGTCGAGCGGCTTCCACGGCTATCCGGGGTTCCGCGCCTTCCCGTACAGGGAGTACTCCGAGGTGTTCTTCGGCGGCGACTACAAGGTGCTGCGCGGCGGCTCGTGGGCGACGCATCCGCTGGCGTGCCGGACGACCTTCCGCAACTGGGACCATCCGATCCGCCGGCAGATCTTCGCCGGGTTCCGCTGTGCGAGGGACGCCGCCTGATGTGCCGTCACCTCGCCTACCTCGGAACACCGCGCACCCTGCACGAGCTGCTGTACGCCCCGGAGCACTCCCTGGAGCGGCAGTCGTACGCGCCGCACCTGAACGCCAACTGCGTCGTCAACGCCGACGGGTTCGGCGCGGGCTGGTACGACCCGTCCCGTGCCCGGCCCGTCCGGTACCGCCGGTCCCAGCCGATCTGGACGGACCTGTCCTTCGCCGACATCGCCGAGGTCGTCCGTAGCCGCTGCGCGGTCGCCGCGGTCCGCTCCGCGACGCCGGGCTTCCCGGTCGACGAGTCGTGCGCTCAGCCGTTCACGGACGCCGAGCGGCTGTTCAGCCACAACGGCGCGGTCGAGGGCTTCCCGGGCGTCGAGGCGAAGCTGCGGGAACTCGCCGGCGACCTCGCGCCGATCCCGGACGCCCGCGCCCCCGTCGACTCGGCGCTGCTGTTCGCGCTGGCCGCGGGGCGGTGGCGGGCCGGTCACGCTCTCGCGGACGGGCTCGCGTACGCCGTCGAGGCCACCGCCGCGCTCGCCCCCGGCCGGTACAACCTCCTCGCCGCCGACGGACGCTCCCTGGCCGCGACCCGATGGGGCGACACGCTGTACGTGCGCCGGGGCGAGGACGTCGTCATCGCCTCCGAGCCGTACGACGAGTCGGCCGAGTGGGAAGAGGTCCCCGATCGCTCACTGGTGATGGTCGACCACCACGGGGTACGGGTGAGCCCACTGTGACGGACCCCACCGGGCCGACGACGGACAAGAGAACATCGGGAGGCATCGTGGATCGGTTTCTCACCCCGGACGATCTCGGCAAGACGCTGCGTCGGGACGTCGCCGACGGCTTGAGCACGCGGCCGAAGACGCTGCCCGCCAAGTGGTTCTACGACGAGCGCGGCAGCGAGCTGTTCGAGGAGATCACCCGGCTGGAGGAGTACTACCCGACCCGCCGCGAACGCGCGATCCTCGCCGAGCGGGCGGGCGAGATCGCCGAGGCGACCGGCGCGGTCACCCTCATGGAGCTGGGCGCGGGGTCGGGGGAGAAGACCCGGATGCTGCTCGACGCGCTGAGCGGCACCCTGCGCACGTACGTTCCGGTCGACGTCAGCGGGGACTTCCTCGCAGGCGCGGCCGAGCGCATCGCCGACGACCATCCCGGCCTGCGGGTGCGCCCCGTCGTCGCCGACTACGAGCGGCATCTGGCCCTGCTGCCCGGCGGGGAACGCCGCCTGATCGCGTTCCTCGGCGGGACGATCGGCAACATGGGCCCGGCCGAGCGGGTGTCGTTCCTCAGCGCGCTGCGCGCCACGATGAGCGAGGACGACGCGCTGCTGCTCGGCGCCGACCTCGTCAAGGACGAGGACCGGCTCGTCCGCGCGTACGACGACGCCCGCGGCGTCACCGCCGAGTTCAACCGTAACGTCCTCAACGTCATCAACCGCGAGCTCGGCGCCGACTTCGTCCCCGAGCGGTTCGAACACGTCGCCGTCTGGAACCGCAGCGACGAGTGGATCGAGATGCGGCTGCGTTCGACGGCGGATCAGGTCGTGCACATCCCAACGCTCGACCTGAAGGTGGAGTTCGACGAGGGCGAGGAGGTGCGCACGGAGATCTCCGCGAAGTTCCGCCGCGACCGACTCGACGCCGAGGCCGGCGCGGCCGGCCTGCGGATCGACCACTGGTGGACCGACCCGGACGGCGACTTCTCCCTCAGCCTCCTCAGACCCGCCTGATCCGGCCGATTCGGCCTGGCCCAGAACCGGCGCGCCCGGACAGTGAAAAGTGTCGCGGCGAAGGTCCGCGGCGTGATCTTCGGACAAGACTCAGGGAGTTCCCATGGCCATCAAGAAGAGCGGCCACACCGACATGGCGCCGACGCACACCGGAACCAACGGGGCGCCGGCCAGCAACGAGGCGAAGAACGCGCCGGTCGTCACCCGCTCCGGCGGCGGGCGCAGCACCGGCGAGTCCAAGAGCGGCCCGGACATGAGCGAGGTCGGCAAGGCGGTGATCGACAACTGGCCGACGGCCGTCTGATTGCTTTCTAAGCTGATGCACTGAGCCGAACAGACCGGTTCCCGGTCCCGCCCTCATGGCGGGGCCGGGGACCGGTTTTTGCATGCCCCGACTTCGTCTCTACGCGATTCGAGTTTCATCGCGTGGTAGCCGCCGCAGGGGATGCGCAGTTGCCAAGTCGGGACGGTGCCGGACGGTCTCCATCGGTCCCGCGATCACGATCGCGAGGTCCCCGCCCGTCCGCGAGGGACGGGCGGTGCCACAGAAGGAGGACCCCAATGGCACTCAGGTGCAACAGCTGCGGGAACGACCACGTTTCGGGCCCCTGCGGCCCCGTCAAGAAGACGGTGGTCGACAGGGCCAAGAGCGTGATCCGCAACGCCACGGCGCCGCGGCCGAAGCCCGACAACAAGGGTTACACCGCGTAGTCGGCGGGCCGACGCGAACCAGGGCGGGAGGGGGTGCCCCCCTCCCGCTCTTTCCGTGCCGTCCCGAACGGTCGACGTCGGTGCGGCCGCGGGACCGGGGACCGGTTGTCCGTTTTGGGGCCCGGGTTTGTCGGTGGGGATCTGTACTGTTGGGGTCGTGGCGCAGCAACGTAAGCGAGCGACCATCCGCGAAGTGGCGAAGGCGACGGGGCTCTCGCCGGCCGCGGTCTCGTACGCGTTGCGCGGCATTCAGACGTCGGAGGAGACCCAGCAGCGGGTCCGGCAGGCCGCCGCCGAGCTGGGCTACGAGGCGCACCCCATCGCACGGGCCCTGGCCAGCGGGCGCAGCGGCATGGTGGGGCTGCTGTGCGGCTCTCTGGAGGACCTGTGGCAGCAGGCGCTCGCCGTCGGGATCGGCCGGTCGCTGTTCGCCCGCGACCGCTACGCCATCATCCTCGACGCGGCCGGGGACCCCGACCGGGAGGCCATGCTCGCCCGGCAGCTCCGCGACCAGCGCGTCGACGGCCTGATCGTGCAGCCGGTGGACCCGGCCGGCGAGGTGTGGGCCGAGCTGGGGGAGAGCCTGCCGATCGTGTCGATCGGCGACTCGCTGCACGGCGGGCACGCGTACGGCGAGGTGGTGTTCGACAACCGCGCGGGCGTCACGCTCGCGCTGGAGCACCTGCACCAGCTCGGGCACCGGCACGTCGCCGTGCTCACCCCCACGCGCGCCAGCACCCCGGACCGCCCCGCCGACCTGCACGTCAACGCCGAGGCCGAGCGGATCGGCATCGAGGTCGACGTGGTCACCTCGCCGCAGGCGCTGCCCGGCGCCACCGAGGCGGCCCTGGGGGTGCTGACCTCGCCCGACCCGCCGACCGCGATGTTCTGCTTCTCCGACTCGATCGCCTACGGCGTCTACGCCGCGACCCGCGAGCTCGGTCTCCACGTGCCCGGTGACCTGTCGGTCGCCGGCTTCGACAACCACCCGATGTCCGCGCTGCTCACCCCGCCGCTGACCAGCATGGACTGGGACATCGACGACATCGTGCACTCGGCGGTGCGGGTCATCGTCGGCGCGATCGAGGGCAAGCCGCGCCGCCGCCGCATCGTCTGCGAGCCCAGCCTCCTCCTCCGCGAATCGACCGGTAAATGTCCTCAGTAGGCACCGTAGACGGCGATCCGGGGAAGCAGGTCGGCCGCGGCGCCGATGTCGGCGTCGAGCGGCCGGTCCTCGACCGCGGGGTCCAGCGCGTCGGCGGCCTGGGCGTAGACCTCGCCGAGCCGGGCCGGCGGCGTGCGGCCCTGCATCCGCAGCGCCCGTACCGCCGCGACGAGCTCGCAGGCCAGCGCGGTGCGATAGGCCGTGACGACGTCGGTGGTGGCGCGCGCCGACTGGGTGGCGAAGCCCGCGTGCTCCTCGACGCCGCGCGACAGCACGGCGCTGCCGAGCGCGGCGGGGGAGGCCAGCCGCCGGATGTCGGCGATGGCCGAGTGCGCGACGTACTCCAGGATCATGATCCCCGAGCCGGGCTCGCCCGGGGCCGCCTGAAACGCCTCGAGCCCGGTGAAGGTGGGCTCCACCAGCGTGCCGAGCCGGGCCGCCGACAGCGCCGCCGTCTGGAACAGCGCGGCCCGTACGGCGTCGAGCGCCAGCCCCACGGACACGGTGTGGAAGTTGCCGTTGTGCCAGACCGTGCGGTTCACGACGTCGATGAGCGGGTTCTCGGCCGCCGCGTTGATCAACCGGGTGACGACGCCCTCCGCCTGCTCGGCTACGTCCACCGCGGGCCCGTGCACCTGGGGGAAGGCCCGGTAGCCGTACGGGTCCTGGATGCGCGCCGGGGTGATCTCCTCGGGGAGCAGGCCGCGCACGGCCTCGGCGACCCGGCGCTGCCCGGGGTGCGGGCAGGCCTCGTGCACGGGGGCGGCGAAGGGCTCGGCCGAGCCGCGCACCGCGTGCAGCGACAGCCCGGCCACCGGGATCGAGGCGCGCAGCAGTTCGGTGACGTCCCGGACGGCCAGCGCGGACTCGCCGAGAGTGGCGGCGTTCGAGCTGATGAAGGCCAGCGCGTCCGTGGGGCGCAGCGCGAAGTGCGGGCCGCCCGCGCCGCCCTGCCAGGGGCGCTCGCCGATCAGGCACAGCGCGGTCGCGGCGAGCGCGGTCAGGTCGCCGGTGCCGATGGCGCCGTACACCGGGATCGGCGGGACCAGCCAGCGATTGATCACTTCGGCGAGTGTGCCGAGCACCTCCGGGTCGACGCCGGAGCCCCCGGCGGCGATCTGGTTGAGGCGCACGACGAGCATCGCGCGGACGATCTCGGAGGCGAGCAGCGGCCCGGCCCCGCCCGCGTGGCTGCGCAGAAGCCGCAGGCCGTGGGCGTCGTCGTCCTCGATCGTGACGTTCCGGTTGGCACCGACGCCCGTCGTACGGCCGTACACCGGCTGCCGCTCGGCGACCTCCCGGGCGACCTCCCAGGCCTGTCGCGCCCGCTCCACCGCTTGTGGCGGAACTGTAACAAAAACGCCGTCACGGGCCACCGCGGCTACAGCCTCGCAGGTCAGGCCGCTACCGTTGACGGCTACGGATGTCGGACTCATCGGTGGAACCTTATGGCAAGTAGATAAATCACACTATCTTGACCTTTTATCCCGGATACCCCCAGGGGCTGAGCCAGTCTTGATCAAATTCGATGGCGTAACGAAGCGATACGCCGACGGCACCGTGGCCGTCGACGACCTGACGTTGCAGATCCCCACCGGCCAGATCACCGTGCTCGTCGGGCCCTCCGGCTGCGGCAAGACCACGACACTGCGGATGATAAACCGGCTGATCGAACCCACGAGCGGCACCATCACGATCGACGGCGAGGACGTCCGCGCCCAGGACCCCGCCCGCCTGCGCCGCGGCATCGGCTACGTCATCCAGCACGCCGGCCTGTTCCCGCACCGGACGATCGTCGACAACATCGCCACCGTCCCGTACCTCCTCGGCTGGGACAAGAAGAAGGCCCGGACGACGGCGCTGGAGCTGATGGAGCGGGTCGGCCTCGACACCAAGATGGCCAAGCGCTACCCGTACCAGCTCTCCGGCGGCCAGCAGCAGCGCGTCGGCGTCGCCCGCGCGCTCGCCGCCGACCCGCCCGTCATGCTGATGGACGAGCCGTTCAGCGCCGTCGACCCGATCGTGCGCGCGAGCCTGCAGGACGAGTTCATCCGGCTGCAGTCCGAGCTGCGCAAGACCATCGCGTTCGTCACCCACGACATCGACGAGGCGGTCAAGCTCGGCCACACGGTCGCGGTGTTCAAGGTGGGCGGCGTCCTCGCCCAGCACTCCACGCCCGACGAGCTGCTGGCCGAGCCGGCCGACGACTTCGTCAAGGAGTTCCTCGGCGGCGAGAAGGGGCTGAAGCGGCTGCGCTTCAACCGCGATCTCGACCGCCAGGACGCCGAGGCGGCGGATCGATGACCCTGGCTGCCACGGACGGCGGCGAGCCGCTGGTCCGCTGGGACTGGATCGGCGACCACATCGGGCAGATGGCCGACCTGACCGCGCATCACCTCAAGCTCGCGCTGCTGCCCATCCTGTTCGGGCTCGTCATCGCGATCCCGCTCGGTGTCCTGTGCGTGCGGTGGCGCTGGCTCTACCCGCCGACGCTGGGCGTGGCCAACGTCCTGTACGGCCTGCCGTCGCTCGCGCTGTTCATGCTGTTCATCCCGTACTTCGGCGTCGGCAGCGGAGGGCGGGCCGACTTCACGATCATCGTGCCGCTGACGCTGTTCTCCCTGTCGGTCCTCGTGCCGAACGTCGTCGACGGGCTGCGCTCGGTCCCCGACCCGGTGCGCCAGGCGGCCACCGCCATGGGGTTCGGCACGCTGCGGCGGCTGCTCCAGGTCGAGCTGCCGATCGCGGTGCCCGTCGTCATCGCCGGGGCCAGGGTCGCCACCGTCTCTTCCATCAGCCTGGTGAGCGTCGGCATGCTCATCGGCAACGGCGGGCTCGGGCAGTTGTTCATCGACGGCTACTCCCGTGACTTCACGACCCCGATCATCGCCTCCTCTGTGCTGATCATCGTCCTGGCCCTGCTCAGCGACGGCATCCTCGTCGCCGCGCAGCGCCTGCTCACGCCCTGGGCCCGGAGGAGGACCGGATGAACCTGGCCGACCAGATCAGGGCCGCCTGGACCTGGCTGACCGCCTCGGCGCACTGGAGCGGCGGCGAGGGCATCCCGCACCGCCTGCTCGAACACCTCGGATACAGCGCACTCGCCCTGGTGATCGCCGCGCTCATCGCGCTGCCGCTCGGCGCGCTCGTCGGCCACACCGGCCGCGGTGGATTCGCCGTCGTCACCGTCGCCAACTTCGCGCGGGCCATTCCCACGCTCGGCCTGGTGCTGCTCGTCGTGACGGTGACGTCCATCGGCCTGACCCCGGTGATCATCCCGTTGATCGCGCTGGCCACCCCGCCGATCCTCGTCAACACGTACGAGGGCGTCCGCGGCGTCGACAACGACGTCAAGGACGCCGCCCGGGGGATGGGCATGACCGGGCCGGGCATCCTGCTCAAGGCCGAGCTCCCGATGGCGATGCCGCTCATCCTCCTCGGCCTGCGCACCGCCGCCATCCAGGTCGTCGCGACCGCGACCATCGCGGCGTACGCGGGCATCGGCGGGCTCGGCCGCTACATCGTGGACGGCCTCGCCCGCAAGGACTACCCCTCGGTCGTCGGCGGCTCGGTGCTCGTCGTCCTCCTCGCGGTCCTCGTCCAGCTCGCCTTCGTCGGCATTCGCCGAGCGGTCGTCTCCCGCGGCCTGCGCAACTGAGACCTGATGATTCAACGGAAGGAACCAGCATGATCCGCATTGTCCGTGGCGCCGCCCTCGGCGTGACCGTCGCCCTCGCGCTCGCCGCCTGCGGAGGCGGCGGCGACAAGAGCGGCGGCAACCCCCTCGACCAGAAGAGCAGCGGCGGCGGTGGCGCGGGAAGCGTCGTCGTCGGCTCGGCCAACTTCCCCGAGAGCCAGTTGATCGGCGAGCTGTACGCCCAGGCGCTGGAGGCCAAGGGCGTCAAGGTCACCAAGAAGTTCAACATCGGCAGCCGCGAGATCTACTTCGACCAGGTCAAGTCCGGTGGCATCACCGTGATGCCGGAGTACAACGGCGCGCTGCTGACCACGTCGGTCGACAAGGCCAGCAAGGCCGTGACGACCGACGAGGTGAATTCCGAGCTCAAGGCGAAGCTGCCCGCTACGCTGGAGGTGCTCGACTCCTCCAAGGCCGAGGACAAGGACTCGGTGACGGTCAACTCCCAGACCGCCGCCAAGTACCACCTGAAGTCGATCGCCGACCTCAAGCCGGTGGCCGGCCAGCTCACGATCGGCGGGCCGTCGGAGTTCAAGACCCGGCAGCAGGGCCTGGTCGGGCTGGAGAGCAAGTACGGCCTGAAGTTCAAGAAGTTCCAGCCGTTCGACGCCAACGCGCAGACGACGCTGGTCAAGCTGCTGAAGAACGACAGCATCCAGGCCGCCGACCTGTTCACCACCGACCCGACGATCTCGGCCAACAAGTTCGTCGTGCTGGAGGACCCGCAGAACGTCTTCAGCGCGCAGAACGTCACGCCGCTGGTCTACAAGTCCGGCCTGAACGAGACCGGCGTGGCCGCCCTGAACGCCGTCTCGGCCAAGCTCACCACCAACGACCTTCTCGCCATGATGACCAAGGTCGTCAGCGACAAGGCGGACGCGAGCACCGTCGCCAAGGACTGGCTGAAGCAGGCCGGCCTCGGCGGCTGACCCGGCAATGCGGCCCCTCGGCGATCGCCGAGGGGCCGCGCCAGGGCGAAAGGACGCGAAGGTGAGCGCACGGGAACAGGCGCAGTGGACCAGGACGCGGCTCGGCCGGGGCGGGCCCCGGCTCGACCTGCTCACCGCCCGCTTTGACAAGCACGTCTACGCCCCGCACGCGCACGAGGAGTTCACCATCGGCGTCTGCGTCGGCGGTGTGGAGTCCATCGACTACCGCGGCGGCCGCATCCGTACGGGCCCGGGCTCCATCATCGTTCTGGAGCCCGGCGAGATGCACACCGGCGGCCCCGCCACACCCATCGCCGGCTACGCCTACCTCGCTCTGTACGCCGATCCCACCCTGGTCACCGACGGCACCCGCGGCGGCCTTCCGCACTTTCACGAGCCGGTCCTCGATGACCCCGAGCTCGCCAAGGCCCTGCGCGCCGCGCACATCGACATCGTCCGCCGCCCCGACCCCCTGGAGGTGGAGTGTCGCCTCCCCTGGCTGCTGACCGCGCTCGCCCGCCGACACTCCACCGCCCGCCCGGCGAGCGACACGGTCCCGGGCGCCACCCGGATCGCACACACCGTCCGCGACCGCCTGGCCGACGACCTCACCACCCCGCCCTCGCTCACCAGCCTCGCCGCCGAGCTGGGCCTTTCTCGCTACCAGCTCCTGCGCGCCTTCCGCACGGCGATGGGGGTACCGCCGTACGCGTGGCTCGCCCAGTACCGGGTGGCCAGGGCCCGCGCGCTCCTGGAGTCGGGACTGCGCCCCGCCGAGGTGGCCGCACTCGTCGGCTTCGCCGATCAAGCGCACCTCACCCGGTGGTTCCGGCGGGTGCTGGGGGTGACACCGGCGGCGTATCGCGCCAGCGTGGCAAGGACGGCCTGACACCACCGGACACGCCCCGGGCGCAACAGCGTTCAAGACGGCGCCCGCCGGCCGGGCCGATACTCGCGGCATGACTGTACGCGGTTGGTTCCTCTTCTCCCTGATGGGAGTCGTCTGGGGCGTCCCTTATCTGATGATCAAGGTGGCGGTGGACGCGGTGTCGCCGTCCACGGTGGTGTTCACGCGCTGCGCGCTCGGCGCCGTATTGCTGTTGCCCTTCGCGCTGCGGCAGGGCGGCCTCGCCCGCACCGCGCGGGCGCACTGGCGTCCCCTGCTGGCCTTCGCGTGCGTCGAGATCATCGTCCCCTGGTTCACCCTCAGCGACGCCGAGCGGCACCTGTCCAGCTCCACGGCGGGCCTGCTGATCGCGGGCGTGCCGATCGTCGGAGTCGTCGCGGCCCGTTTCTTCGGCGACACGGACCGGCTCGGGCCCCGGCGGGCGGCCGGCCTGACGGTGGGTCTCGCGGGCGTCGCGGTCCTCACAGCACCACACCTGACCGGCGGTGACGCCCGCTCCCTGGCCGAGGTGCTGCTGACCGTGCTGGGGTACGCCACGGCCCCGCTGATCGCCGCCCGCCACCTGAAGGGCGTCTCCTCGCTCCAGCTCACGGCCGCCTGCCTGACCCTGGCCGCCGTGGTCTACGCGCCCGCGGCCGCCGTCACCCGTCCGTCCGCCATGCCGTCCGCCGAGGTCCTGGCCGCCCTCGCAGGTCTCGGCGTCATATGCACCGCGGTCGCCTTCGTGGCCTTTCTGGAGCTGATCAAGGAGGCGGGTCCCGCCCGCGCCACCGTCATCACGTACGTCAACCCGGCGGTCGCGGTGGCGGCCGGGGCGTTGTTCCTGGGCGAACCGCTGACGCCCGGGGTCGTCACCGCCTTCACCCTGATCCTGGCCGGTTCGGTCCTGGCGACGGCGGGTCCCGTCGCCGCCGGTGAGCCGGGCGAAGGTTCCGGTGCCGTCCGTCGGACCGACGCGTCGCGTACGCCTGATGCGCCGTGCCCGCCCGAGGCCTTGGCCGGCATGGCGGACGAGCCCAGCTGACGGCCGCGTCGAGCCCCCCCGGGGGTCACATCTCGCGGAGCCGGTCGCGGAGCGTCCGCGCGACCCGGCCCATCAGCGCCTCGGCCTCGGGCTGGTGCCGGGCCGGCACCCGCGACTCGGTGAACGCGGCGACCCCGAAGACGCGACCGTCGGCGTGCTCGACGACCCCCACCTCGTGACGCAGGTTGAGGAGCGTCCCGGTCTTGGACGACCATCGGGCCGCGTCGGACCGGAAGTCCGGTGCGAGGCGCTGCCGCAGCAGGTTGTCGCCCATGAGCTCCCGGACCCGCGCGGCGACGTTCGCGTCGATCTTCGACGGTGTCCAGAGCGCCTGCAGCAGGTCGAGGTACGCCCGCGCGGACCCGGAGTTGGCGAGGGTCACGTCGAGCTGCGGGATCCGGTGCCCCCGGCCGGTCGTGCCCGCCTCGATCGCCAGGACGTGGGCGAAGTGCACGTCCTCCGGCGGGAGGAGCTCGGCCAGCGTCTCGGTCAGCTCCCGGATCGTGTGCCGTACCGTGACGCCGCGCACGCCCAGGTCCTGGAGGACGGCGGCGACCTCGGCCGGCGGCGTCAGCGCGAACAGCGCGTCCGTCGCGGCGTTGTCGCTGACGGCCATGGCGAGGTAGAGCAGGTCGTCGACGGCCACCCGGGTGGGGTGCCGGAAGCGGCTCAGCCCGTTCGGCCCCGGAGACGCCTCGCCCGGCTCGATCCGGATCCGCGTGGAGCCGTCGAGCTCTCCCCGTCGTACGCGCTCGAGCGTGGCGACGGCCAGCGGGATCTTGACGAGGGAGGCGACCGGGAACTCCAGGTCCGGGTCGATGCCGAGCTCGTCGCCGGAGCGCAGGTCCCGGACCAGGAACGACCCGCTCAGCCCGCCGTCGTCCAGCGCCCGCCGCAGGTCCCGGACCATCCCCTCGATGCTCGTCACCGTACCGGTCCTCCCTCGGGTTCGGGCTCATCGGCGCCCAGGCAGCGGGCGATCTGCGCGCGCAGCCGGGTCCGGATGCGCTCCGCGTCGTCGCCGATGGCCGCGGCGACGTCGAAGCCGCGCGCCACGCGGACCTCACCGATCGGACGCCAGCGCAGCCCGAGCTCCTCGGCCTGGTGCGGGGAGCACAGGAGGAGATCTTCCGACGCCACCACCTCCGCCGTCGCGGCGACGAGAGTACTCGCGACGGCGACCTGCGCGGGCTGCAGGCCGACCGCGTCGCGGACCCGGAAGACGCGGTCCCGGATGTGCGGCACGTCGTCCTCCGGCTGGATCCAGATGCGACGCCGCCCCGATTCCAGGCCGGCCCGGCCCGCCCGGAGGGTCTCCAGGTAGACGGTCCGTACGGCGGGAGCGGAGACACCGGCCAGCCCGAGGCGGACCGTCCAGGTGCCGTCGTCCGGCGGCACGGCCGTGAGGGCGGCGCGGACCTCCCGGGACCGGACGAGCTCGGCGCGTTCGCCGGGTGGGGCCGGTTGGAAGTCCAGGTAGACGCCCTTGCGGCGCGCCTCGGCGGCGAGCAGGGCCAGGTCGCGGACGGAGCAGACGTCCGGAACGGCGAGACGGAGGGGACTGAGCCTGGCGCGCTCGGCCTCGTCCTCCATCGCCTCCGCCAGGCGGACCAGGCGCTTGGCCGAGGGCAGCATGTCGCGGCCGAAGCACGTGAGCGTGACGTGGCGGGACGACCGGTCCAGCAGGCGCTCGCCGAGATGCTTCTCGAGGGCGGCGATCCGGCGGCTCGCCACCGACTGGGGGACTCGCGTCGCGGCCGCTCCTTCGGTGAAGCTGCCGTGCTCGCTCACGTTGACGAACGCTCGCCACGCGCCGAGGAGATCCACGAGCAGAGTCTATGCCGTTTAAGCATTGATTCGCGGTTTTCGTCTTTGACGGCATAGGAAGCCCTCGGGAGACTCCCGACCATGACGAACGCACGACAGGAGAAGCGGTCCATGCGCCTCCGGGCTCCGATCGCGGCGCTCGCCGCCCTCACGCTGATCCCGCTCACGGGGTGCGGCGCGGCCGACGACGCGGGGGCCGTGTCCGCCAAGGTGCCCGCCGCGACGACGCCCGCGGCGCAGCGGAACGACCAGGCGTTCCAGGGCCTGGAGAAGCAGTACGACGCCCACCTCGGCGTCTGGGCGCTCGACACGGGAACGGGGAAGGTCGTCGCCTGGCGCGCCGACGAGCGGTTCGCCTACGCGTCCACGTCCAAGGTCCCCCTCGCGGGCACCGTCCTGCGCCAGGACTCGATCAAGCGGCTGGACCACGTGGTGAAGTACACGAAGGCCGACCTCGTCGCCAACTCTCCCGAGACCGAGAAGCACGTCGCCACGGGGATGACCATCCGTGAGCTGTGCGACGCGGCGCTCCGGTTCAGCGACAACACGGCGGCGAACCTGCTGTTCCGTGAGATCGGCGGGCCGAGCGGCCTCGGCGCCGCCCTGCGGCGGATCGGGGACCGCACCACCCACCCCGACCGCATCGAGCCGGACCTCAACACCGCGATCCCGGGGGACATCCGCGACACGAGCACGCCGCACCAGCTCGGCACCGACCTGCGGGCGTACACGCTCGGCCACGTGCTACCCACGCCCAAGCGTGAGCTGCTGATCGACTGGATGCGGCGCAACACCACGGGCGACAAGGTGATCCGCGCCGGCGTTCCGGCCGACTGGACCGTCGGGGACAAGACCGGGACCGCCAGTTACGGAACGCGGAACGACATCGCCGTGGCCTGGCCCCCGCACCGGGCGCCGATCGTGATCGCGGTCCTGTCCACCCGCCCCACCAAGGACGCCGCCACGAACGACGACCTCATCCGCGACGCCGCCAAGGTGGTCGTGGGTCGTCTGACCTGACCGGCCGTTCTGCGGACGTCCCGAGACGTCTCGGGACGTCCGCAGGAGCGGTCAGAAGAAGCCGACGACCCGGCGGCCGTCGGACATCAGTGCCCCGGATCTCCGAGCCTGGAGCAGCGGAGATCCGGGGCGGTGAGACCGGGCGGCGTCAGCCCTTGACCGTGAGCAGGGGGCGGAGCTCGACGACGGGGTCGGCGACGCCCGCGCGGCTCAGACTGGAGACGACCGGGCCGATGTCCTTGTAGACCCAGGGCGCCTCCTGTTTGAGGTCGCGGCGCCACGCGGCCATCACGTCCGACCGGCGGGTGACGGACGGGTCGCGGTGGTCGAGCGGCGTCACGACCCGGAACTCGAGCAGGAAGGCGTCCAGCTCGGCGTCGTTCCCGCGCGAGGCGGCGCCGCGCGGAACACGCCGGCCCGCGCCGTGGCAGGCGCTCGCCAGCGTCCGGGGATTCCCGTGCCCGCGGAGGACGTGGCTGGCCGCGCCCATCGAGCCGGGCACGATGACGGGCTCTCCCCACAGGGCGTACGGTCCGCCGGCCGCCTCGGCGTACCCGCCGGCCGGCGTGGCGCCCTTCCGGTGCAGGACGTGGCCGTCCTCCTCGGGCCAGAGCAGGTTGTGTGGAGCGTCGTACACCACCTCGCCCGACAGCTCCCCGCACTCCGCGGTCAGCCCGGCCCGCATCATGAGCGCGAGGAAGAAGCGGTTGCCCACCGCGAAGTTCGCCGCGTTGCCGAACGCGTCCAGGTAACGCCGCCGGGCCGCCGCCGAGCGCTCGTCCAGCAGCAGCGGCAGGATCCCGTTGCCGGGCAGCGGCACGCCGTCCGGCCACATCGACCGCGCCTGCTCCAGGCCCGTTCCGTTCGCCTGGTGCCCGAGCGACAGGGAGCCGCTGTGCACCATCAGGACCACCTGGCCGACCGTGAGTCCCCAGGCGTACGCGGCCTGCCGGTCGTGCACGGCCGCGACGTACTGCAGCTCGGCGAAGTGGTTCCCGCCGCCGACGCTGCCGATGATGCTGTCGTAGCTGGTGCCGCCGGCGCTCTCGATCCAGTCCCGGAAAGCGTCCGCCGTCGTGGTCGGATACCGCGCCGCATGGAGCCGCCCGTGATCGGCGTCGCCCGGCCGCAGGGCCGACCACACCCCGTCGGCGGGCGGGTCACCGGCGTCGAGCAGGCCGGGCAGGCCGTCGCGCAGCAGCGCCTCGCGCTGCACTCCGGACAGGGCGATCCGCCGGCCGCCCTCGAAGAACAGGTGCCGGAGCCGCCGCTCGATCGAGTCCAGGTGCGGGCGCACCCGGTCGACGGTCAGCGAGGTCGTCTCCAGCCGCATGCCGCAGTTGATGTCGTTGCCGACGGCCTGGGGGAGCAGCGCGCCACGGGTGCGCAGCACGGTGCCGATCGGGATGCCCGCGCCCTTGTGGAGGTCGGGGGTGAGCGCCACGCGGTCGATGGCCGCGCCGGGATGCCCGGTCGCGGCCGCGAGCCGCTCGAGCGTGTCGGCGGTCTCCAGCACGGTGAGGATCTCGTCGACCGCGCTGGACTCGATGGGCACGTCCGCTCCGGCGCAGACGTCGACGGGGATGCCCCACCGGTTCGGCAGGGTGAGCCAGTCCTCGTCGACGCGGACGAGTCTGTGGTCGGTGGCGGAGACGGCGGCGGTACGCCGCTTGGAGGTGGTCATGGAGCCTTCCTGGGGCTGCTGGTGAGAGGGCGTGCGTGGATGGCGCCGCCATCCGTCGGTCGATGGCGCACGGGACGCCGCCGGAGGTGGTCCGGCGAGGTGCTCCCCGGGTTCAGCAGCCGCAGGGAAGGCCCAGCGTAACGAGAAGGATGATCTCTGGGGCCGAATTACGCGGAATGTGGGAGAAGGGCCCGGCATTCGCCGGGCCCTTCGGTCGGGGCGATCGTTCAGTAGCCGATCTGCCGGTGCTGGTGGCTAGAGCACCAGACCCTGGGCGGTCAGCACCGTACCCGCCAGGACCTTCACCGTGGCGGGGATGCAGCGCTCGTCCGGGTTGTACCCCCCCTGGTGCAGGTCGATTCCTTCAGCAGAATCCGGCGCTGCCGTACCCATCCACAGGTACGCGCCCGGGATCCGCATCTGGTAGAAGCCGAAGCTGTCGCCCCCCAGACTCGCGACATCGGGGACGAGCGCGTTCTTCCCGAGGAGGAACGCGGCCGCGTCGTGGAACAGCTGGACGCTCTCGGTGTCGTTCACCGAGGCCGCCATGCCGCGCAGGTACTCTACCTTCGCCTTGGCCTTGAACTTGCTGGCTTCGGCCGCCACCAAGCCCTCCACCAGCTCCGGTGCCTTTTCCCACGCCTCGTTGTCCCGGCAGCGGACGGATCCCTTGACGGTGCCCGAGGAAGGAATCCTGTTGAACGCCTCCCCGGCGTGGATTTCTCCCCAGACGAGCGAGAGGCCGGCTTGCGGGGCGACCCGCCGCGACAGCGCCGCAGGCACCTCGGTCACGATCTTCGCGAGGGCGAACACCACGTCGGCGGTGAGCTGCGGCCGCGAGGTGTGCCCACCCGCTCCGGTGACGTTCACCACGACCTGGTCGCACGCCGACGTCACCGCGCCGACGTAGGTGCCGAACGTGCCGACCGGAAGATGCGGCCAGCCGTGGACCGTGTAGATCCGGCCGACCCCGTCGATACCGCCCTCCTCGATCACGTCGAGGGCGCCACACGGAATCAGTTCCTCGGCGGGCTCGAAGATCAGCCGGACCCGCCCAGGCAGCAGCCCGCGCTCGTGGAGCTCTGCCAGGAACAGACCCGTCCCCAGCACGACGGCGATGTGAACGTCGTGCCCACAGGCGTGAGCCTTGCCGTCCACCTCCGATCGGTACTCGACGTCGTTCTCCTCCTGCACCGGCAGGGCGTCGAGTTCGGCCCGCAGTGCGATCACCGGAGCGTTCGTCTTGGGGCCGAATTCGCAGATCAGCCCGGTTCCGCAGCGCAGCATCCGCGGGTTGAGACCGGCCGCCTTCAGTCGCTTGAAGATCTGGCGGCTGGTTCGGACCTCCTCGCGTCCCAGCTCGGGGTGCCGGTGGAGGTCGCGCCGGAACGCGACCAGCTCCTCGCCCGAGGACGTGAGGAAGGTGTCGAGCCGGAGCCGCAGCGCGGCCCCATCGAGGCGGGTGATACCTCCCGACATTTCAAGGCCGGGCGAACGTTCGCCCGTGCCCGTAGTTTCGTACATGTGAATCTCCTGGTTTGTTCACATGGCGTCACGTTGATCGCCACGGACCAGGACTGTCCGGATGAATCTCCCCTTCGCAATTGACTCGGCAGGGCGGCATGGGCTGGTCGCCGACATAGGTCGGACGAGCCCTTCCCGATGGCGCAGCCGACGTGAGCGACGGCGGCTGTGCTCAGCCCGGGGAGTGGCCGCCGAGGCGGCGGGTCAGTTCGGCGGCGGCCTCGCGGACGCGGGCGGCGAGGTCCGGCCACTCCGCCTCGTCGCGGGACTCGCGGCGGAAGGTCACGGCCAGGGCGGCGGCCGGGCGGCCGACGTGGTCGAAGCTGCACGCGGCGATGCTGGCGAAGCCCTCGGTCACGTGCCCGTCCTCGACCGCCCAGCCGCGCCGCGCGTCCTCGGCGAGCGTCCGCCGCAGCTCGCGCAGCGATCGCGGCCCGGCGCCGGTGCGGTTCACGAACTCGCCGGGGAACAGCGCCCGGACCTGCGCGGCCGGCAGGTACGCCAGCATCGACCGCCCGCTCGCGGTGAGGTGCGCCGGGAGCCGTACGCCCACGTCGGTGACGAGCGTGGCGTGGTGCCGGGGCTGCTCCTTGAGCAGGTACAGCGTCTCAGCGCCGTGCAGCACGCCGAGCTGGCCGATCTCGCCGAGCCGGTCCACCAGGCGTACGAGGAGCGGGCGGGCGAGCCGTTCGAGCGGCCCCTGCCGCAGGTACGCCGAGCCGATCTCGAACGCCGTCACGCCCAGACCCCAGAGCCGGTCCTCCGGGAGGTAGGTGACGAACCCGTCCTCGGCCATCGCGGTGAGCAGGTGGTACGTGCTCGACCTCGGGAGGGCGAGCTCGCGGGCGATGGCGGACGCGGCGAGCGGCCGGGCCGAGGAGGCCAGCAGGCGCAGGACGGCCAGCGCGCGGCGCGCCGCGGGCACCTGTCCGGCCGCCATCCTCAACCTCCTTCTACGTAGAAGTCTCGCATGTCAGACACCACCGCGGCCCCCCGGTCCCCGGCACACGGGCCGGTCGAGTCCAATGGGGTTATGGAAACGACGACTGGTGCGTATGTCGACGTCGGGGTGGGGCCGCTCGCCTTCGACCAGGTCGTGGCCGTCGCCCGCCACGGCGCGCGGGTCGCGCTGACCGACGAGGCGCTCAAGGCGATCGCCGCCGCCCGGGCGCACGTCGACGAGCTCGCCGCCCGGCCGACGCCCGCGTACGGCATCTCCACCGGCTTCGGCGCGCTGGCCACCCGGCACATCCACGAGGACCTGCGGGCCAAACTCCAGCTCAACATCGTCCGCTCGCACGCCGCCGGCTCCGGCACGGAGGTGGAGCGCGAGGTCGTCCGGGCGATGATGCTGCTGCGGCTGAGCACGCTCGCCACCGGCCGTACCGGCGTGCGCCCCGTCACCGCCGAGACGCTGGCCGCGTTCCTCAACGCCGGGATCACGCCCGTCGTCTACGAGTACGGCAGCCTCGGCTGCTCCGGTGACCTCGCGCCGCTCTCCCACGTGGCCCTCGGGCTGATCGGCGAGGGCGAGGTCCGCGACGCCGGAGGACGGCTGCGCCCCACCGCCGAGGCGCTGGCCGAGGCCGGCATCGAGCCGCTGAGCCTCGTCGCCAAGGAGGGTCTCGCCCTGCTCAACGGCACCGACGGCATGCTCGGCATGTTGGTGCTGGCCATCGAGGACCTCCGCGACGTCCTCAAGGCCGCCGACGTCGCCGCCGCGATGAGCGTCGAGGCGCAGCTCGGCACCGACCGGGTCTTCGCCGCCGACCTCCAGGAGCTGCGGCCGCACCCCGGCCAGGCCGTCAGCGCCGCCAACCTCCGGGCGCTGCTGGCCGACTCGGCGATCATGGAGTCGCACCGCGGCCCGGACTGCACCCGCGTGCAGGACGCGTACTCGCTGCGCTGCTCGCCCCAGGTGCACGGCGCCGCCCGCGACACCCTCGAATACGCCGCCCTCGTCGCCTCGCGCGAGCTGGCCTCGGCGATCGACAACCCGGTCGTGCTGCCCGATGGGCGGGTCGAGTCCAACGGCAACTTCCACGGCGCGCCGGTCGCGTACGTCCTGGACTTCCTCGCCATCCCGGTCGCGGACGTCGCCTCGATCTCCGAACGCCGTACCGACCGGATGCTCGACCCCGCCCGGTCCCACGGGCTGCCGGCGTTCCTCGCCGATGACCCGGGCGTGGACTCCGGCCACATGATCGCGCAGTACACCCAGGCGGGCATCGTCTCGGAGCTGAAGCGGCTCGCGGTTCCGGCCAGCGCCGACTCGATCCCCAGCTCCGCCATGCAGGAGGACCACGTCTCGATGGGCTGGAGCGGGGCCCGCAAGCTGCGGCGGGCCGTCGACGGCCTGACCCGCGTCGTCGCCATCGAGCTGCTGACCGCCGCCCGCGCGCTGGACCTGCGGGCGCCACTGCGCCCCGGCCCCGCCACCGGCGCGGTCGTCGCCGCCCTGCGCACCCGGGTGCCCGCCCCCGGCCCCGACCGCTACCTGGCGCCGGAGATCGCCGCCACCGTCGACCTGGTCCGCGACGGCTCCCTCGTCGCCGCCGCCGAAACCGTCACCGGCCCGCTGGCCTGAGTAAGGAGACACACATGGGTCCTCGTCCGGTCCGCGCCCCGCGCGGCACGACGCTGAGCGCCAAGGGCTGGCAGCAGGAGGCCGCCCTGCGCATGCTGATGAACAACCTCGACCCGGAGGTCGCCGAGCACCCCGACGAGCTGATCGTCTACGGCGGGTCCGGCCGGGCGGCGCGCTCGTGGGACGCGTTCGACACAATGGTGCGCTCGCTGCGCTCCCTCGAGGCGGACGAGACGCTGCTGGTCCAGTCGGGCAAGCCGGTCGGCGTCATGCGCACCCACGAGTGGGCGCCGCGGGTGCTCATCGCCAACTCCAACCTCGTCCCGCAGTGGGCGACCTGGGAGGAGTTCCGGCGGCTCGAGGCGCTCGGGCTCACGATGTACGGCCAGATGACCGCCGGGTCGTGGATCTACATCGGCACGCAGGGCATCCTGCAGGGCACGTACGAGACGTTCGCGGCGGTGGCCGCCAAGCGGTTCGGCGGCTCGCTCGCCGGCACGATCACGCTGACCGCCGGGCTCGGCGGCATGGGCGGCGCGCAGCCGCTCGCCGTGACCATGAACGGCGGCGTCGCGATCTGCGTCGAGTGCGACCCGTCCCGCATCGACCGCCGCGTCGAGCACCGGTACTGCGACGTGCGCGCCGACAGCCTCGACGAGGCGCTGCGGCTGGCCGTGGAGGCCCGCGACGCCCGGCGGCCGCTGTCCATCGGCCTGCTCGGCAACGCCGCCGACATCGTGCCGAAGCTGCTGGAGATGGGCGCGCCGATCGACGTCGTCACGGACCAGACCTCGGCGCACGACCCGCTGACGTACCTGCCGCGCGGCGTCGCGTTCGAGGACATGGCCGACGAGCGCGCCAAGGACCCCGAGGGCTTCACCACGCGCGCCCGCGAGTCGATGGCCGCGCACGTCGAGGCGATGGTCGGCTTCCAGGACGCGGGCGCGGAGGTCTTCGACTACGGCAACTCGATCCGCGGTGAGGCGCAGCTCGCCGGGTACACCCGCGCGTTCGACTTCCCGGGCTTCGTCCCCGCCTACATCCGGCCGCTGTTCTGCGAGGGCAAGGGCCCGTTCCGCTGGGCGGCGCTGTCCGGGGACCCGAAGGACATCGCCCGTACGGACCAGGCGATCCTCGACCTGTTCCCGGAGAACGAGCAGCTCGCCCGCTGGATCCGGATGGCGGGGGAACGGGTGCACTTCCAGGGCCTGCCCGCGCGGATCTGCTGGCTCGGCTACGGCGAACGCGACCGGGCCGGCCTGGAGTTCAACAAGCTCGTCGAGACCGGCGAGATCAGCGCGCCGATCGTCATCGGCCGCGACCACCTCGACTCCGGCAGCGTCGCCTCGCCGTACCGCGAGACCGAGGGCATGGCCGACGGCTCCGACGCGATCGCCGACTGGCCCCTGCTGAACGCGCTGGTCAACGCCTCCTCCGGCGCCTCCTGGGTGTCGATCCACCACGGCGGCGGCGTCGGCATCGGCCGGTCCATCCACGCCGGGCAGGTCTCGGTGGCCGACGGCACGCCGCTCGCGGCGCAGAAGCTGGAGCGGGTGCTCACCAACGACCCGGGCATGGGCGTCATCCGGCACGTCGACGCCGGCTACGACCGCGCCGCCGAGGTCGCGGCCGAGCGCGGCGTCCGCGTCCCGATGAACGAGCAGTAGGACCGCGGAACGAATCCCCGCCGCTCCGCCCGAAGCCGCGGGCGGAGCGGCGCCCGGCGTGAGGAGAGGCGATGGGCTACGAAGAGATGTGGCGGGACCTGCTCCCGGTCGGGCGCGTCTCCGGCGGCGGTCACCGCCGGTTCTCCTGGACGGCCGCCGACCGGGAGTGCCGCGCCTGGTTCGCCGAGGAGGCGGGGCACCGGGGGCTGACCGTGGAGGAGGACCGCAACGGCAACCTCTTCGCCTGGTGGGACGTTCCCGGCGAGCGCCGGGACGCCGTGCTGACCGGCAGCCACCTCGACTCGGTGCCGGACGGCGGCGCGTTCGACGGGCCGCTCGGCGTCGTCTCGTCGCTGGCCGCGATCGACCTGCTCCGCGAACGTGGCGTGACCCCCGCCCGGCCGCTCGGCGTCGCCGTCTTCGCCGAGGAGGAGGGCGCCCGGTTCGGCGTCGCCTGCCTCGGCTCCCGCCTGCTGACCGGCGCGATCGATCCCGTACGGGCCCGGGGCCTGCGCGACGGCGACGGCGTCACCTGGGCCGACGCGATGGCCGCCGACGGCCACGACCCGGAGGCGATCGGACCCGACCCCGACCTCCTGGCGGGCATCGGCTGCTTCGTCGAACTGCACGTCGAACAGGGCCGCGCCCTGGACGTGCCCGTCGGCGTCGCGAGCGCGATCTGGCCGCACGGCCGGTGGCGGTTCGACTTCACCGGCCAGGGCAACCACGCCGGCACCACGCTGCCGCGGGACCGCCACGACCCGATGCTGCCGTTCGCGCGGACCGTGCTGGCCGCCCGCGACGCCGCCGCCCGCCACGAGGCGGTCGCGACCATGGGCAAGGTCCACGTCACCCCGAACGGCGTGAACGCCATCCCCTCGGTCGTCCGGGCCTGGCTCGACACCCGGGCGCCCGACGACGCGGCCGTACGCGCGACGGTCGCGGAGATCCGCGCCGCCGCGGAGAAGGCCGCCGGTGAGCACGGCGTCGCGGTCGCGCTGGCCGAGGAGTCCTACACCCAGGTCGTCGACTTCCACGCCGGGCTGCGCGACCGGCTCGTCACCACGCTCGGCGGCGCGCCCGTCCTGCCGACCGGCGCCGGGCACGACGCGGGGATCTTGTCGGCGCACGTTCCGACGGCGATGCTGTTCGTCCGGAACCCGACGGGCGTCTCGCACGCACCGGAGGAGCACGCCGAGACCGGCGACTGCCTCACCGGCGTCGAGGCGCTCGCCACCGTCCTGGAGGACCTGCTGACCTCATGAAACTGCACGCCGAACACGCCTGGCTGGGCGACCGCGTCGCCGCCGACGTCCTCATCGAGATCGCCGGGGAGCGGTTCGTCCGGATCACCCCCGGAGTGCCGGCGCCGCCGGACGCCGAGCGTCTGCCCGGCCTGACGCTGCCCGGCATGGCCAACGTGCACTCCCACGCCTTCCACCGGGCCCTGCGCGGCCGGGTGCAGGCCGGCCGCGGCACGTTCTGGACCTGGCGCACCCACATGTACGAGGTCGCGGCGCGGCTCGACCCGGACTCCTACCTCGCGCTGGCCCGGACGGTCTACGCCGAGATGGCGCTGGCCGGGATCAGCTGCGTCGGCGAGTTCCACTATGTCCACCACGGTCCGGGCGGCACGCCGTACGCCGACCCGAACGCCTTCGGCGAGGCGCTCCTGCAGGCCGCCCGCGAGGCCGGCATCCGGATCACCCTGCTCGACGCCTGCTACCTGACCGGCGGCATCGGCAGGGAACTGGAGGGACCACAGCTCCGCTTCGGCGACGGCACCGCGGACGCCTGGGCCGACCGGGTCTCGGAGCTGCGCGCGGACGGGCACGCCCGGATCGGCGCGGCCATCCACTCCGTACGCGCCGTCCCCGGCGACCAGATCCGGACCGTCGCCCAGTGGGCCCGGCAGCGCCGCGCCCCGCTGCACGTTCACCTGTCCGAGCAGCCCGCCGAGAACGAGGCGTGCCTCGAGACGTACGGCGTGACGCCGACCCGGCTGCTGGCCGACAAGCGGGCGCTCGGCGGCCGGACCGTCGCCGTCCACGCCACTCACCTCACCGCGGAGGACATCGGCCTGCTCGGCGCCAGCCAGAGCGGCGTGTGCATGTGCCCGACCACCGAACGCGACCTGGCCGACGGCATCGGACCCGCCCGCGACCTGGTCGCCGCCGGGTCGCCGCTCTCGCTCGGGTCGGACCAGCACGCGGTGATCGACCTGTTCGAGGAGGCCCGCGCCGTCGAGCTCGACGAGCGGCTCCGCACCCGCAAGCGCGGTCACTGGACCGCCGGGGAGCTCCTGGCCGCCGCGACGTGCAACGGCCACTCGGCCCTCGGCTGGCCGGAGGCGGGCCGGATCGAGCCCGGATCGTACGCCGACCTGGTCACCGTGGACCTGAACTCCGTACGCCTGGCGGGCGCGGCCCCGGGCCACCTCGCCGAGTCGGCCGTCTTCGCCGCCGCACCCGCCGACATCCGCCACGTCATGGTCTCCGGCAACCAGATCGTCCGCGACGGCCGCCACCTGCTCATCGACGACGTCCCCACCGCCCTGTCCCAAGCGATCGTCGCTCTTACCGACTGAGCTCGCTCGAAGAGGCCGCTCCTCACTTTGCCTGCACGAAACTTTCAAAGTTGCACAATTGTCCAGCGTTTCTTCGAAGGCAAGCGGAGTATCGGCGTGAGGAGTAGCCGCAGTGGTCGCCGAGCTTGAGGTTCATGGTCCCGCTCGTCCCCGCCGGGCTGCCCAGCTCGTGATGCTCGGTTTCGCGATGGCGGTAACGCTGGCCGCTTTCGCGCAGGTCGGGTTGGCACGGGACGGGCAGCTACCGGCCGGGATGTTCGGATACGGTGGCGGGCTCGCCGTCCTCGTCGGGATCGCTTACGTGATCGTGGTCAGGTTCGCGCCGTACGCCGACCCGCTCCTTCTCCCGTTCGCGGTGTTCTTGAACGGGCTCGGGCTGGCCATGATCTACCGGCTCGACCTGCAGCACAGCAAGAACTGCGTCGTGGCGAAGGCGGCGGGCCAGCAGTGCTACCCGATCAATGCCTCGGCGGCGAACCAGCTGATGTGGACCGCCATCAGCATCGTGTTCTTCGTGGTGGTGCTGCTGGTGCTGCGTGACCTTCGGATACTGCAGCGCTACCGGTACACGATCGGCGCGGTCGGCCTGTTCTTCCTGATCCTGCCCGGGCTGCTGCCGTCCTCCATCAGTGGTGCGGGCGGCGCGAAGGTCTGGTTGCGGCTCGGCGGATTCTCGATCCAGCCGGGGGAGTTCGCCAAGATCGCCCTGATCGTCTTCTTCGCCGGCTACCTGGTTTCCAAACGCGACGCGTTGTCCCTGGTGGGCAGGCGGATCGGCCCTCTCGCGCTGCCGCGCGGCCGGGACCTGGGCCCGATCCTGGTGATCTGGTTGGTCAGCGTGGCGGTCCTCGTCCTGGAGAAGGACCTCGGCCAGGGCGTCCTGTTCTTCGGCCTGTTCATCGCGATGCTCTACATCGCGACCGAGCGGGTCTCGTGGGTGCTGATCGGTGTCGGACTGTTCTCGGCGGGTGCGTTCGCGGCGACCCAGCTGCCCTTCCTCGGCCATGTTAACCAGCGGTTCGCCGTCTGGGAGAACCCGCGGGGGTACTTCGACGGCGGTTGCGCCACCGGCGGCAAGGTCATCAACCAGCAGACCCAGGCCTCCCTCATCCACGCGACGTCGGACACGAGCGACTTCGTGAGCAAGTGCGCCGCCCTGGGCGGACACTACGCCGACAGCGGCCAGCCCATGCGGGCCATGTTCTCCCTAGGGCAGGGAGGTGTGCTGGGTACCGGGCTCGGGCAGGGCCAGCCGTACCTCACCCCGGTCAGCTACGCCGACTACATCTTCACCTCCTTCGGCGAGGAGCTGGGACTCGCCGGGCTGATGGTGCTTCTGCTGATCTTCGCGCTGCTGGTGGAGCGCGGCATGAAAGCGGCGCTCACCACCCGCGATCCGTTCCTGAAGCTGTTCACCGGCGGGATCTCATTCATCTTCGCCCTTCAGGTCTTCCTGATCGTCGCCAGCGTCACCGGACTCATCCCGCTGACCGCCGGCGTCACCACGCCCTTCCTGGCGCAGGGCGGATCGGCGCTACTGTCGAACTGGATCTTCATCGCCATCCTCATCCGCATCAGCGACGCGGCCCGGCGGCCCGCACCTCAACCGATCCAGGACGAAGGCATGACCCAGGTCGTACCTACCGGCTGAGCTTTCGCCCTCCCGCCGGTCAAAACGGTCCTACGCATGGTGGACGCCGGATCGACGATTGCCCTGTTTGTCTGGATAACGCTACATGGGACCTTTTTGTAGTTTGGTGTGGGTGGGCTGCGGGGGAGGAGTGCTGCTCATTTCCGCGGAACGGTTAGGATTTGTTTACCTGGGTCGTCGTGGGGGATCGCTTTCGTTAACTCTGCATTATGAATTGAGATCGTAGGCTCTCGTCGGAGCAAGAATGAGCCGCGCTGCCGGTCGGGCGTGCAAGCGGAAGCCGGGCGCGATAAAAACGTACCGGGGTAAATGGCGACGGTACGGTCGGGGCATGTAGGGGCGAGGCAAAATGACAGAGTCGCACGTCGGGACATTTTCCCGCCGCGGGACGCTGTGCGGCGGATTGGTCACTGCGGGGGGCATGCTGGTGACCGCGTTCGCCCCTGTCGCCTGTGCGGTCGATCCTGCCCGTCGCCGCGGCCCGTCGACTCCGGCCGGCCGCGCGGACCGGCGTGCCGCGCCGGCGTACGGGGCGAATCCCGCCGAGCGTCCGGTGGCCCTGGTGTATCGCGGACCGGCCGCGATACCTGGATGTCCAGAGGCGGTCGCGGCACTGATACGCGACTCGGCGTGGAACTTCGACGTCCGGTACGCAGGGCCGAATGAGCAGACGAAGTTGACCGCGGCCGCGCTGAGCGGGGCGGGGCTGTACGCGCAGCCTGGCGGAGGTGAACTGGATGATGGATACCGACATATGCGACCGTATGCCTCGGATATCCGAGCCTATGTGGCCGCCGGAGGACGTTACCTCGGGTTCTGTCTGGGAGGCTACCTGGCAGGCGCCACCCCGGGTTTCGGACTGCTACCCGGCGACGCGGGTCAGTTCATCGCCACTCCGGGCGCGAGCGTGCGCACAGACCGGGACACCTTGGTGGAAGTGCGATGGCGAGATCGTCGGATCCGGCTCTACTTCCAGGACGGTCCCTACTTCTGGACGGGCGGGAAAGCGTCCGGCGTGACGGTCCTGGCGACGTACACCAACGGGCGAATCGCAGCCATGGTGGCACCCTACGGGCGCGGCCGAGTCGGTGTGGTCGGGCCCCATCCTGAGGCCACGGCCGACTGGTACGAAGAGCACCGGCTGGTCAATCCCGGCGGTGTCGACCCCGCGCCCGGGCGAGATCTGATCGACACATTGATGCGGGCGTGATGCCCTGATCCCTTTCTCGCGAACGATCCGAGAATCGCGCGCTCCAGCGCCGGCTCGGTGAATTCCAGGATGAAACCGGCCACCGTTCTCGACACGGTCAAGGTTCTTCAGAGAGTTCGGACACCGCCGGGTACACCTGACTTCCGTGCGTGAATCCACCGGATCGCACGTCGATTCGGACGGGTGAATTCGCGCTGCCCGGACAGCCGATGCGGCGCGGCAGACAACCCCTTTTCTCACCCTCTGTGAGGTTCCCCCCGTGGTTGAGAGGACCGACGCTCACCGAGCGTCTTCCACGAACCGGCTCGACCCTTCGGACGCATCACCCGGAGTCCGCCACACCCCCGGCGACCGGAGGACCGGCCACGCCGAGAGCACCGGCCCGGCGCGATCGCGAGTCAGGCGCCTCCACCGCTTCTTCGAAGCGACGTGCGACGCCACACCGGACGCCGTCGCGCTCGAGTGCGACGGCGAGCGGCTGACCTACCGGGAGTTGGACGAACGCGCCAACCGGCTGGCCCACCACCTGATTCATCAGGGGATCGTGGCCGGAGACCGGGTCGGCATCCTGTTGCACCGGTCGACCGTCATGTACGTGGCTCTGCTGGCCGCGCTGAAGGCCGAGGCGACTTTCGTCCCGATCGACCCGTCCGCACCGCCCGACAGAGTCGCGTACATGGCCAAGGACTCCGAGCTGAAGGTGGTCCTGTCGTCCTCCCACCAGGGAGCCCTGGCGGCGGAGGCGCCCTGCCCGGTGCTCGAGCTGGACGCCCTCGGGCCGGCTCCGGCCGACCTCCCCGCCTCCCGGCCTACCCCCGGGGGCGACGTCGACCCGGTGTGCTACGTCATCTACACCTCCGGCTCGACCGGCCGTCCCAAGGGCGTCGAGGTCGCCCAGTCGAGCATCTGCAACTTCATCGACGTCGTGTCGGAGGTCTACGGCGTCCGGCGAACCGACCGCGTCTACCAGGGTATGACCATCGCCTTCGACTTCTCGATCGAGGAGATCTGGCCGACCTGGGCGGTCGGGGCCACGCTGGTGGCCGGGCCGACGGACGCACGGCGGATCGGCACCGGGCTCGCCGAGTTCCTGACGGACGCCCGCATCACCGTGCTGTACTGCGTGCCCACCGTGCTGGCCACCGTAGACCGGGAACTGCCGCTCGTCCGGACGCTGCTGGTCGGTGGCGAGGCGTGTCCGGCCGAGCTGGTCGAACGGTGGGCACGCCTAGGCCGCAGGATGCTCAACACCTACGGTCCGACGGAGGCCACGGTGACCGCCACCTGGGCCGAGCTGCGCCCCGGCCGGCCGGTGACCATCGGACGGCCCCTTCCGACATACGCCGTCACCCTGCTTGACGAAAGTCTGCAGCCGGTCCCAGACGGTGCCGTCGGGGAGATCTGCATCGGCGGCGCGGGGGTGGCACGCGGCTACCTGGGCCGCCCGGATCTGACCGCGGACCGGTTCCTGGAGGATCCGCGGATCACCGGAGGCGGACGGTTGTACCGCACCGGCGACCTGGGACGCAGGCTGCCTGACGGCGAGATCGAGTACCTCGGCCGCGCGGACAGCGAGGTCAAGGTGCGCGGCCACCGGGTCGACCTGCAGGAGATCGAGAGCGTCATCTTGGAAGACCTCCTGGTCACCGGCGCGGTCGTCACCCCGTACCACGGCGGCGACGACCTGGTGGCCTACGTGATGCACGGCGAGACGGGCGATGATCTCGAGCTGGTGTCGCGCACCCACCAGCGACTGTCCGCGCGGCTCCCCGCCTACATGGTCCCGGCGTTCATGGAGGTGGTGGACTCCCTGCCGATGCTGCCCAGCGGCAAGGTGGACCGCAAGAGCCTGCCGGTGCCGAGCGGCAGACGGCTGATCGCCTCCGGCGGGCCGGTGGTCAACGCCGTCACCCCGACCGAGCACCTGATCGCCGGGGTCTGGGCGGAGGTGTTCGGGCTGGACGTCGAGGACGTGTCGGTGGAGGCCGACTTCTTCCTCGACCTCGGCGGGCACTCGCTGCTGGCCGCGCGGACGGCCTCGTCGCTGCGGCGGGAGACGGCGTCAGCGCACGTCTCGGTCGCCGACGTCTACCAGCACCCGTCGATCCGCCGGCTGGCGGGCCATCTCGACGCGACCGCACGTGCGGCGTCCGATACCGCGCAGGACCGGCCGGGCCTGATACGGCACCGAACGGCGCGCGTCGCCGGGGCGGGCCTGGTCCAGTCGGCTCTGATCTATTCGCTGCTCCTGGTGTTCGGGCTGCCCGCCGCGGCCGTGTTCGGCCTCAACCACGGCGCGCTTGACCTGTCCACCTTCTGGGGGCTCATCGTCACGATCCCGATCAGCCTCGTCGCCGGTCGGTTCGTGCTGCCCGTGGTGGGCATTCGGCTGCTGGCGCGCCGACTGCGTCCGGGCACCTATCCGTTGTGGGGCCTGACCTTCCTGCGCCTGTGGGCGGTGCAGGCCCTGGTCGGGATCTCACCGCTCGGCACGCTCAGCGGCTCCCCGCTGCTCGCACCGTACCTGCGGCTTCTCGGGGCGCGGGTGGGCCGACGCTGTCACATCCTCACGGGCGGGCTCCCGATTCCCACCCTGCTGGACATCGGCGACGATGCCTGCGTCGGGTACGGCGCACAGTTGCAGTCGTCTCTGGTGGAGAACGGCCGGGTGGTGATCGATCGAGTCTCGGTCGGCGCCCGCACGTTCGTGGGAGCGGGCGCGGTGGTCCAGCCCGGCGCCCGGATCGGCGACGACGCCGCGCTCGCCGAGCTGTCCCTCGCCACTCGCGGCCAGTCGATCCCGGCCGGCGAGTACTGGACGGGATCTCCGTCGGCACGAAGCGACGCGCCCGATCCGTTGCTGCGGGAGATGGGCGACCGCCGGGTCGACGACTGGTCACGTCCCGCCCGAGCCGCTTTCGCGGTGGTGTGCGTCCTCCTCGACCTCCTGCCGCTGGTGTCCCTGACGCCGGCCGTTGCGCTGACCGTGTGGGCGTTGGGCACCGGTGGCCGTACGGTCGGTCTCCTCGGCGCGTTCCTGACCGGCCCGCTGTACGTGGTCGCCACCTGCCTGATCGTCGCGGTGGGCAAGCGGCTGGTCCTGCCCGCCACGCCGACCGGCATCCACCCGATCGCGTCGACGCTCGGGTTCCGGAAATGGGTCAGCGACCGGTTGTTCCAGATCAGTCTCGCCACCACGAATGCGTTGTACGCCACGCTCTACACGCCGCCATGGCTGCGGGCGCTCGGAGCGCGCATCGGCCGTCGCTCGGAAGTGTCGACCGCGTCCCACCTCGACCCGGACCTGCTGACCTTGGAGGATGAGAGCTTCATCGCGGACATGGCCGGGGTGGGCGGTGCCACGTACCACCATGGCCAGGTGGCGCTGGGGCGCACGGTCGTCGGCCGCCGGTCGTTCGTCGGGAACGCCGCACTGCTGCGGTCGGGCGCGACCATCGGCGACGGGTCGCTCGTGGGCGTACAGACGATGGCTCCTCACGACGGCGTACCCGGCGGCACGTCCTGGCTCGGCTCCCCTGCGCTCCGGCTACCGCGCCGCCAGGACAGCGGGCACTTCGGAGACGAGCTCACCTTCCAGCCCTCCCGGCTCCGGGTGATCGAGCGGCTGGTCATCGAGTTCTTCCGGATCACCGCACCCGGAACGCTGCTGGGAACGGCCGCCTACCTCGTCGTGCTCGGCGACGCGGCCCTCGCACGGACGCTCGGCATGGCCGGGGTAACGCTGCTCGCCCCGGCGATGACGCTCATGGGCGGGCTCGGCGTCGTCCTGGCCGTGGCGGCGCTGAAGTGGCTCATCGTCGGGTGCTACCGGCCGCGGGTGGAGCCGCTGTGGAGCCGATTCGTCCGCCGCACCGAGTTCGTGACGGCGCTCTACGAGACCGCCGCCGTCCCGGCACTCCTGGGCGCCCTCGTCGGAACCCCCATGCTGGGATGGGCGCTCCGGCTGTTCGGTGTCGGCGTCGGGCGGCGGGCTTGGATCGCGACCACCTACCTGACCGAGTTCGACCTCGTACGGATCCGTGACGACGTCGCCGTCGGTCAGGCCACCTCCCTGCAGACCCACCTCTTCGAGGATCGGGTCATGAAGATGTCCCACGTCGTGCTGGAGAGCGGAGCGAGCGTCGGGGCCCGGTCGGTCGTCCTCTACGACGGCGTGGTCGGCGAGGGCGTGACCGTGGACGCGCTGTCCCTCGTGATGAAGGGCGAGCGGCTCCCGGAACGAACCCGCTGGTCCGGAATCCCGAGCCGGCCCGCCTGAGTCACCCGCGACGATCTCAAGGGCGGCCGTTCCGAACCTGCTCGCGTGCGGGTACCACTTCGTCCGCCTCTCCGACGAGCTGCACTGACCGGGCGACTGCGCGGCGGAAGATGCTCCGCTCGGCGACGCGTGGGTGCCGTCTCGTATGTCAGACGGGGTTCACCTCTCGGGCCCAGGGGAGCGGCGGCGGGGGTGCGATGCTGGCGGGGAGAGGGAGGCGGGCGTGAGCATTCTGATCACGAACATCGGTGAGCTGGTCGGGGCCGATCCGGAGCGGTGGGCGATCGAGGACGCCGCGCTGGTCATCGACGGTGATCGAGTCGCCTGGGTCGGGGCGGCGGCCGACGCGCCCGACGCGGACGAGGTGGTCGACGCGGCCGGCCGGGCGGTGCTGCCCGGGTTCGTCGACTCGCACGCCCACCTGGTCTTCGCGGGGGAGCGCGCGGAGGAGTTCGCGGCGCGGATGAGCGGGCGGCCGTACGCCGCCGGCGGCATCCGCACGACCGTCGCGAAGACCCGTGCCGCCTCCGACGACGAGCTACGCGCCAACGTACGGCGGCTGGTGGCGGAGATGGTCCGGCAGGGCACGACCACGATCGAGTGCAAGTCCGGGTACGGGCTGACGGTCGCCGACGAGGAGCGCGCGGTGCGCATCGCGGCCGAGCTGGTCGACGAGGTCACCTACCTGGGCGCGCACGTCGTTCCGGCCGGGACGGAGCCGGGTGACTACGTCCGGCTCGTTACCGGGGAGATGCTGGAGGCCTGCGCGCCGCATGCCCGGTGGATCGACGTGTTCTGCGAACGAGGAGCCTTCGACGCCGACCAGACGCGGGAGATCCTGGCGGCGGGCCGGGCCGCCGGGCTGGTGCCGCGCCTGCACGCCAACCAGCTCGGCCACGGCCCGGGCGTCCGGATCGCGGTGGAGTACGGCGCCGCGTCGGCCGATCACTGCACGTTCCTGTCGGACGACGACGTCGCCGCGCTCGCGGACTCCGAGACGGTGGCGACGCTGCTGCCCGGCGTGGAGTTCTCCACCCGCCAGCCGTACCCCGACGCCCGCCGCCTCATCGACGCGGGCGCGCGGGTCGCGCTGGCGACCGATTGCAATCCGGGCTCCTGCTACACCTCCAGCATGGCGTTCTGCGTGGCCCTGGCGGTACGCGAGATGCGCATGACCCCGGAGGAGGCGGTACGGGCGGCCACGGAAGGGGGCGCGCGGGCCCTGCGCCGGAGCGATGTGGGGCACCTGCGGCCCGGGGCGCGGGCCGACGTCCTGCTGCTCGACGCTCCCTCGCATATCCACCTGGCCTACCGTCCGGGCGTGCCGCAGGTGGCGCGGGTTTGGCGGGCCGGACTATCGGCCTGACAATCAAGAAATGGTAAGCGTCAATTATTTTAATAATTGATCTTGCTGTGTAACCCTGTTACCGTGCGGCCCGAGGCGGCCACGCCACGATGCGGGATTGACTGTTAACCCATCGTCATCCACTCTTGAGGGGATCGCCCCCAGCCCCTCGGGAGCCTCCTGATGTTCATCCGTGGCCACCTACTGCCTGCTGCCCGCCTCTCACGTTTAGTCGCCGACGGCATGGTTGCCTGAGTCGGCGTACGAAAGATTTCAGCGAGCCTCGGAAATCGACGGCGCGGTGAAATCAAAAATGCCAAGAGGCGGAAATGATACGCGTTCTCATCGTAGAGAATACGAACCTGGTCCGCGGCGGGCTCGTCGCCCTGCTCAACGCACAGCCCGATATGTTGGTCGGCGCCGCCTTAGAGTCCGCGGACAAGGCACTGCCCACCGCTCTGGAGACGAACCCCGACGTGGCCCTGATCGGCACCGGCCTGGCGCTCGGGGACGGCTTCGGGGTCGCGCGCGCGTTGCACGACGAGTTGCCCTCCTGCAGCGTCCTGATCATGGCCGACCGCCGCCGGCCGGGCGACCTGCGCCGCGCGGTGGCCGCCGGAGTGATGGGTTATCTCCTCATCGACGCACCTCCGGAGGACCTGGCCGACGCCGTCCGGCGGGTCGCGCAGGGCGAGCGGGTCATCGACGCGGAGCTGGCCTTCGCGGCCCTGGAGACCGTCGAGAGCCCCCTCACCGACCGGGAGCTGGACGTCCTGCGGCTGGCCGCGCAGGGAGCGTCATCCGCCGAGATCGCGAACCACCTGTTCCTGTCGGTCCGCACCGTCCGGAACCACATGTCGCGCGTGATCGGGAAGATAGGGGCGCGCAACCGGGTCGACGCCATCCGCATCGCCGACGACGCGGGCTGGCTCTGAGCCGACGCCATCGGTATCGCCGACGGCGCGGGCCGGCTTTGAGCCGACGCCATCGGTATCGCCGACGGCGCGGGCCGGCTTTGAGCCGACGCCATCGGTATCGCCGACGGCGCGGGCCGGTTCTGAGCCGACGCCATCGGTATCGCCGACGGCGCGGGTCGGCTTTGAGCCGACGCCGTTCGCGGACCAGTGCCCGTGCAGGTCCCGGTACGGCGCGCAGCGGGTCAGCAGGTCCTCGTGGCGGCCGAGCCAGGCCCGCGTGCCGTCGAGCATGAGCACCCGGCGGGCGCGCCGGGCCGAGGTCATCCGGTGCGCGATGACGATCAGGGAGCCGGGCCGCGCGGCGAAGGCCGCTTCGGCGCGCTCCTCGGCCGCGGCGTCGAGGTGACAGGTGGCCTCGTCCAGCAGGACGAGCCGCGCCGGGGACAGGTACGCGCGGGTCAGCGCGACGAGCTGGCGTTCGCCGGCGGACAGCGCGGCCGGGTCGACCTCGGCGTCGTACCCGCCGAGGCGGTCGACCAGGTCCGTCAGGCCGACCGCGGCCGCCGCGGCGGCGAGCTCGTCGTCATCCGGGCGTTCGGTGTCCCCGCGCAGGTGACACAGGTTGTCGCGGAGCGTGCCGCCGAAGACGTACGCCTCCTGGGGGATGAGCGTGCGGGCCTCCGGCGCGACGTCCGAGGCGGGCGTGCCGCCCAGGAGCACGGTGCCGCGCGTGGGCCTGAGCAGCCCGGCGACGAGCAGGGCCAGGGTCGACTTGCCGATGCCGCTCGGGCCGACGACCGCCAGGTGGTCGCCGTCGGGGACCGCCAGGGACAGGTCGTCGATCACGGGCTCGGCGTCCGGCCCGTACGCGAAGGTCACGCCGGTCAGCCGCAGGTCGCCGCCGTCTCCGGTGGGGCGCGGCACGGCGGGGACCTCGCCGGTCTCGGCCAGGCGGTCGAGGGTCACCGCGAGGCGCAGCCCGCTGCCGCCCAGCCCCCGGATGGCGGTGTGCAGCGCCGGGGCGAGCCCCTGCAGGACGTACGTGAGCGCGCCGAGCACCGCGCCGGGCGTCGCGCCGTGCCGCAGCAGCCCCGGCGCGGCGGCGACGATCGCCCGGAGGGGCAGGCGTCCGCCGACGGCCAGCGCCATCGG